>NZ_JANJGQ010000004.1:0-299553 GCF_030847595.1 Pseudoalteromonas sp. 20-92
TGTTTTGGTCAACACAACTGTATCGAAAAACTCGAGGAACTTTCTATATGATTATCAAATCTTGACTTCATACATCATTATTTCTCACAGCCAAGTTATTACTTTTTATTGAAATTCTACCAATTGCCATGAGCATACGGCTGAAAAAAGTGACTTATCTTAATTTTTAAGCACAAAAAAGCCCGCAGCGTTAACTGCGGGCTTTTTTATTGAATGAGTGAGTCAGCCGGTAAGCCGGGTTTTGTCCTTTCCGAAGAAAGTGATAATCATTCGTCTAGGCCATAAATCGCTCTATGGCTCAAGCAACCTACCCGGTTCTCACGTGGGCCACGCGTTCATTATTTAAAATGATAGAACCCTATTTGGTCTTGCTCCGAGTGGAGTTTACCTTGCAACCGACTATTACTAGCGGCCCGGTGCGCTCTTACCGCACCCTTTCACCCTTACCAACCCGAAGATTGGCGGTCTCCTCTCTGCTGCACTTGTCGTGGGCTCACGCCCCCCAGCCGTTAGCTGGCACTCTGCCCTATGGAGCCCGGACTTTCCTCCCCCTGATCATTTTCGTCACAGGCAGCGATCATCTTGGCTGACTCGGCGCGCAGTATACATGAGGCTAATACCAAGCGCAGTAAAATTTACTCTTTTTCTTCAATAATTGTTTTGTATAAAGCGTTTTTCTTCATTCCAAAGTATTCAGCAACAACGCCACAGGCTTTTTTCATTGGCATTTCACTCTCAAGAAGTGCCAGCATTTTGCGCGCTTCAGGCGGAACATCGTCTATTTGCTTTGGTTTGCCCGCAAGCATCAGCACTATTTCGCCGCGCTGCTTGGTAGGATCATCTGTTAAAAACTGTTTAAGCTCACTTACACTACCATTAAAAAATGTTTCAAAGGTTTTGGTTAGCTCTTTAGCAAACACAATGTGTTGATCGTCGCCAAGTGCTAGTGCTAAATCATCAAGGCTTGCCATAATACGGTGCGTACTTTCGTACATTATACTGGTGATACCTGAGTTAACAGCTTCGGTAAAAAAGTCTTGCCGAGCTTTGCTTTTAGCTGGCGTAAAGCCTAAAAACTGAAAGCGGTCGGTTGGTAAGCCTGAACAACATACAGCGGTAATAGCTGCACACGCACCAGGTATAGGTGTCACATGCGCGCCTTGCTCACGGCATAAGTTTACAACCGCGTAGCCTGGATCACTAATTAGTGGTGTACCAGCGTCAGATACTAAAGCAATATTTAAACCTTGATTAAGTTGATCAATAATTTGTTGTGCTTTTTGCTTTTCGTTGTGGTCGTGTAATGCGAATGTTTTAGCCTTGATACCAAAGTGGCTAAGTAGCTTGCCGGTATGGCGAGTATCTTCAGCAGCTATTAAGTCAACTTGCGATAATGTCGCGATTGCACGATGACTTAAGTCGTCATAATTGCCAATTGGGGTGGCTACAATGTAAAGAGTGCCAATTTTCTGTGAATTCTCCTCATTTAACATTGAGGTCTCCTGCGTCAGTCAGTAATATAAGCAAATCGCGTTAACGTATTGGGAAATCATTGTGCGACTTAAACTAGTTAGTCTATTAATTATATTGTCAGGGTTATCGGCGTGCAGCACAACCGAAAAACCAACTAAAAACAGTGATAACTTCAGTAACAGTGCAAATGTATTAAAAAATCAAGCTACCAGCGCACAATCTATCTATCAATTGGCTCAAAATCGTCAAGGGGCTGATAAAATACAATTGTTGTATAGCGCAAGAGATGAAGCTATTACAGAGCAAAACTGGCCGCTACTAGAAAAAATAGGTAGCGACCTTGAATTAACAGCCAGTGTTGATCAAATTCAAAACCGTCTTTATATTGCGTTTGCGCAAAAAAAACAGGATAAAAATGCTCAAGCCTTGGTTATTCTACAATCGCTAGACGGGCAACTAACCCAACCCGAGCACTTTGCATGGCATCAGTTTTTAACTGCCAGTATTTACGCATCACAAAATTTTCCTAAAAAAGCGGCCCCTTATTTCTTTAGGGCATCTGAGACAGCAGCTAAGAATAATATTGAGATCCCACAGCTTAATCAAAACTTGTGGGATAACTTAAAAAAACTGTCATCTTATGCATTAGAGCGCTTTAACCGAGGTTCAGTAATTCAACAAGGTTGGGCTAACCTTGCCTTATATCATCAAGTATATACAAGCAGCGGTGTTGAGTTAGATCAAGCAATCAATAACTGGCGACGCCGCTATGTTGGACACCCAGCGGTAACGGTATTACCTAAACAAGATGAATTGTTTACAGAGTTTTCCCCTATAAATATAGAACGTTTGGTTATACTGCTCCCACAATCAGGCCCAAATGAGCGATTAGGCGATGCACTCAAAGCCGGTGTTCTAGCTGCGCTTGATAAACAAAACATTAGTGAAACTCTGTTTCTAGATGAAAACCTAAACACTGAAGAACTTGCAGCTAAAATTGAGGAAATAAACCCCGACTTTGTTGTTGGACCTTTGTTAAAAGCCAATATTGATAAACTTACAGCAGCTAATACCTTGATAAATATACCGGCTCTGCATTTAAATACCTTTGATGGTGAGCGTATTTCATTGCAGCATTACTTCTTTGCACTGAGTCCTGAACACGAAGTAGAACAAGCTTTAGAACACTTTTTAGCCATGGGCTACCAAAAACCAATGTTGCTTGCACCTAATAATGTAAATGGCCAACGTTTAATTGACTACTTTAATTTACAGTGGCAACGCTACAGTGAAACCAAACCTCAGATTGGCCTGTATAATGATAAAAAAGACATGCCTAATACAATTACCAGCTTACTAGAAGTTGATAAGTCTAAAGAGCGTATAAAAACTGTAAAAGCACTTTTTAAACAAGAAGTAGAGAACGAAACGCGATCGCGTAGTGACATAGATGTTATTTACATTTTAGGTGATGCAATAGAAACCCGTTTAATTAAACCTTACCTTGATGTAAATGTAAGTACATTTGCTGATCGTATCCCACTTTATGCCAGCTCTAAAAGTCATAGCAAACAAATTGACCGTACAGATAAAGGTGATCTAGAAGGGCTATATTTTACTGAGCTCCCATGGATGCTTAACTCACAAGTTAAACTACATACCTTGCGAGCACAATATGACACTTTATGGCCTGAACAAGTTGATATAAGCCAACGTTTATTTGCTATGGCGTATGATGCAATATTAGTACTTCCAGAAATAAGGCAATTAAGTATTGTGCCTGGCAACGAATTTAGTGGTTTAAGCGGTAAGTTATCTATAAACAGCAATGGGCACATAGAGCGAACATTAAATTGGGCGCAGTATTCTAATCGTCGTATAAAACCTGTGCAGTTAAAAACGCAGCGCCCAATACCACTATTTATGCAATCAGCAAATACAATACAAACAAGTAATTAAAGGGGGCGACATGTCGTGGTTTAAAGAGCTGTGGCAAAATAGCCGTGAAAAAGGTCAGTATTATGAGCTCCAAGCGCAAAAATATTTAGTATCTCAGGGATTAACCCCCATTGAGCGTAATTATTACTGCCCCTTTGGTGAGCTTGATGTCATTATGAAAGAAGGTGACACCCTTGTTTTTGTAGAAGTTAAATTTCGCAAAAACAATGCGCGCGGCGGCGCTAATTATGCATTAAGCCCGCAGAAGCAGGCAAGACTAAAACGCAGTATTTATCATTACTTAGCCGCTAAAAACTTAACAAATGAAGCGCTTAGAATTGATTATGTAGCCATTACAGGAGAATCATCTCCCAAAATTAACTGGCTTAAAAACGTATTTTAAATACTTAGGCAATATAGGCTTAAGTTCATATAAAGATTAAGTATAAATTATTGGTAGGCTATGCAAGATACAATTAAAGAAATTTTTACAGAGAGCATTCAAGTACAAATCGCTGCAGGTGAAGTATTACCCAGTGCACTTGAATCAGCAGCATTTACCATTGCACAAAGCTTAATAAACGGTAATAAACTCATTTGTTGCGGCACTGCAAATTGCCATATGCTAGCCCAACATATTGCGGGTGTACTTGTTAACCATTATGAAACTGAGCGGCCGTGTCTCCCCGCGATAGCTTTGTCTCAAGAAAATATAAATTTAGGTCAAAATAACCAAGGCGATGATCACGATACATTTGCGCGACAAGTTCGTGCTTTTGCCCAGCAAGGGGATTTACTTCTTGCACTTGCTATAAACGGTAACGAAAAACATATTATTTCTGCTGTAGAGGCTGCACTTACTAAAGATATGAAAGTAATCGTGATGGTCGGTGATGATGGAGGGGAATTAGTTGGCTTACTTGGCCCTAATGACGTTGAAATTAGAACCCCTTCTAAGCGCCCTAGCCGTATTATCGAATCGCATTTAGTTAACTTACACTGTTTAAGCGAACTTGTTGATTTAACCCTCTTTCCACAGGATGAAAACTATGTTTAAACGCTCCCTTATTGTTTTAAGTACTGTTGTATTATTGCAAGGCTGTGCGGCCGCTATTGTTGCAGGTACAGCTAGTGCAGTAACAGCAGCGAACGATCGCCGCACTATTGGCTCACAAATTGATGATAACAATATTGAGATAAAAGCCAGCATTGCCTTGAGTGAGGTAGAGCGCCTTGAGAAATTTGCTAATATCAATGCAGTAAGCGTAAACGGTATCGTTTTATTAGTTGGTCAAGTCGCAAATCAAGAAATGAAAGGTGAAGCTCAACGTACAATTGAAGACGTTGCTGGTATTCGTAAAATTCATAATCAAATCCGTATTGGATCAAATATTGGTATCACCACACAAACCCACGACTCATGGTTAACCTCAAAAGTAAAAGCGCAGCTACTCACTGCAAAGAATATTAGTAGCAATAATATTAAGGTAGTTACTGAGAACGGTGAAGTATTTTTAATGGGATTAGTCTCTGAGTCTGAATCTAATCAAGCAGTAAACATTGCACGTAATGTATCAGGCGTTGAACGCGTAATAAAAGTTTTTGAATATATGTAGTTGTAAAATGATAGATAGCCTAATTACATACACCGGCTCGCTTTTGTATCAGGCATAAAAAAACCGCTTAATAAGCGGTTTTTTTTGGCATTTATGTATTATTTAATAACACGTAAATGAGAGCCTTTTTTCTTTTCAGGCTTTTCTGGTGGTGCTTCATCAATAAATTCAGCTGATGAGTCAACACTTTCAAGCTCTGGAGCAAAGTCGTCTTCGTCCCCTAAAAACTCGTCTGCTGTAAAGACCGTACCTTCACCATTTTCACGTGCATATATTGCCAGCACTGCACCTAAGGGCACATACACTTGCATTGGCTGACCACCAAAGCGCGCGTTAAAGCTAAGTTGGGTTAGGTCTAACGAAAACTGTGTGACTGCTGATGGACTTATGTTTAAAACAATTTGTCCGTCTTGAACAAACTGTGTAGGCACTTGTACATTAGCAAACCCAGCGTCTACCACTAAATGTGGCGTGCATTCGTTATCAACTATCCAATCAAAAAAAGCACGTAATAAATAAGGACGATTAGGCGTCATTATAAACGAATCTCACGCTCAGCTTCAGTTAAAGAAGCTTGGAATGACTCACGTTCAAATAAACGGATCATGTATTCTTTAAGCTCTTTAGAACCAGCACCATTAAGCTCAATACCAAACTCTGGTAAACGCCACAGTAGTGGAGCTAAGTAACAATCCACTAAGCTAAACTCTTCACTCATAAAGTAAGGAGCTTCACTAAAGATAGGTGCTACAGCTAGTAATGCTTCTGTTAACTCTTTACGAGCTTGAGCTGCATCAGATGCGTTATTGATGATTTTTTCAGCTAGGCTGTACCAATCTGTATCAATACGGTGCATCATTAAACGGCTACGACCACGCATTACCGGGTATACAGGCATTAGTGGAGGATGAGGAAAACGTTCATCAAGGTATTCCATGATGATATTTGCCTGATATAAACCAAGCTCACGGTCAATCAGTGTTGGCACTGTACCGTAAGGGTTAATTTCGTGAAGTGCTTCTGGCAGGTTATCTTTTTCAGCCAAATGAATATCTACACTTACACCTTTTTCCGCAAGTACAATTCGTACTTGGTGGCTATACATACAGTTAGCCCCAGAAAAAAGGGTCATTACAGGGCGCTTATTGGCAGCTACGGCCATGCCTACCTCCATTAAATCACTAAAACAGCAATAGGGGCTTAAGCCCCTATTGCAAAATTACCTTTAAATATGTTCAAACTTAATGAACATCTCTCCAGTATTCTTTCTTAAGCATAAATGCCAAGATAAACAGGATAATTAAAAATCCGATTACCTTAATACCTAATGCTTCCGACTCAAGACGTGAAGGTTCACCCACGTACTCAAGGAAGTTCGTTAAATCACGAGCTGCTTGGTCGTATTCATCTACGCTTAGTTCACCCGTACCATCTGTTTCAGTAGCAATAACTTTAGTCACAGTGTGACCATGCTCTTCTACTTCTTCAGTAATTGGCGTTGGCAAACCTTGCAGCTCTTGAAGAACATGAGGCATACCAACAGATGGGAAAACAATGTTATTTACACCAAACGGGCGAGATTCATCTTTATAAAACGATTTTAAGTACGTGTAAATATAATCTGGTGATTTTACACGAGCAATTAGCGTTAAATCCGGCGGAGCCGCGCCAAACCATTTTGCTGCATCATCTTTTGTAATCGCGTTAGTAATATGGCTACCGACTTTAGAACCGTCAAAAATCAATTGTTCTAAACCAACCTCTGTTGGGATACCAATATCGCGAAAAGTACGTTCATAACGTTGATACTGCATTTGGTGACAACCAAGACAGTAGTTCATGAACAACTTTGCACCGCGCTGTAGAGATGGTTGATCAGTAAGGTCGTTATTCGCTTCCATTAAAGGAACCGATGGACCCGCTGCCATAACCATGTTCGGCAACAAGTTTACTGATAAAGCAAATAAACCAATAATAAGCTTTTTCATCATTTCGTTAACCTCTCTGGCAATGGCTTAGTTTTTTCGTTCTTACTGTATACAAACAACAGTACGAAGAACATAAAGTAAGTCACAGTACAGATTTGAGAAATTATCGTCTTAAGGTCTGTTTGTGGAGTTGCACCCACCCAACCTAAAAGAACGAAAGTAACAACAAAACCTGCAATGTTCCATTTATGGAAACCACAACGGTAACGAACCGATTTAACTCTACCACGGTCTACCCAAGGTAGTAATGCAAGTACTACAATCGATGCACCCATTGCCGCAACACCGATTAACTTATCAGGGATTGCACGTAAGATTGCATAGAATGGCGTAAAGTACCAAACTGGGAAAATGTGCTCTGGTGTTTTAAGAGGGTTAGCTGCTTCGAAGTTTGGACCTTCTAAAAAGAAGCCATTCATCGCAGGCATAAAAAACACAACCCAACAGAACAATATTAAGAAACCAACCACACCCACAATATCTTTAACTGTGTAGTAAGGGTGGAACGGTATTGCATCAACAATATCTTTTTTGTCAGTGTAATACTCATGAAATTTAAATTTAGGTTTATCTTCTTCAGCTACAGAGCCTTTCTTACGCTTAATTTCAATACCTTCGGGGTTATTTGAACCCACTTCATGCAATGCAACAATGTGTAAGAAAACTAAGATTACGATAACCAGTGGGAGTGCAATTACATGTAATGCAAAGAAGCGGTTAAGCGTTGCACCCGATATTACGTAGTCGCCACGGATCCAAAGTGTTAAGTCATCACCAATAACCGGAATTGCACCGAATAGAGAAATGATTACCTGCGCACCCCAAAATGACATTTGACCCCAAGGTAATAAGTACCCCATGAACGCTTCAGCCATTAATGCCAAGAAAATAAACATACCGAATAACCACAGTAATTCACGTGGCTTTTGGTAAGAACCGTAGATCATGCCACGGAACATATGCATATATACAACGATGAAAAACGCTGAAGCACCTGTTGAGTGCAAGTAACGCAATAACCAGCCATATTCTACATCTCGCATGATGTATTCAACCGAGGCGAATGCGCCCTCAGCAGATGGCACAAAGTTCATCGTTAACCAAATACCTGTAAGAATTTGGTTTACTAGTACCAGCATGGCTAGTGAGCCAAAAAAGTACCAGAAGTTAAAGTTTTTAGGTGCTGGATACTGTGCAATGTGCATATTCCAAACACGTGTCATTGGGATTCGGTCGTCTATCCAACCAATAATCTTACCAAACATTAGACTACCCCTCTTTCTTCGCCCACTAAAATAGTGGTTTCATCTAGAAAAGTATAAGGTGGTATTTCTAAGTTTAATGGTGCAGGTACCGATTGAAAAACTCGGCCAGCCATATCAAATTTAGAACCGTGGCATGGGCAGTAGAAACCATCGTCAGTCCCTTCTACTTTTTCGCCAAAGTTACCTTGTAAAAAGCCAGGAGAACACCCTAAATGCGTACAAATACCTACAGCCAAAAATATTTCTGGGCGTAATGAACGGTAATCATTTGTTGATGATTCTAATTGTTGTGGCTCTTGCGATTGTGGATCACGAAGTTGACCTTCATGTTCTTTCATCTGCTCAAGCATTTTTGGGGTACGTGATACAACCCATACAGGTTTACCACGCCACTCGACACGTATTAATTGTCCCGGCTCAAGTTTGCTGATATCTACTTCCACAGGCGCACCCGCAGATTTAGCTCGCTCACTTGGATTCCAAGACGCAATAAAAGGAACAGCAGCCCCAGCCGCACCAACACCACCAACAACAGAGGTAGCTATGGTTAAAAAGCGACGTCGGCCATTGTCTACAGGCGCATTGCTCATCCACTTATCTCCACTTACGATTCTCAACACTTGCTATATTGAGAACATCAGTTACAGCAGGTTAATTATTCGAAATTTTTAAAATAGAAACGATCATAATTAAAACCCTTGATTAAAACAAGGTTATTCACAGCCTCATGCTCTAACACACCCTACTTCACCTAGGGTTCAGTAAGCCAGTTTGAGTATAGGGCCGAATAGTCATAATATCGTTTCTGTAAAAACTATGTACTGACCAAGATCAACTTCACTAAGCGAAAACTCTAAAACGGTGCGTAGTGTCGTAAAACTCGATCGTTTTACTTCCATGCCAATTGTAGCAAAAAATTCCACCAATTAACTGATGGATTTAAACTAATTACGATAATTATTTAACTTTTTTGCAGCTATCTGAGTATTTTTTAACTTTCGTTTATTAAATACGCTGTTATTGAGGAGTTTGATCAATACAAGTAACTGTAATTATTAAGCCTAGGCACGATAACGAGTCAATTTAGGCATATCTTTCATTGTTGGAATTACTATTTTTAAAAACAAAAAACCCAGCATAAGCTGGGTTTTGAATTTTTGATAACGTATAGATTAACGTTTTGAGAACTGTGGACGCTTACGCGCTTTCTTAAGACCCACTTTCTTACGTTCAACTTTACGTGCATCACGAGTAACGAAACCTGCTTTACGAAGTTGTGGACGTAATGACTCGTCAAACTCCATAAGTGCACGAGTAATACCGTGACGGATAGCACCAGCTTGACCAGTTGTACCACCACCAGAAACGGTGATGAAAAGATCAAATTTTTCAGTCATATCAACTAGCTCAAGAGCTTGATGAACAACCATGCGTGCTGTTTCGCGACCAAAGTACTCTTCTAAAGAGCGCTTGTTGATTACGATGTTACCAGTGCCTGGGCGTAAGAATACGCGAGCACTTGAACTTTTACGACGACCTGTACCGTAGTATTGATTTGCCATGATGGTGCTCCTTAAATGTCTAGAACCTGAGGCTGTTGTGCAGCATGGTTGTGCTCAGTACCTGTGTAAACTTTAAGTTTACGGTACATAGCGCGGCCTAAAGGACCACGTGGCAACATGCCCTTAACAGCCTTCTCGATGATCATTTCAGGCTTTGCAGCTTGAAGTTTATCAAAAGTAGTAGACTTAAGACCACCTGGAAAACCAGAGTGTGAATAGTACACTTTGTTTTTGAATTTGTTACCAGTTACAGTAACTTTTTCAGCGTTGATAACGATGATATAATCACCAGTATCTACGTGCGGTGTATATTCAACTTTATGCTTACCGCGTAGGCGATGAGCGATTTCAGTAGCGATGCGACCTAAAGTTTTACCTTCAGCGTCAACTACGTACCAGTCACGTTTTACTGTTTCTGGTTTAGCAACAAACGTTTTCATTTATAAAAATCCAATGTTTTTCAATTAAAACCACAAGTAGTTAATATTAACTACTGCTCTAAGTTTGCTACAACCCCTTCGAGTTTTAGACTTTTGCGCCGCTCACAAGTGGCTAGACTATATGATGGCATAGAACGCAACGTGGCAGACGCGGGAGTATACCAGCACTTAAAACACATTGCTACTCGCCGGTTGTTTTTTCCACAAGAAATTTTAGAAATAAGAAGTACTATATATGTACCTCTTGTTTTTAAGCGTTGGCCTATTACACATTTGCCTACTTACTTTAAACTAAATGCTCTTTAGCTAAATACTCTAAAGACTGCATTTCTTGCAAACGGCTTATACAACGCTTAAATTCAAAATTAAGGTTACCTTGAGTATAAAGGTCGGTGATCGGCTTCTCAGCTGAAATTATTAAAGTTACGTGGCGCTCATAAAATTCATCAACTAAAGCAATAAAGCGCCTTGCAGCATCATCGTTAGTTTGCCCAAGCTGTTTCACGTTAGAAATAATAACCGTATTGTATAGGCGACTAATCTCCATGTAATCGACTTGGCTTCGCGCTGTTTCGCACAATTCACTAAACTCAAACATCACAACACATTTAGCTACTTTGCGCGTTTTGATTAAACGCCCTTCTATCTCTATAGGCTCATCTAATTGGCCAGGCTCTGAGGAAAGTTTATCGAAGTAATCAAATAGGTTTTTATCTGCTTGTTCGTCAAGCGGGCTATGAAAAATTTCGGCTTGTTCTAGCGTACGTAATCGGTAATCGACACCTGAGTCTACATTTACTATTTCTGTATTGAGTTTAACCAACTCAATAGCTGGTACAAAACGCGCACGTTGTAAACCGTTTCTATAAAGATCATCAGGTACTATATTTGACGTTGCAACAAGTACAATACCGCGTGCAAATAATGCCTCCATTAAACCACCTAACAGCATGGCATCTGTAATGTCTTGAACAAAAAATTCATCAAAGCAAATTATGTCTGTTTCAGCTTTTAAAATATCCGCGACTTTTTCTAATGGGTTTACAGTATTGTTTAGCTTTTTAAGTTCATCGTGTACGCGATGCATAAAACGATGAAAATGTACGCGCATCTTCCGCGTGCCTGGTAGGGCTTCATAAAAAGTATCAACTAAATAAGTTTTACCACGCCCTACTCCTCCCCAGAAATATAAACCTTTTATAGGCGCTGGCTCATCTTTATTAAAAAGCTTGGCAAAAAAGCTTTTTGATTTTATTTTGTTCTGGGTTAAATCGTCATATAAACGCTGTAAATGGCGCACTGCATTTTCTTGTGCTACATCATGTACAAAGTCATCTCGTTTCAAATCTTGTTGGTATGTTTGCCAAGGAGTCATATCTATTTACAGTTAAAATGCAGTTTAATTTGCAAAGCATATTAACACGCATCAATACTCGGGGTATATTACACTTAGTATGATTTATAATTGAATCAAGCATTCGTTAGTTATTTTCCCAAAGGGGTAGATTTATGGGCACAGTCACGTGGGTAGGTTTAATTGTTATTGTTGCTGTTATAGCTTTTTTTATTGGTGCATTTGTCACTAAAAAACAATTTAAACAGGATGAGTTGGAAAAACAGGCAGAGCAAGCTAACAATGCGTTAGAGCAATATCGTCAAGATGTAGCCGATCATTTAGCGAGTACAGGCAAGCTTGTAAATAAAATGAAAGAGAATTACGATCAACTACTTAGCCATGTTGAAGAAACCAATCAACTGCTGCTAGAGGATCGGAAGCAAACACCAGCTGAACCTTTCTTTTCAAAAGAAACTACTGAGCAATTACAAGCATCGATAAAAGAGCGCCGATGCGATCGCTCATCAGCAAAAGCACAACCTGCTGATTATGTTTCAGGCGAATCAGGTTTATTTGCAGGACAAAATAAAGTTTCAGAACATTCTAAAGCATCTTGATGAACTTTTTTTTAACCCCATAGTCTTTAGATATAACAGCTTTGTTGTTTTATCTTACTGATAAATTAAAAAGGGCTGCTTATGCAGCCCTTTTCAATTTTTTGCTTTTCTCGAAGTGGAGTAAACCCAGACTATGAAAATGAAATTATCACTTATCAGCGCAGCTATTCTTTCTACTAGCCTTTTATTAAGCCCGGTAGCGTCTTATGCAAAAATACCGGTTGCCGTAAATGGCCAGCAGTTGCCAACACTTGCCCCAATGCTCGAAAAAATTACTCCAGGCGTTGTAAGCATTCAAGTTTCAGGCTCAAAAGAAGTGCGTCGCCGTGCGGATCCACTTGAATACTTTTTCGGACAGCAACAGCCCCGAAGCCAAAAACGTCAATTTAGCGGTTTAGGCTCTGGCGTTATTATTAATGCTGATGAAGGTTATGTAGTAACTAATAACCATGTGATTCAAGATGCCGAAAAAATGGTTGTTACTCTTGAAGACGGCCGTGAGTTTGAAGCGATTAAAATTGGGACTGATAAAGAATCCGACATTGCGCTTTTACAAATCGACGCTGATGATTTAACTGAAGTAAAACTAGCAAACTCAGATAATTTGCGCGTGGGTGACTTTGCCGTTGCTATCGGTAATCCGTTTGGCCTTAGCCATACTGTTACATCAGGGATTGTGAGTGCACTTGGTCGCAGTGGTTTAAACATTGAAGGCTACGAAGATTTCATTCAAACCGACGCAGCGATTAACCAAGGCAACTCTGGTGGTGCTTTAGTTAACTTAAATGGTGAATTAATAGGTATTAACACTGCTATTTTAGGGGCTTCAGGCGGTAATGTTGGTATTGGTTTTGCTATCCCGTCTAACATGATGAAAAACCTAGTAGATCAAATTATTGAACACGGTGAAGTACGTCGTGGCTCACTTGGTATTTCTGGGCGCCCACTTGATGCAGGCCTAGCTAAAGCACAGCAACTTGACGTCAAACAAGGTGCCTACGTTATGCAAGTAATGGATGACACCGCTGCAAGTAAAGCAGGAATCAAAGCCGGTGATGTTATTGTAAGTATTAATGGCGGTGATATTAGCGGCTTCCATGAATTACGAAGCAAAATAGCAACCTTGGGTGAAGGTAGAGAAATCAAGCTCGGCATTTATCGTGACGGAAAAATTAAAACAGTTAAAGTTACACTCGATGGTGCATCAGGTGTTACGGCAACAGGGGAAGAGCTACACCCTGCTTTTCAAGGTGCTACGCTTGAAAACGTGCAAAAAAATAGTAATAAAGGTATTGAAGTTACCTCTGTAGATCCTCGTTCACCTTCAGCCCGTGTTGGTCTTGAAGAGGGTGACATTATAATGCAGGTAAACCGTCAACGCGTAGAAACAATTCGTGATATGAATAAGATCATCGATGACACAAAAGGCAATATAGTGCTTGGCGTGAAACGTGGCCGTGAATCTATATTTATCTTAATTCAGTAATAAATATTGCTATAAATGAAATAAAAGTAACAGCGGCACTTGCCGCTGTTATTTTTTTTATGCCATCATAAAGAAATTACTTCCTTATAATAAGAATCCCGTGCTGAAACTAATAAAATTTATTCTCCCGCCATTATTTGCAGGGCTTAGCATTGCTTTTTTAGTGGTTTTTTTCAGCCCTAATATGCGAGCTTCTCTATTACCGAACGTACCTCTTGCGAGTGCAATGAGTACTAGCCATTTAAGTTTCTCAGATGCTGTTAAACGTGCAGCTCCCTCCGTAGTGACTATTTTTTCTGAGAGCATTTCGAAAGAGCCTCGTTATAAAAGACAAAATACCGTACAAGAATTAGGCTCTGGTGTGATTATGTCGCAAGATGGCTACATTCTTACTAACTATCATGTAGTGAATAATGCAGATCAAATTATGGTTATTCTGACAGACGGCAGGCGCTTTTTTGATGTCCAACTAATCGGCTTTGATACGATTACTGATCTTGCATTACTTAAAATAAACGCAGACCACCTTCCCGTTATTCCTATAAGCGATAGCTATACGTCGAGTGTAGGAGATGTAGTACTAGCCATAGGTAACCCACTTAATTTAGGACAGACAATTACCCAAGGTATTATTAGCGCTACTGGTAAGCAAAAAATCACAGACAGCCCTTATAATAACTTATTACAAATGGATGCCGCTATTAATGTAGGAAATTCAGGGGGCGCATTAGTTAATTCTAACGGTGATTTAGTTGGTATCACTTCAGCTCAATTTAAAACGCGTGAAAATTTAAACATACAGGGAATATTTTTTGCTGTGCCGTATTCACTTGCTAAAAAAGTAATGGGAAAATTGATTCGACATGGTCGTGTAGTTAGAGGCTACCTTGGTTTTGAAGGCACCGCAGTAGACAGCACAGGTAAAGAAGTTAACGATAGCCTAACTCCTGTTTCAGGTATGCGAATTACGAACTTAGATCCCTTAGGCCCAGCTTGGCAAGCAGGTATTGAAGAACAAGATATCGTTATTAAAATTGCAGGGCTTTCCGTAGCAAATCCGCAAAAAGTACTTGAAAAAATAGGCAATACAGAACCTGGGAAAGAAATAGAGTTTGAGCTTTATCGAAATGGCAAAATAGAAAAAATCATGGTGATGGTCGCAGAGCTTGAAACAAAACTATAACTACTAATTGTAGGTCGGTGTGTATTTACATATCCGACCTACATATATTAGGCGCTTTTAACTGCTTCTACGTTTAATATTAGCACCTAATGCACTGAGCTTATCTTCAATGCGCTGATACCCTCTGTCAACGTGATAAATACGGTCAACAACGGTTTCACCTTGCGCGACTATACCTGTTAAAATTAGACTCGCTGAAGCACGTAAGTCAGTTGCCATAACTTGCGCACCGCTTAGGCTTTTGGTTTCACCACAAATAGCCGTGTTGCCCTCAAGACGAATATTAGCACCCATGCGCTGTAACTCAGGCACATGCATAAAACGGTTTTCAAAAATCGTTTCTGTAATCGTTGCACTGCCATTTGCCACAACATTCAATGCTGTAAATTGAGCTTGCATATCAGTAGGAAAACCTGGGTGTGGAGCGGTTTTAATATTAACAGCTTTAAGCTCTCGGCCACGCATATCTAAGTAAATACTGTCATCATGCACCTCAAGCAATGCATTCGTTGCACGCAGCTTTTCAATCACAGGTTCAAGTGAATGAAAATCAGTATTCTTACAAAGTACCTCACCGCCAGCCATTGCAGCCGCCACTAAAAATGTACCTGTTTCAATTCTATCTGGCAAAATACTATGCTCACAACCCGCCAAGCGCTCAACACCCTCCACTTCGATACGGCTAGTACCTGCTCCAGTAATTTTAGCCCCCATTGCAATTAAACAATTAGCTAAATCGATAATTTCAGGCTCACGCGCGGCATTATCAAGTATGGTTTTTCCATCAGCAAGCGCTGCTGCCATCAGTAAATTTTCAGTAGCACCAACACTAACCATCTCCATAAAGATTTCAGCGCCTTTTAAGCGACCATTTACCTTTGCATTAATATAACCATTTTCCACGCTTATTTGTGCGCCTAAGCGCTCTAAACCTTGAATATGGATATCAACAGGACGAGCACCAATAGCACAACCACCTGGTAATGAAACCTGAGCTTCACCAAAGCGTGCCACTAAAGGGCCTAGTGCAAGCACAGAAGCACGCATTTGTTTAACGAGCTCGTAAGGGGCAAGCGTCTGATTTACCGTTGCGCCATCAATAATAAGTGTGTCGCCTTGCCAATTAACATCTGCACCTAAAGTTTTTAATAGTGCCTCGGTGGTAACAATGTCACGTAAACGTGGAACATTAGTAAATGTACTTTTACCATCAGCAAGTAAAGCAGCAAACAAAATAGGAAGCGCTGCGTTTTTAGCACCAGAAATAGTAACTTCACCAGCAAGTGAAGTGCCACCTTGAATTACAAATTGATCCATTTAGGAGGCCTTACTTATTGCGGTAAAATAAATTTTTGTTCACGTTTCCACTCTGTTGGAGTGAAAGCGCGAATAGAAACTGCGTGAATTGTGCCATCTGAAATTGTATTCATCAACGGACCATAAACTAGCTGTTGCTTTTTAACACGGCTTAAACCGTCAAAGCATTCACCAACTGCAATTACTTCATAATGACTACCATTAGCTTTTACATGCACTTCAGCTAATTGAAGTTCATCGCGTAATAATGTTTCGACTTGGCTAGTTTCCATAACTCTCACTCAAATAGGGTTGTAACTTGACCCAACTGCATTAAATTTTGCAATTGTTCAGGTGGATTTTGCAATTCAAGACGAATGCCTTGCTGCTTAAATTCTGCAAAAGAGTGAATTAACCAAGCTAAGCCCGCTGTGTCAACCCTTGATACCTCACTAAGGTCAAAATAAGTGGTTTTATGCTTAGTTATTAACTTATCGTTCAAAAGCCGTTCATTACTAATGGAATTTCGAGTAAGTTCACCACTTACTCGAAACTGCTGTTCATCAACTTGGCTAATTGCCAATTTAGTCATTCGAGCTACTGCCTCTAAATTGAACAGGTAACTTACTCTTTTGCTCTAAAAGGTTGCTTACATTGTCAATACCTTGCTGACGTAAAATACCTTGTAGTTCGCTTTGTTTGGCGTCTAATAAACTAATACCTTCAGCAATCATATCGTAAGCTCGCCATTCACCATCGCGATCTTCACGAACTTTAAAGTCTATTCTGATATCAGGTTTGCCATCTTCAAGAATTTTAGTTTTAACAACAACGACATCTTTACCTTTAAATGGTTGCTCAGCACCAAACTCAACTTTTTGATTTGTATATTGTGTAAATACACCAGCGTAAGTGGCAACTAAATATTCTCTAAATACACCAATAAAGCGCTGAATATCTTTAATCGCTTGGGCTTTTTCAGCTTCATCTGTAATTGCTCGTACTTTAGATACTTCACTACCTAACACGCGAAGTGCTGCATATTTGTAGTCAATATAAGGCATTAATTCTTCTTCAACAATGACACGAAGATGCTCTTGATTTTTAATGATTAATGGCTGATCTTTTTTGATACGTGCAAACGTATTGTCCGCTACTTGACGCACCATTTTGTTTGGATCATTCAGTTTAACATCTGCAGCACTTACGCTTTGAGTTAGCGTCATTGTGCTAATTGCTACAATAGCTAGAAACTTTTTCAACATAATAATTACTCACTACCTTGGTTGAATAAAAACTGCCCAATTAACTCTTCAAGTACAATGGCAGACTTAGTATCAGTGATTGAATCACCGTCACCTAACGCTTTACTATCTACACCAAATAAATCATCAATTGCTTCGTCTTGCTTATTTTCGGTTACGGCTTGACCTAAACAGCGTTGCTCTGCTGAATTAGGAGAAATAACAGGGTGGATACCTAGGTACTGCTCACCTAAAATACCCGATGTTAAAATTGAGATTGAGCTCGTGTCTGAAAAACGACATAAATACTGTGCATCAATGGTCATATTAACCACTGGCAAGAACTCCTGTGGATGAACATAAATTGACTCTACTCGACCAATAACGACTCCGCCCACTTTTACTGGTGCACGTGCCTTTAATGACCCTATGTTTTCAAATTTAGCATTAAGTGTGTACGTCTCGCCTGAGCCGCTAATACCTGAATTGGCGACTTTAAGCGCAAGCATAGCAAACGCTAAAATTCCTAACGCCACAAAAAAACCAACTAAAATTTCTAATTTCCGTGAATTCATTATCTATACCCTATTAGCTGGTAAACATTACCGCTGTCAAAATAAAGTCAAACCCTAAAACCGCCAATGACGAATGAACAACCGTTTCGGTGGTTGCTTTACTGATCCCTTCAGAGGTCGGCACACAGTCATACCCTTTATAAAGTGCTATCCAAGTCACCACAATGGCGAATACAAAGCTCTTAATAATACCGTTTAGTATGTCTTGCTGAAATGATACTTGTGATTGCATAATTGACCAAAAGCTACCCGTATCAACACCAAGCCAATCAACTCCGACTAAATGAGCACCAATAATTGCCACTGCTGAAAATATCACCGCTAGTAACGGCATACTTATAAAGCCTGCCCAAAAGCGCGGTGCAATAATTCGTTTTAGTGGATCAATTGCCATCATTTCCAATGATGATAACTGTTCTGTTGCTTTCATTAAGCCAATTTCTGCAGTAAGCGCACTGCCCGCTCGCCCTGCAAATAATAACGCTGTAACAACAGGCCCGAGTTCTCGTAATAAACTTAATGCCACTAATGGCCCTAAACTATCCTCTGCACCATATCCAACTAATACCGTATAGCCTTGTAATGCCAAGACCATACCGATAAATAAACCTGACACCATAATAATGAGCAAAGATTGCGAACCCACCATGTAGAGCTGACGAATAAGTAAAGGTGTACCCTTTTTAAAGTTAGGTACATTTACAAGTGCGCCAAAAAGCATATAAGTTGAGCGACCCAGAGCCGCAAAACGACCTAGCGTCTTATGCCCTAATTTTTGAAATAAATCCAACATTATGCTTTTTCTCCAAGCAACTCATCTGCATATGTTTGAGCTGGAAAATGAAAAGGCACGGGACCATCAGACAAACCTTTTAAAAACTGTTGCACTAAAGGAGACTCATGATTGCGCATTTCGTCAGGTGTTCCACAACCAATTACACCCTGATCAGCGATAATAATAACGTGGTCAGCAATACTCATTACCTCGTTAACATCATGGGTTACAATTAAAGAAGATAAACCAAGCACTTCGTTGAGTGACTTAATTAATTTAACCAACACCCCCATAGAAATAGGATCTTGGCCTGCAAATGGTTCATCGTACATTATAAGTTCAGGGTCGAGCGCAATAGCACGTGCCAGAGCTGCGCGCCTAGCCATACCTCCCGATAATTCAGAAGGCATTAAATCTTTCGCCCCGCGTAGCCCAACAGCTTGCAATTTCATTAGCACAACCAACCGAATTAGGTCTTCACTCAACTCAGTGTGCTCCCTAATTGGGAACGCTATATTATCGAATACCGACATATCAGTAAACAACGCACCACTTTGAAATAACATGCTCATTTTAGTTCGCGCTTCGTAGAGTTCTTTGCGCGACATATTTGGGATACTACCACCTTCAAATAAAATATCACCGGAGTCAGGCTTAAGTTGACCGCCAATTAAACGCAACATGGTCGTTTTACCAATTCCGCTTGGCCCCATAATCGCAGTGATTTTACCTTTAGGAACGCTAAAGCTCATATTTTTATATATGCTTCTATCGCCTCTCGAAAAGCTAACATCCTTGACTTCTACTATTGATTGCGACAAGTCGCTCTCCATAACAATGTTCACTAGTGCACCTATTTTAAAGCTTTTTTAACCAAGATGGAAAAAACAATTCGTAAGATTTTGTAATACACTTGCAAAAAGGAGTATAAGACTCGTTTATAACGGCTTAACTGCAGCTTAAGGTGCTGATATAAGCGCCTTAAAATATTATTCAACAAGTTATTGTAATTAGAGTTGACCTGACTCTTTTATTTATACTTTCACCTTTGCTTTTGTTACTATTCGCGCCATCTGTATTTTGAATAACTGGCTTAATATAATGGTTACCTCGTTTGTTATTTTAATTCTTGGTTTTGCGGCTCTTGTTTGGAGTGCAGACAGGTTTGTTTATGGCGCAGCGGCACTTGCAAAAAACTTTGGCGTACCAACCCTAATTGTAGGCTTAACTGTTGTGGCAATGGGTTCGTCAGCCCCAGAGATGATGGTTTCCGCTTCTGCAGCGCTCGCAAATAAAACAGATACTGCAGTTGGTAACGCTGTCGGTTCAAACATAACAAACATTCTATTTGTGTTAGGTATTACAGCGTTATTTAGACCTCTGTCTGTATCTTCAAGTACATTAAAACGCGAAATGCCACTGGTCTTGCTGATATCATTCGCTACCTGGTATATTTTTTCAGACAATTATTTTTCATTAGCCGAAGGTATCGCCTTACTTATTGGCTTTATCGTGTTTATAGGCGGTTTGATTATTATTTCACTGCGCGCAAAAAACCAAGATGACCCATTTATAACAGAAGCCTGTGACGACGTACCTAACGATGTACCAACTAAAAAAGCGGTATTTTGGTTAGTTATTGGCATGGTTCTGCTCCCTGTTAGCTCACATTTTTTAATTGGTTCCGCAGTCGACATAGCTAAATACTTTGGCCTAAGCGATCTAGTCATTGGCTTAACTATTATTGCCATTGGCACGAGCTTACCGGAGCTTGCAGCTTCAATTGCCGGTGTATTAAAAAATGAAGATGATTTAGCTCTAGGCAATATTGTTGGTTCAAACATTTTTAATATATTGGCTGTGTTACCGCTCGCAGGTATTATTAATCCATCCATTATCGATCCGTCAGTAGCGAGTCGAGATATACTCATTATGATTGGTGCAACATTTGCTCTTATCATCATGTCATTGAACTTTAGAGGCACCCAACGCATCAATAGAGTGGAAGGTGGCTTATTGCTTATCGCATTTTTGGGCTACCAAGGGTATATTTTTAGTCAAGTAGGGTAAATAATGACGACGCTGAACTTTATCGAACAGGGTCTTCGTGTTCTCAATATTGAACGCCAAGCACTTAATGACATAGCGCAATATGTAGATGAAAATTTTCATCAAGCATGCCAATTAATGTTTGACTGCGAAGGTCGAATTATTGTTATTGGCATGGGTAAATCAGGCCATATAGGTAATAAAATTGCAGCAACACTTGCAAGTACAGGAAGCCCTGCCTTTTTTGTACACCCAGGCGAAGCTAGCCATGGCGATTTAGGAATGATCACCAAAAACGATGTTGTCATGCTTATTTCAAACTCAGGTGAGACGAGTGAAGTTTTAAATATTATCCCTGTTTTAAAACGCCTTGGCGCAAAAATAATCGCCATGACAGGCAATACTAAATCGACCATGGCAACACATGCAAATGTACATGTATGCATTAAAGTAGAAAAAGAAGCATGCTCTTTAGGGTTAGCACCAACGGCGAGCACTACAGCGACTCTTGCTATGGGCGATGCGATGGCAGTGGCTCTGTTAGAAGCTCGTGGTTTTACCGCCGATGATTTTGCGCTTTCTCACCCTGGGGGCAGTTTAGGCAAACGATTATTACTAACCTTAAAAGATGTTATGCACAGCGGCGCAAATACACCTATTATTAGCGTCTCACAAACCGTAAAAGATGCACTTATTGAAATGTCAGCCAAAGGCCTTGGTATGACAGCCATTGTTGATAAAAGTAATCAGCTAGTGGGATTATTTACCGACGGTGATTTACGCCGTATTTTAGAGCAAAGACTAGATATTCATACAACACAAATAGACCTTGTTATGACTAGGTCATGCACAACAGCGACACAAGATATTTTAGCTGCTGAAGCGCTTAATATAATGGAACACAAACGTATAAATGGCTTAATTGTTGTTAATGAGCAAAACCAGCCTATTGGCGCACTAAATATGCAAGACTTATTAAAAGCAGGAGTATTATAAATGCAATTTGAAGAACTCTATCAACCGCTGAGTGCTGATGCAAAAGCACGTGCTAAAAAAGTAAAATTACTTATATGCGATATTGATGGTGTATTTTCTGATGGCCGAATTTATCTTGGCAATCAAGGTGAAGAGCTCAAAGCATTTAATACAAAAGATGGTTTTGGCATTAAAGCGCTTATAAACAGTGGCTTTGAAGTTGCTGTTATTACTGGTCGCCATTCGCAGATAGTGCAACAACGTATGACCAGTTTAACAGTACAACATATTTATCAAGGTCAAGAAAACAAGCTTATTGCTTACGAAGAGCTAAAAAACAAGCTTCACCTAAGTGATGATCAAATTGCCTACATTGGTGATGATGGCCCCGATATGCCGGTAATGGAATTAGTCGGGTTTGCCGTTGCAGTTAACGATGCTCACCCACTAATCAAGCGTTTATCACATTACACGACACAGATGCTGGGTGGTTTTGGCGCAGTGAGAGAACTAACCGACTTACTTATGCTAGAGAACGACAAACCACTTACTAGCAAAGGTACTAGTTCATGAATACAGCGCGCATAATTTTAAGCGTTTTATTCATCAGCTGTATGGTTTGGCTTTGGTACCCTTATTTTGCACAAACAAATATGACAGCTCAGGTTGAAGCTGAAGTTATCGCTAAGCCTGATTATATTGCTATTGAGCTAAAACAAACGGCCTATGATGAAAATGGTAAAATTAATCATAAAGTTACAGCTGCTAAAATGGAATTATATCAACAGTTAGGCTTTACCTTTTTTGAAAAGCCCATTTTCACCTTATATAACGAAAAACAAACATGGCGAATAAATGCAGACGAAGCAACGTTATATGAAGGAAAACAATTAATTTTAGAAGGTAACGTGGTTGCCAAGAATCTTACTGATAATGCAATGATAGACAAGATTAATGCGGATAATATTCAAGTAGATATAAAACTACTCACGATGCGTTCAGAGCAACCCGTTATTGTTACGGGACCCAATTTAAAGATCACCGGTAAAGGCCTTGAAGCCGATTTAAAAACTGAAGTGATAAAACTTATTAACCATACGCGAACTATATATTATGACCAATAAAATTTCAAAAATACTTATTATTCCGACACTTATACTAGCTTTCAACCTTAGCGCTGCTGAACAAGCGATTCAACCTGCAGCGAATCAAATATCAATAAGTGCCGACAAACAAGAAGGCCAATTAAAAGAAAACGTCGGAATTTTTGAAAAAAATGTTGAGATTATTCACGGCAACCGCCGTATTACAGCCGACCGTTTAGAAGTACATAAACGTGATGAATTAGGCGATAATAAACAGCTACTAATTGCAACTGGTAGCCCTGCATATTTCGAAGAAAAACAAACTGATGGCACTATAATGAGCGCCAGCGCAAACGAAGTTCGTTATGATGTAGCTAAACGATTTTTAACCCTTATTGGCGATGCACAAGTATCGCAAGCGGGTCAAAAAATAAATGCCAAGAGTATTACTTACGATATGCAACAGCAATTAATTAGCGCTGAAAAAGACGAAAACTCAACCGATCGTGTGCATACTATTTTAGTACCTATTGAGACTAAAAAAGAAAAAAACGATAAAGGTCAGCCATGAGTACATTAAAAGCAGAACTATTAGCTAAAAGTTATAAAGGCCGCGAAGTTGTAAAAAATGTAGGTCTGGAAGTAAAGGCTGGCAGCATAGTCGGGTTACTTGGCCCTAATGGTGCAGGTAAAACCACAACGTTTTATATGATTGTAGGCCTTGTACCTAGTGATAAAGGCAAGATTTCTATCGACGATAACGATATTACTCTTTTACCTATGCATAGTCGTGCTAGATTAGGCATTGGTTACTTACCCCAAGAATCATCAATTTTTAGAAAGCTTACTGTTTATCAAAATTTAATGGCTATTTTAGAAACACGTAAAGAGCTAAATAAGCAAGCAAGAGAAGACACACTTAACAATTTATTAGATGAATTTAGTATTCAGCACATTCGTGATAGCCAAGGTATGGCATTATCAGGAGGCGAGCGTCGCCGAGTTGAAATAGCGCGAGCACTAGCCGCTGATCCTAAATTTATATTGCTTGATGAGCCTTTTGCTGGTGTTGACCCTATTTCAGTGTTAGATATAAAGAAAATAATTGAACATCTTAAAAATCGTGGTATTGGTGTGTTAATTACCGACCATAATGTAAGAGAAACTCTTGATGTTTGCGAAAAAGCCTACATAGTTTCTCATGGTGAGTTAATTGCATCAGGCACTCCAGAACACGTATTAAACGATAAAACAGTACGTGATGTTTATTTAGGCGAGCAATTTAGGCTGTAACATTTACGCCATGTCTTTAAGCATCTGCTAGTATTAATTATAACAACATAAAAGGATTGTTAGAGATACATGAGGCAATCATTACAGCTGCGCATGGGCCAGCAACTTACAATGACTCCACAGCTGCAACAAGCAATTCGCCTGTTGCAACTCAGTACATTGGATCTCCAGCAAGAAATACAAGAAGCACTCGACAGCAACCCCCTATTAGAGGTTGAAGAACAAGATTACGCCGAAGATTCTGCTGGTAAAAACGAGCAAAAAGCAGATAACGACGATGTCACTGTTAGCGCAAATGCTGATGATGTTCCGAGCGAATATGAGCAAGACAGTGGTGAAGCACTTGCTAAAGATACGCTAGGTGATGAAATGGCTATGGATGTTAGTTGGGATGAATATATGAGCGCAGCCCCAGCGTCATCATCAGGACCAATGCCTGAAGATGAATCTATATACCAAGGCTCCTCAACTGAAACGCTCCACGAATACCTAATGTGGCAACTACAACTGACTCCCTTTAGTCCTACCGATGAAGCGATTGCGATTGCGATTGTTGAAGCCGTCGATGATTCGGGTATTTTAACGCTGAGCTGCGAAGAAATTTTAGAAAGTTTTAATCAAGAGAACGAAGAAGACAACGAAGTTGAACTTGACGAAATAGAAGCTGTTTTAAAACGAATTCAATTGTTTGACCCTGTTGGTATTGCAGCACGTAGTTTACAAGAATGCTTATGTATTCAGCTGAACCAATACGATAAAGAAACACCCTATATTAATGAAACAAAAATGATTTTAACCGAGCACATTGATCTATTAGCTGCTCGCGACTATCGTACATTAATGAAAAAAACAAAGCTCAAAGAAGAAGAGCTTAAAGAAATAATGACTTTAATACATACTCTTAGCCCAAAACCGGCGGATACTATAGTTAGAGAAGAATCTGAGTATGTAATTCCTGATGTATCGGTGAAAAAAATAAAAGGTCGCTGGGTTGTTGAACTAAACCCAGATAGCATGCCTAAAATCAGAGTCAACAGCCAATATGCAGCAATGTCACGCACCGTTAAATCAAGTGGTGATAGCCAGTTTATTCGCTCGCATCTACAAGAAGCTAAATGGTTTATTAAAAGTTTAGAAAGTAGAAACGATACACTATTAAAAGTAACTAATTGTATTGTTAAGCAACAACAAGGTTTTTTTGAGCATGGCCCCGAAGCCATGAAACCAATGGTTTTAAATGATGTAGCAGAAATGGTCGAAATGCACGAATCAACTATTTCACGCGTAACAACTCAAAAATATATGCATACACCTCGCGGTATTTTTGAGCTTAAATATTTTTTCTCAAGCCATGTAAGTACTGAAAATGGAGGCGAATGCTCATCAACAGCAATACGCGCTCTCATTAAAAAATTAATCGCAGCAGAAAACTCAGCAAAACCATTGAGTGATAGTAAAATTGCAGATATATTAGCTGAGCAAGGAATAAAAGTAGCGAGACGTACAATCGCAAAGTATCGCGAATCTCTAGCTATTCCACCGTCAAATCAGCGAAAAAGTTTGATTTAAGACGCTAAACAAAGAGGGTAATGCTTATGCAACTAAACTTAACTGGTCGTCACGTAGAAGTAACTGATTCATTAAGAGATTATGTAAATACCAAATTTGCGAAGCTAGAAAGACACTCAGATCATATTAATAATGTTCATGTCATTCTTGATATAGAAAAATTAAACCAAAAAGCTGAGGCAACGATTCATGTAAGTGGAGCTGAGTTATTTGCCTCTACTGAACATCAAGATATGTACGCCGCCATTGACTCGCTGATTGACAAGCTCGATCGCCAAGTTATTAAACACAAAGAGAAGCTTGCTCGACACTAATATTATGAAATTAAGTTCACTTATATGCCAGGACTGCAGCAGAGCTGCGGTCCTTTTTAATAGTAAAAAAAGAATTTTAGAGTTCATCAGTCAACTTGCTCATGACAAGCTCCCATATCTTTCTCAACAAGATATTCTCAGCGCCTTAATGAATAGAGAAAAACTGGGAAGCACTGGTATAGGAAGAGGCATTGCAATCCCTCACGGGCGAATGAGCGGCGCAGAAGAGCCTTTAGCACTCGTATTAGTAAGCGAAACACCTATTAATTTTGATGCAATAGATAATCGCCCTGTTGATATATTTGTTGCACTCATCGTACCTGATGGCGATAACCAGCAGCACTTAAAGACGCTCGCAACGATAGCTGATAAACTAAATAATAAAGATTTTTGTAAACAGTTACGCAGCGCAAAATCAGATACTGAACTGTATCAAGTTATTGTAGAACAATCGTAATTAACATAATGGGTGATAAATGGAATTAATTATCATAAGTGGCCGTTCCGGTTCTGGAAAATCGGTTGCTTTACGCGTAGTTGAAGATTTAGGTTATTATTGCGTAGATAATATTCCAATTAATCTGCTACCTTCTTTAGTGAGAAGTGTATCTGATAACTACGACAAAATTGCAGTTAGTATTGATGTCCGTAATTTACCAAAAGAGCAAGATGAATTTAACGATATCCTTGAATACTTACCTGGCTTTGCTAAACCGACTCTGTTTTATCTAGACAGTGAGGATCAAACATTAATTAAACGTTTTTCTGAGACTCGCCGTCTACACCCGTTATCAGTTGACTCATTACCTCTTGATTTAGCAATAAAAAAAGAAAAAGAACTTCTCGATGTTCTCACTACTCGCGCTGACTATATGATCGACACGAGTGATTTAAGTGTTCATCAACTTGCTGAATCAATTCGTGAAAAAATTCTGGGTAAAAAAGATAAACAACTCATTGTTACTTTTGAGTCATTTGGCTTTAAACACGGCATTCCTAAGGAAGCTGATTATGTCTTTGATGCACGCTTTTTACCGAACCCACATTGGGAGCCAGAATTAAAACCTTTAAATGGCTTAGACCAACCCGTAAAGGATTACTTAGCCAGCCACAGCATTGTCCAAAAGTTCACTTGGCAAATTCAAACTTTTGTACAAACATGGTTGCCACATTTAGAGCGAAATAACCGTAGCTACTTAACTATTGCTATAGGTTGTACTGGTGGGCAACATCGCTCAGTATATTTAGCACAAACGATTGGTGAAAGTTTTTCGATGACACATCCAAATGTAAAAATCCGCCATAGAGAACAAGAAAAATAACTCATTCAAAATAATCATCTGTTCAGCTTAGGTAGAGTAACTTATGCGTTTAGAAGACACTTTTTTAATAAAAAATAAATTAGGACTTCATGCAAGAGCCGCAACAGTATTAGCGCAACTTGCTATTAAATTTGATGCCTCAATCATGATATATCAAGATGATAAAGAAGCGCCTGGGGACAGTGTATTGGCTTTAATGCTACTGGAAAGCAGTCAAGGAAAAGAGGTGAAAGTAGTGTGTGAGGGCCCTGATGCCGAACAAGCTTTACATGCCGTTGGTCAATTGATAGCACAACGCTTTAATGAAGAAGAATAGCACTTAGCTAAAAACCGAAACTAAGATAAACTAAATGTGGTTAATTACCCCATTAATAAACCTCCCTATCCATAGTTATATAAAAATCAATAAGGACGCCAATGCCTGAAGCTTTTGAACAAGACTATCCACTACAACAATTAAAACAAGTGACAAAGTCGCTTAACAGTGGTCAATTTGTTCAAGTTAGGCGGATGTTAGCAAAAACAGCTCCTTGTGATACCGCATTATTATTAGAGTCATCGCCGCATAAAATTCGCCGACTACTTTGGCAGTTGGTTGACCCTGATGTACAAGGTGATGTTCTTGAAGAGCTTTCCGAAGATGTTCGTTTAGGCATTATTGCCCAAATGGAACCTGAGCACATTGCAGCCGCAACTGAAGACATGGGCCACGATGACTTAGGTGAAGTACTCCGTAGTTTACCAGACACCGTTTATAAAGACGTTGTCAGCGCTATGGATATTCAAGACCGTGAACGTGCAACACAAGCACTTTCATATCAAGAGCGTTCAGCTGGCGCGCTAATGAACACCGATACGGTAACCATTCGCCCTGATGTAACGCTCGATGTTGTACTTAGATATATTAGGCTACGTGGGGAGCTACCAGAAGGTACAGATGATCTATATGTTGTTGATAAACACAACTGTTTTATAGGCGCTCTATCACTGAGTACGTTATTAACGAACCCACCTGAAAAAATTGTTCGCGATTTAATGGATGAAGATTGTGAATCAATCCCAATTTCAATGGATGAAAGTGAAGTCGCGCAACTATTTGAGCGCCATAATTGGATATCAGCACCTGTTGTGGATGATAACGATCAATTACTTGGTCGTGTCACTATCGATGATATTGTTGACGTAATTCGAGAAGATGCAGAGCATAGTTTACTAGGCTTAGCCGGTCTAGATGATGAAGAAGATACCTTTGCGCCAGTACTCAAAAGCTCTAAAAAGCGCTCAGTTTGGTTAGGTGTCAATTTACTAACCGCACTTGCAGCGGCCTTTGTTGCTAGCTTTTTTGAAGGAACACTAGATGTTTTACCTATTTTGGCGGTACTAAACGGTATTGTCCCTTCTATGGGTGGCGTTGCAGGAAGTCAATCGTTAACGCTTGTTATACGCGGTATTGCGGTAGGCCATATAAACCAAACAAACCAACGCTTTTTAATGATGAAAGAACTTGCCATTGGTGCATTAAACGGTATTTTGTGGTCATTATTAATTGCAGGTGTTATTGCCCTATGGCAATGGGACTTTATGCTTGGTGGTGTACTTGCCTTCGCTATGTTTATGAACTTAGTCGTGGCTGGTGTGGCTGGCGCAAGTATTCCAATAATACTTAAAAGAATGAATATAGACCCCGCACTTGCAGGGAGTGTGGTGCTAACCACTGTGACAGATATTGTTGGTATATTCGCCTTTTTAGGAACTGCTACCTGGTTGCTGGTATAAATTAGAAATTTTTGCAAATAACTAAAGTAAAAAATACTTAGGGTAAAGCTGCAACTATGACAACGAATATCAAGAATAAAAAAGAGACACCTAAAAAAACGCTAAAACAAAAAGGGTTATCAATATTAAAAAGTGTATTGGTATATGGCTCTATATTTTTCGTCATTTATACTGCCGTCAATTGGTGGCGACAACCTGTCATGCCAGCAAATCCTCAATTACAATTAACAGATTATAAAGGGCAAAACATTGATTTAGCAGCAATGAGCCAAGATAAACCAACCCTTGTGTATTTTTGGGGAACTTGGTGCTCTATTTGTAGTATTACCTCCCCTGCCATAAACGAACTCGCAAACGAGAATAATTATCCTGTCGTGAGCATCGCAATAAAATCAGGTTCTGATCAAGAACTACATAACTATCTAAATGATCATGGCTACAGTTTTACGACCGTCAACGATCAACACAGTGAGATATTTACCGATTGGCAAGGGCAAGTCACGCCATCTTATATAATCTTAAAAGATAATAAAATGACGCAAGGGCTAACAGGTATTCAGCCGTTATGGTCACTTAAATTACGTTTGTGGTTATCATCAACGTTATAAGGAAGAACTGACTGCAAATATATAGGCACTAAATACGCGCAGCTCAAAGAGGGGGCTCTAAAAGCTCACTCTTTATCATCTACAATAATATTGATAATAAAGAGCAAGGTTAACTCAACTTACGTATTACGAAGGCTGAAAAGCGCGTATCGCAATTAAACTAATAACTGGCAGATTGAATTACTAACGTGTACTTTGACGATTACCACCTACTTTTGGTTTAGTGTTTGCCTTTTTAAATTGGCTAAAACCGGTATGTCGCGTTAATGCTGGTCGCCCGCCTTTTTTACCGCCTTTACCTATTTTTTCATCACGCCCTTCTTCAGGCACTAAACAGTTCGGTCCTTTACCAATTAAATTAGCTTTACCCATTTTACGTAGTGCTTCACGTATAATCGGCCAACCTGCTGCATCATGGTAGCGTAAAATAGCTTTATGTAATCTACGTTGGCGAGCGCCTTTAGGTACTGGAACAACTTCTGAGTTGTTTTTTATATTACGTAAAGAGTTCATCTCTGTATGGTAAATAGTCGTCGCATTAGCCATAGGTGATGGGTAAAAATTTTGTACCTGATCAAGCTTAAAGTCGTTTGATTTAAGCCATAAAGCCATATTTACCATGTCTTCATCTTTTGTACCTGGGTGAGCAGATATAAAGTAAGGAATTAAATACTGCTTTTTACCGGCTTCTTTAGAGTACTTATCAAATAGTTCTTTAAATTGATCGTACGCTCCCATACCTGGTTTCATCATTTTTGATAATGGACCATCCTCTGTATGCTCTGGCGCTATTTTTAAGTAGCCACCCACATGATGAGTTACTAACTCTTTAACGTAACGAGGGTCGCGTACAGCTAGGTCATAACGTACACCTGAAGCAATCAATACCTTTTTAATACCCTTAACTTCACGTGCTTTTTTATACAAATCTATTGTTGGCGTATGATCTGTATCCATGTGTTTACAAATATCAGGATATACACATGATAAGCGTCTACAGGTACTCTCTGCCTTTTTGCTCGTACAGCGCAGCTTATACATATTCGCCGTTGGACCACCTAAATCAGAAATAACACCAGTAAAGCCGGGAACTTTATCTCTAATTTGTTCAATTTCTTCAATAATAGATTCTTGCGAACGACTTTGAATAATGCGCCCTTCATGCTCTGTAATTGAGCAAAACGAACAACCACCAAAACAGCCACGCATAATATTAACTGATGTTTTAATCATATCGTAAGCAGGTATTTTAGCATCACCATAACTTGGGTGAGGAATACGCTGATACGGCAAACCAAATACAGCATCCATTTCATGTGTTTCTAACGGGTATGCTGGCGGGTTTACCCAAATAGAACGATCGCCGTGTCGCTGAAACAGCGCTCTTGCACAACCAGGATTTGTTTCTTGATGCAAAATGCGCGAGGCGTGGGCGTACAAAGGTTTGTTAACACTTACTTGCTCATAAGCAGGTAACTTAACGTAGGTTTTTTCCCACGGTTTAGGTCGCGCAGGCTGAACCATAATTGGTTTTGCAGCTTCAGCTTTTAAATCAATACCGGCTTGTTTAAATTCAGATTTACTACAGCCAACATCATCCGCGCCATATGGGTTTGGAATAGGGTCGATTTTACCAATTTTATCAATAGCGGTAGAATCACTGCCACGCCAACCTGGTAGGGGTTCTTTTCGAATAACAGCCGTGCCGCGAATATCCTGAATCGTATCCATCGTTTCACCGGCCGCAATACGGTGTGCAACTTCAACTAACGGGCGCTCTGCGTTGCCATAAATTAAAATATCCGCTTTTGCATCAAACAAAATACTACGACGTACTTTTTCTTGCCAATAATCATAATGAGCAATACGACGAAGGCTAGCTTCAATACCACCAATAACAATGGGGATACCTTTGTATGCTTCACGGCATTTTTGCGAGTAAATCATTACGGCACGATCGGGGCGTTTACCGCCGACGTTATCAGGCGTGTAAGCATCATCATGACGCATACGCTTTTCGGCAGTATAGCGGTTGATCATTGAATCCATGTTCCCTGCTGTTACACCAAAAAATAAATTCGGTCTGCCTAGCTCCATAAATGCATCTTTAGAGTCCCATGCTGGCTGGGCAATAATGCCCACTCTAAAGCCTTGCGCTTCAAGTACACGGCCAATTACCGCCATACCAAAACTAGGATGATCAACGTACGCGTCGCCACTGATAATAATTATGTCGCAGCTATCCCAGCCAAGTGCATCCATTTCTTCACGTGTAGTAGGTAAAAATGGCGCGGTGCCATAACATTCAGCCCAATATTTAGGGTATGAAAATAAGGCGCGCTTAGCTTTGAGTGTGCTCATAAATTTAGCCGTAGAATAACAAAAGGCGCGAATTATACCTTATAGCATTGTTTATATATACAACATTACAATCTGTGATGCGCCTTTAGCTGTAAAATCTTAATTTAACTTTAATTATTTTGCTTATTAATAAACTCAATTAATTCGTGCTCAGGCATCGGCTTGGCATACATAAACCCTTGCACCTCATCGCACCCTAAATCTTTCAAAAATTTAGCTTGTTCCTGCGTTTCAACTCCTTCTGCAATCGTTTTTAAACCCAACTTAGCACCAAGTGATATAACCAAAGCAGCAATTGCACCGGTGTCATCATTTGGTAAACCTTTAATAAACGCCCTATCTATTTTTAATCTATCAATTGGTAAACTCTGGATATAACTTAAAGATGAAAAGCCTGTACCAAAATCATCAATAGCCACCTCAACACCTAATTTTTTGAGTTCTTGGAGTGTATTAATGACAGTTTCTAACTCATCCATAACCACACTTTCAGTTACTTCCAACTCTATATTTTTTGGCTGCACACCATATTTTAATAATGTATTTTTAACGGTTTTTGCATACCCTTTTACTTTAAATTGTGGAACAGATACATTTACTGCAATGCAAATATCTGCGCCGGCACTCTCCAATCGTTTTTGTTGCTGGCATGCTTGCTCTAATACCCATTGTCCAATATCAACTATTAGCCCTGCATCTTCAGCTAAGGGAATAAATACAGCAGGTGAAATATAAGTGCCATTTTCTAAAGGCCAGCGCAGAAGCGCCTCACAGCCAATTAATGATAGATCATTAAACGCCAATTGAGGCTGATACCACACCTCTAGTTTATTTCTAGCAAAATCATGCCTTAGTTGCCTAATAATACCGAGTCGCCATGCAATGGCGTCCTCCATATCAACGCAGTAATAAACACCTTCTTTATGTTTATTCTTTTTAGCTTGATTAAGCGCAATATAAGCTACTTTGAGGGTTTCAATACCTGTACTTTGAAAATCTTGCTGTTGACATAAACCAATTTTAAACCCCACCGGTAATATATGCTCTGCAGCACAAAATGAAATACTAAGTTTTTCGTTAAAGTCTGTAATATTAAATTCATTTTTAAGGATCACAAAACCAAATACATCAGCCCCAATACGTGATAGTAATTTAGCTGTTGGGTAAATTTCCTTTAAACGCTCAACAATAGCAATTAATAACTTATTACCAACCTCTTGCCCTAAACCATTATTAACATCCGAAAAATTCATTACATCAAGTAAAACAAGAAGGTAGTCATTTTTTTGTGGCTTTTGATAGCGCTCTATTCGCTCAATAAAATTAGTTCGATTGGAAATACCTGTCAGTACGTCTCTGTAAGCCGCATCTCTCAACTTAACAAATAGCCTAACGTTATCTAAAGCAATGCTTACATTTGCAAAAAATATTTCTGCAAATTGCAATTGAGTACGTGTTATCACTTCGTCGCATTCAATATAAATGGCTGCTTTTCTGTGCTTACTTCTTAAAACAAATGTAGCGCTAGTATCTGTATATTGATGTTTTTTTTGACTAAAAGACGCTTCTACTTCATTGTATATCCGACTATCAACCTCAGCTAAATTTTCTCCAAAGTATGTTTCATAGCGCGTGCAACCACCCAAGACTTGAATGTAATTATTACCGTCTAGTTTGCTGCAAATTAAGCCTTTATCCGGACACTGTAAAATAACACTTAAGTGCTTTATAATTCTTCTGCACAGTACTTTTATGTCGGTCTGTCCTAAAATAGACTTCGAAGCCGATAAAATAGAGTCCATTGCTTTATGCTGGTACTCTAATTGGCCAATTTGTTCATATGAGCGAATTGCAGTAATTAAAGAGGTGACGAGCTTAGAACGTGTCAATTCCGTTTTTGTTTTATAATCATTGATGTCATATTCACGAGTTACTTTTTCTTCAGGTATGCTACCGGCTTGCCCTGTACGTAAAATAATCCTAACATGTTGGTTATTAAGCTCCTCACGGACCCGCCTTACAACCTGTAAACCTGCATCATCAGTTTCCATTATCACATCTAAAAAAATGACTGAGATTGAGTTTTTTCGAGATAATATAGCAATAGCTTCAGCACCAGAATAAGCATCATGAAATCGAAATCCAGCTCCTTTGTATTCCAACCCAGAGAGAGCTAATTTAGTTACAGAATGAATAGCAGGATCGTCATCGACGATTAAAATATCCCAACAATCAGAAGGCTCTGAGATGACTTCATCATGGTCTTCTTTTAAAAATAAAAAACCGCTCGATTCTGATGACATTCATGCTCCTATTAAAAACAAGCAAAAAAAACAACCAACTTAAAAACAATAATTTAGTAAAAATAACAGCTCAACATTCTCGTCAACACCTTAGTTAGGATTAGATTGTTTGAACTTCTAAGTTTACAGCTTTAGATTTAGATTTTGGTTTACAACTCTACTCATACTATAGTCTACTAATGGAAAGTTGTTATATTTTAAGTAAATAATTCAGTTAAGGCCTAATTATTAAATTATTAAAAACACTGTTAAAATATCTCTTAATTTTGTTACTCACTATTATTATTATTGGCTTAATGCTTCCTCAAAACTATAGCGTCAATAAGACTATCGAAGTGAATGCAAGTATTCGTACTATCAAATCATTAACAACCGATTTTGATGAATGGCATAAATGGTCTCCTTGGCAACAAGTCGATCCATCCATTAAATTTGCAGTTAGTGAACCAAGTGCTGGTATTGGAGCTCATCAATCATGGACCAGTAAATGGGGGCATGGTGAGATGACAATTACTGCATTAAATGATCGTAAGATGGTATTTAATACCTTATTAAATAATGAACATATCGTACAAGGCACATTGACGTTTACAACTAATAGTAACAACAGTGTAAATGTAGAGTGCCATATTGAAGGGCAAGCAACGACAATACTTGTTTCTGGTTACATGGCTATATTTAGCGAATATGTGCTCAATAATACAATTGCATTAGGGCTAAATAATTTAAAAACAGTTGCTCAACTAAGTGATATACAAAATGTAGTGGAAAGTCATGACAGTCAAAACAGCACAGGCAAGAATTAATCTCGCAAACATCATAGAATCATTACTTGGTTACTCTATAACCAAGGTAGGAAGTAATGGCGCACTCTCAAACGATGAAAAAAACTATAACCCACAGGGGAAAATAAGACCGCTGTACCATATTAGTAGTGATAATTCAGTTTTAGCTCGCGCTCAAAAGCGACAAGATTTACTACTTATTAAGCAACAGCAAAATATTGAAACAATCTTAGCGATGGCAATGGCGTTTTGTCCCGATGTAGCAAGTAGCAAACAACCTGATGCGGATTGGGTAGAGCACTTTATTGGGCTCTGTGAAGACACCTCAAACGAATCAATGCAAACATTATGGGCAAAAATACTTACAGGCGAAACTCTCAATCCTGGAACATTTTCAATTAAGAGCCTGCAAACACTTAAGCACATGACTCAGCGCGAAGCCGATGCATTACAAAAATGTGTATCACTAAGTAGCTATAACGAAAAAGACGACAGTCACTTTATTTTACTCGGATTTTATAAAAAACCATCGATTTTTGATTTACTACGCAAAGGCAATAAAGTATCTCTAAATTTAGGAAAAACAGGTATCAGCTTTCCTGACATTTTAACTTTAATGGATCTTAACTTATTGTATCGAAAAGAAATTGAATCAGCCGTGTTAAAATCAGGGCAAGAACTTACGCTTTCATTTTTTTCTCAAAAAGTAACGTTAAAAGCAACAAGCAATGATTTAGTACTGAGTTATTACAAATTCACTCAAACGGGTGATGAGCTATCTAAACTAATAAACGTTCCAGTAAATAAAGTGTATAAACAATTAATAAATAGTGCATTAGAAGTGGAATTTGATTTAGCGTGGCATGCTACTAAGTAGTAAACCACGCTATAAAATCACTCAACTAGTTATCAAGTGAGTAATTAAAAGTGAATCTGAATACCTGCAAATGGGCCAGATGCATCGATATCTGTAGTAATATTATCTACATCATCAAGTTCTAATACCATGGAGCGATATCCAGCTTTAACTGCAACATCAATCGCTAGGTTATCAATAAATTCCCACGCAATACCCACTTGGTAATCTTGTACTTTACTATCGTCTATAGCCAAAAAGCTACCTTCAAAAAACACACTTAAACCAGTAAATGGCAGGCCGGCTTCTGCACGACCATAAGCAAGTGGTACAAAACCTGAAAAATCAACGGTTTCAGTAAAGTTAGTGTTGCCACTTTGAGTAGTACCCGTTACAGCAATCTCACCATCAAACTGTTTCGCATTCAAACCTAAATCAATAGAGATTAAGTCGTTATCAAAAATTTCGTAATACAGAATATAATCAATGTGTGTTAGATCGCTAATTGAATTAACTGTCGTACCAACCACATAGTCTGAACCATTAAAGCTAAATGTATCAGTTAAAACTGCAGAACCATTTAGTTCAAGTTCGGTATACTTTAATTTAATATTAGGCACTAACGGTACTGGGTGCTCAAGGGCTGCGTAATAACTTATAAATGTTTCATCTTCAAAATTGAAATCTTGAGATGCATTATTTTTATAAGAAAACTGACCATCATTATCTGATTTCCAGCCATCAACCCCTACATATAAACCTAATAAAGTGTCAGCGTGTGCTGCAGGTGCTAAACATGCCATTGAAAGGGCTGCTGCTAAACAATACTTTTTCATTTTTTATCCTTGAGCTAGTAGTTCGCTAAGTTCGATTAAAGCCGCATTGGCTCTAGAAATATAATTTGCCATAACTAAGGAATGATTAGCCACATAGCCAAAACCATTCCCATTTAAAATTATTGGGCTCCACACCGTTTCTTGGGTTGCCTCAAGTTCACGTATTATTTGTTGCACACTAACACGAGCATTTTTCTTCTCAAGTACATCTGCAAAGTCATACTCTACCGCTTGTAAAAAGTGTAACAACGCCCAAGTTGCGCCACGAGATTCATAAAAAACATCATCAATTTTTAGCCAAGGTGTTCTGACTTGCTGTTGTAATGGTGCAAGAGTCGCTTGTTTATTTGACGAATTTCCAGCTAAATCAGTATTCACTTTTTCTTGGCCGACACTGGCACTTAAACGTTGGCTTAAGCTACCTAAGCGCTTTTCCGCTTCTTTTAACCAACTACGTAGATTATCAGCTCGCGCATAAAATTGGCTATCACGTTCGTGCTGATTCGCTATTTGTGTACGATAAACGACTAGATAATCAATTCCTTTTTGATACTCTCCCTCCGCGCTTGGCCATGCCCACGCTTCAGAGCTTATATTAAACTGTGGCTGTGCTTTTTTAAGTGCTTCATGCTCTGTTGATTGCGATTGCGAACGGCTAAAATCTTTTCGCATAGAAAGCGCTAAATCACGCGTCATTTCTAACGCACCATATTCCCACGCTGGCATGTCATCCATAATAATACTTGGCGGTATAACATCATTCGATAAATAACCACCCGGTTTATTTAGTATCGTACTCGCTACCTCAATAAGCGTTGCCGTTGTTGTATAACCTGTAACTATTTTTTCATTACGTAACTGCGCTTGCTCTTTTGCATTAGCGACAACATCAAAACGTGCCGGTTCAGTACTCCAATAAACAGCAATTGCGTAAAATATGATAAGCAGTAAAACAATTGTTCCTGCTATTTTTCCTTTATGTTGCGACATGTGTACTCCTAATGATGAGCGTGTTGAGTAGATGGTTTTGACTGCTTAGCTTGCGTTTTAAGCGACACCACTTGAGCATTAGTAAACAAGCGGTTACCGTCACTAAAATATAGCGTGAGTTTACGTTCTTGCCCTACTTTTAATGGCTCTAATGGTTCAAATGCCATTAAATGATAACCGCCTGGTTGGAAGCTGACACTTTCATGCGCTTTAATTACAACCGATTCAACTTGTTGCATTTTCATCATGCCGTCTACATGTGAATGCTCGTGTATTTCCACACGCCCTAAGCCATCAATCGTTGCCTTAGTTAAAGTGGCGTTTGTTCCACTGTGATTAATAAGCGTTAAATAGCCTACAGTTGCAGTACTGGCAGGTAAAAACTCCCTCACTTGCGCGTTAGTTACTTCGAGTACAGCCACATCAGAACCATGCTCGTGCCCTGAATGCGCCGCCAATGATGACGTAAATAAACCTAACATTAACGCTGAAGCCATCGAAAAAAACTGCTTTGTCATCATTTCATCCCTAGTGAAAACATTAAATTACAGGCTAAATTTAACATAGTTAACCCATAATAGTCAGTCAAATTAAGGATTAAGAGGCTACTTTTTTGTTATCAGCAACAAGCCAACACAACACTGCAACAAATAGTAACGGCCATGCAATCATTATTGATCCGAATAAAAACGCTAAAACAGTCCCAGCTAATGCTACAACACCCGCTCCAACTAATCCCATAGTAATTAAGGCCACTACCGCAACCACAGCAACAATTGCGGCCAAAGCACCTACAAGCTCGAGCCCTGCCCAGCTAATATCAGCAATCCATAATGGTAACTGCCAAGAATCAACATGCACAAACGCTATTAAATCAGTAAACAGTAATAAATAGATAAATACACATACTGCCAAAGCTTTCATAGTAATTCTCCTTATACCAACCGGCTTATATATGGGTCTATTTAACGATAAGAAAATTGCGCTATAACTAGGCAAAAGTTTTTATATCTAGTTGTTCTAAATAAAAAATTCAACAACGCTATAGAGTGATTTAATTCGTTAAATTGTTCAAATATTTATGCCTCTTGGTATTAATACTCTTTATTTTCAAGGCAGCAATGCGCTATAAAATAACCAAGTGCAATTGCAAACGGAAAACTCAAAAATAATAAAATAGTAACTAGGCGGGTTGCCCATACTGGAAAGTCCAATCTATATGCTAAACCACTACACACACCCGATATTTTTTTATTCAAAGTATCTTTATACCAACCTCGTTGATGATTAAAGCTGTTCATAGCAATCTCCTAAGCAGTGTGTTTTAAATTAGTATTTAAGTTCGCTTTTAAGCGAGCCAGTTCAACATCAATTTTTTCATTTTTAACTAACGACTCAATTTGGGCACTGGTAGAGCTTGCTGTATCAGTCAGCTCATAAGCCTCTACTTGAGCTTCAATGCCTTCAACACGCTGCTCTATTTGTTCAAAACGAGACAACGCATGAGCTACTTTATCGCTTTGTAGTTGCGTACTGATCCGCCCTCTAGCAATAGCAACATTATGGCGTTGCATTAACTGAGCTTGCTTTGTTTTAGCCAGTGCCATTTTTTGCTGCAAGCGCTCACAATCAGACTTAATTTTTGCAATAGACTCTTGCAATGTTTCTAGTTGAATTTGCTTATTTTCAATGCTTTCGTTAACGCGTTGCTTCTCAAGTAAGGCTGATTTAGCAAGGTCATCACTGCCTTTCTCAACCGCACGTTCAGCTTTAATTTGCCAAGCTGCTAATTCTGTTTTTTTAGTATCAATTTGGCGATTAATTACTTTCTCTTCACACAATAAAGCGGCTGCTGTACTACGACACTCATTCAATGCATCTTGCATCTCGGTAAGCATTAGGTTTAAAAGTTTTTCAGGGTCTTCAGCTTTATCAAGCATGGCGACAATGTTTGATTGAATTACATCGTTTACGCGGTTAAATATTCCCATGGTATTCTCCTGTTGATTTTTAATTAATTTCAACAAGAAGATTCCAAGAGTTGTGCCAAGTTCATAAAAACAATGAAAAACAACGTAATATCAATAACATAATTAATAAACAATTAAATTTTTAGTGACTTTAAGCTGAATAGCATAGAGTGTAATTAGCCAATAAATTATGCTTTTGACTAATTTTTAGGATCAAAAAAGCCACTTGAAAGTGGCTTAAATTTAGAATTTTTAAAGCTTAGTTTTATTCGGGTACAAAGCTTAATGCTTTATCCATTACTGATAAATCGGCTTGCTTACCGTGACCACTTTCAGAAAGGTGGCGTCTAAAACCTCGCGCACCAGGCTGCCCCTGAAAAATACCGAGCATGTGACGTGCAATATGCCAAAAATTAGCACCCAAACGCATTTCTTCTTCAATATAGCTGTACATTGAGCGTACTACATCGTGGCGTGATTGCGTGTTTGCAGTATCACCATAAATTTTCTCATCAACGTCATTGAGCATAAATGGGTTACTGTAAGCTTCACGCCCAATCATTACACCATCAATATGTTGTAAATGTTCTAGGCTCTGCTCAATTGTTTTAACACCGCCATTTAGGCTTAAGTCTAGCTGCGGATAATCTTTTTTAAGTTGGTAAACACGTGGGTAATCAAGCGCTGGAACTTCACGATTTTCTTTTGGACTTAAACCATTGAGCCATGCTTTACGAGCATGAATAATAAAATCATCACACCCTACTTTATGCGACGCCTCAATAAGCGCACACAAAAACTCATACGAATCTTGCTCATCAATACCAATACGTGTTTTAACGGTAACAGGGATGCTTACTTCGTTTTTCATTGCTGCAACACACTCAGCAACTAATTGAGGCTCTGCCATTAAACATGCGCCAAATCGGCCATTTTGAACTCTGTCTGACGGGCACCCTACATTTAAATTTATTTCGTCATAGCCACGCTCACCTGCTAGCTTTGCACATTGCGCAAGCGCTTTAGGATCAGAGCCACCAAGTTGCAGCGCAACTGGGCCTTCGTGTTTATTAAAATGTAAGTAATCGCCTCGACCAAATAAGATAGCCCCTGTGGTTATCATTTCGGTATAAAGCACAGTGTGTTTAGTCATTTTGCGATGAAAAGTACGACAATGACGATCAGTCCAATCAAGCATTGGGGCTACAGAAAAGCGTCTATCCAAAGTACATTTATTCAAAGCAAACCTCAGGGTATTAAATTATTAAGCACAGCTTAAAAGGCGCTGTATTTTACACAAAAGCCTAGCGGGCATCAATGCAAAGCAAACACCTAAAAACTAAAATAATGAGCTACACCATTTAAAAGACAATCGGTGTAGCCGAGCTTAAAATAAACCATATGGCTCTACTAATAAATTTACGCAAATATCATTAATTTGTGTACACGACAATCATCAAACTAATACCACTGCCCCAAGACAATTACATAACCCATAAAATCATTAATTATCAAAGAAATATACATCTTTAAATTAGTAATGATGTTACCGAATTGCCACACTTCCATTGCTTCTATATAAAAACATAATTTAAACTTTAAATTTATTCAAATTAACTCTTAAATTAGCAATATATCGGGCGATACTTTCATTTGCTTCTGACGTATTTTTTGCTCCTGTAGATGTTTCTATTGCAATATCAGTAATATTAATTAAATTTTGATTTATTTCGCTTACAACAGCAGACTGCTCTTCCGCTGCGGTAGCAATCTGTAAGTTTAGGTCCGTAATCTCATTAACAGCAATGGCTGAGTTGGCAAATATTTCTGACGTTTCAGTACTTTTTTTAAGGCATTCGTCAGCACTACTAATCCCTTTATTCATACTAACAACCGCATTTTTCGCCTCACTTTGTAAGCGAGTAACCAGCCCTTGTATATCAACAGTTGAGACCTGTGTTCGTTGAGCAAGTGCCCTGACTTCGTCCGCTACAACAGCAAAACCTCTACCAGTATCACCAGCACGAGCGGCTTCTATTGCAGCATTTAAAGCGAGTAAATTGGTTTGTTCGGCAATACTCTGTATTGTATCTAAAACGCTGCCGATATTATTTGTTTCTGTAACAAGGCACTCAATTACGGTACTTGCTTCATCTATTTCTTTAGCTAAACGCTGAATAACAACTTTTGCCTCAGAAGCTTCTGCCTTGCCCTTTAATACACGCTCTTTGACTGCTTCTGTTACATCAGAAGCATTCTGGGTATTACTCGCAACTTCTAAAGTTGTACAGTTCATTTCTTCTACTGCTGTTGAAACCATTTCGGTTTCAGCTCTTTGCTTTTCAACATTAACTACCGTTTCCTGCATAACAGTTACGGCAAACTTTGATGAGTCGTCTAATTGCGATAAATGTATATTAGCTTCATTTATTGTTTCTCTTAGCATTGATAAAAATTTGTTGAACGCTCTTGCTGTATCGCCAGTTTCATCGCCGGCGCTTTCATCAAGCTTTAACGTTAAATCGCCATCGCCATCAGCTATTTCAACTAATCTATTTTTTAGCATATTCACAGGCAAAGCGATTGCTCTGCTAATCATATATGACAAAACAACACCCACAATAACGGAGAAGATAAATATATAAAGAATAAGGTTAATACCTTGCTTTTCATCATTTTCAGCTTGCAAAGCTGAGTTTAAAGTAAACTGCTGGATTTGAGAGAGTAAAGCTATAAGTTTTTCCTCAAATTTATTTTCTGCGACTTCTATTAACTTTATTTTATCATCCAAGCTGACAACGGATTGCGTTTTAGTGGCCTCAATAATGTCATTAATATTTACAGAAATACTTTGGTATTCTTTATTTAAAAGCTTCAGGTCACTCGCTAGCGAAGTAAAACTCGCTTTTGCCTCTTCACTGTGTAAATAATCAATAGAATCGGTGACAAATTTTTCTGACTTATTAAATTCACTTTGAATTTTTTGCGTTAATGACGTGAGTTTATTCTCGATTTCTTCATTGGCTTTACCTGGTTCTAAACTTGCATGTAATAAAGCTCGCTGAAAAAATATCGTTTGTTCTAATTTGTGCTCAGACATTGTAGTAAGCATGTTGCTGAGCGGAATATCTCGCTCAGCTATATCAACCAGCTCTATACCAATTTTGTTCATTTGTGTTAAAGATATAATCCCAATTACCACCATTAATAATATTTGTGATATTCCTAGGCAGTATATTTTACTTGTAATAGATAACTTATTTAACATTTTAGACCCCTTCACATTTTAGGCTTAAACCTAACTTTACTGTTACAAAGTAAAAACTTAAAAAGGTCGAGTAATAGCTAAACCGACAACTACTGCTTCTTCATCATCAATAAAATCGACAGCTATAGTGGGTGCAATCCCAAAATCACCGACATGAAAATCATAAGCAGAGCTAATGCGGTATAAATCTTCATTATGGGGGTGAGCTCCACCAATTCTCTCCTCACCATAACCCACCCCTAAACGTATATTTTTAGTTGGATGATAATAGAGCGAAGCCAAAGCGACAGCAGTACCATCGCCATGATGAGCATCATTTGTACGCTCATACACCACTCCGGCGCCCCATTTTTGAGTGATTTTATATTCATACTCAACACCAAACGTAAACTCACTTTCACTGTCAAAATGTGTAGTGCCAATAAAAACGCCTGGTATATGTTTCACCTCGTCACCCGCTTGAACAGCAGGAGTCAAAAATATAAAAAAACACGCTGTAAATTTTAAAACTTTATTTTTCATAATCTTCTCTTGTAAATAAGGAAACAAACCCTCCAGCATCACATCACGTTAGTACTCCTTACAACAAAGCCAAAAATGTAATAACTAATAAACAATTAAGAAAAACATTTATTCTACATGCAGGGTGGTATTGTTAATAAATATAGGCAGGATTATTTACTTAGTAAATTTTTTTATAAAATCAGTTAAAAAATAAAAACAATACTATTTTACTTACACCAATCGGCTTAGATTTGAGGTCTATTAACAATAATTAAATTGCACTGTAGCTAGGCCGTGTTGATCTTTGTGAATAGAAATTTGTTCAATCTAGGGGCAATTAAATCGCGGTGCGAGGTTTGTAATCGAGTGGGTTCGGTAACTGCTCCCGCGTAACTCTAATGGCTTGCATCCCTGTAAGTGCAAGTAAAAACCGAGTAAAGCTTCCATGCCTAGCTCGTGCCTACTTAACTTCACCAATGTAAGTAACAAAAGGTTAATCACCCCTAAAAAGCCCCCATTAGGGCGGCGGATATTTGTACTGCGTTATCGCCTATTTATTGGAAATAATCACACGACATAGGCTCTGTTTTGCCTAAAAAAACAAACACACAGCTAAAAATTAAATCTCAAAAGATAAACTGCTCCTAGGCTAAAACTTTTATGAGGATTGGTACTATAAAAAATACCTACTTTAATTTACACAACGCTACGAGTGAGCAATTTAAGACTGTAACGATATAGTAAGGGGTTGCGTTTAGTATTATATCGTTCTAATAAAACACGGCCAAACTGCACTCAAAAACAACAATACATTTTAAAATCAAAAAATTACATTTAAAATACGCATAATGGCAGCAAGAGTAATTTGCATATAAGCAGTAGGCCGATTACCCGCAAACCCAATATTTCCCAGTCATAAATATCGTTACGTGTGATTAATTATTCCAAATTCAAGTTAGTAAATATAATGTCATGGTCTCCTAAAATCGCAACGACTTTAAGTAAACACTTGCAAACCAAAGTAATGAGCAATACCGCTTAAAATATTTGTTACCGCAACTGAACTCAAAATAAGCCCCATTATTCTACTTATTATACTTGCACCACTGTCACCAATTAATTTATGCACATGCGTAGCTAAGAGCAATAAAATTAGGACAATAGCCAACACCGCTAACATCGTTGATGATGTTATTAGCTGCTCAACCCATGTATGCTCTTCGTTACGAGTCATCAACACGGCCCCCAACATAGCACCAGGGCTTGCTATAGAAGGAATAGCCAGTGGGAAAATGGCAGTCTCAGTGCTATCTCGAACACTTTTTATTTCTGTTTCTGGTTTGCTTTCACCAAATATCATTGAAAGTGCAAAAATAAGTAATACTATGCCGCCAGCAATTTGAAATGCTGAAAGCGGAATTTCTATGGCATTAAGTAGTTGCTCACCCGCTACAACAAAAAATAAAAGCACGATGGCAGATACACCTACGGCTTTAAATATTACTTTGCGCTTAAATTTTTCATCTTCACCGCGAGTAACTGCTATAAATACAGGTACAGTGCCAATGGGGTCTATCACCGCAAAAAAGAAGATAAATATAGCTAATAATTCATGCATTACTGGGTTTCCTAGATAAAAAGCGTCTAATAAAAACGCTGCAACTACAACACAGTATGTTAGTATATCACGGTAGCGTAAGGATAAGAGAATGATGAATATAGAATCACTCGTAGGTAAAGCAAAACAAGTATGTGATAACCGTGGCGCACGTTTCACCCCCATTCGTGAGAAAGTATTTCGCTTACTCGCTAGTGCCCAAGGTGGCGTGGGGGCCTATGACTTACTTGAACAATTAAAAGTAACTGAGTCAGGTGCTAAACCCGCCACTATATATCGCGCCTTAGATTTTTTGGCCGAACTAGGCTTTATTCATAAAATTGAAAGCACAAATGCATTTATGCTGTGTCATCATTTTGATCATATTCATCCCGTACAGTTATTAATTTGCGATACTTGTGGTTTTGTAAAAGAGTTACACTCTACCGTTATTTCGCATGAGCTTAATAACTTAGCGGCTGAGGGTGGATTTGTTGTTTCAGGACAAACTATCGAAGCACATGGAAAATGTGATTCTTGTAGGACATCCTAGCCCTCAAAGTTACCCATATTGGCTATACTTAATATAATTATAGTCATTTTCATAGTATCAATTTAAGAGTAAGCAATATGAATGTAGAGTTCATCAATCCTTTTTTATCTTCTTTGATAAATGTATTAAGTACCATGGCTCAAACTCAATTAAAGCCAGGTAAGCCACGTATCAAAACAGATGAAATAGCCTGTGGTGATGTGTCTGGCCTTATTGGCATGGTAGGCCCACAAACTAAAGGTTCATTTTCAATTACCTTTGATGAAGAGCTTGCATTAACTATTATGGAACGCATGCTAGGCGAACGCCCTGATTCAATTGATGAAGAAGTAACCGATATGGTTGGCGAAATTACTAATATGGTTACCGGTGGCGCTAAAAATTTATTAGGTGAAAAAGGCTTTGATTTTGATATGGCAACACCTATTGTCGTATCAGGGAAAGGGCATACAATTACCCATAAAAGCCAAGGTAAAAAAATCATCATGCCATTTACTAGCGATGCTGGTAATGCAAATATTGAAGTTAGCTTCGATAAGCTATGAGTTGGCAACAAAAGGTCATAGTATTAAAACCTCGCTCGCGGGGTTTTCATTTAATTGACGACGAAATATTGTCTCAACTTCCTGAACTTACTACTTACACAGTTGGCTTGTTACACCTATTCATCCAACATACCTCCGCTAGCCTTACTATAAACGAAAATGCCGATCCTACGGTGCGTATGGATATGGAAAGCCATTTCAATAAATTCGTTCCTGAATGCCAGCCTTATTACCGCCATGATTATGAAGGCGATGACGACATGCCCGCACATATTAAAACCAGCACATTGGGCTGTGAGTTAACTATTCCTATTTCTAATGGGTATTTAGCACTAGGTATATGGCAAGGTATTTACTTAGGTGAACATCGCAACTCTGGTGGCGCTAGGCGTATTATAGCAACGATTCAGGGGGAGCGGCTTTAATAAAAGCTTCAGGTTTTAAATTATTGACTCCTCCTATCTCACTCATACCTCATAACTTCAAAGTACAATACCTTTATTGTAGGCGCAGAGCTCGCGCGAGAAGCGATAGCTTCTAACAACCAAAACTTTAATGCTGAATATTGCATATAGAATAAAGTAGATAAGAGAGATTTTAAATTATAATTTTATTTATGATTTTTAATACAGAGAATTTTGAAAGGATATAAAAAGATTGGAGCGGTACACGAGGCTCGAACTCGTGACCTCGACCTTGGCAAGGTCGCGCTCTACCAACTGAGCTAGTACCGCATTTTACTTCTTTTAATCACTACAATTTCTTTTGGTTAGAAATTGGAGCGGTACACGAGGCTCGAACTCGTGACCTCGACCTTGGCAAGGTCGCGCTCTACCAACTGAGCTAGTACCGCATTTTTCAGTTATTTTATTGGTGCGCAATAAATTGCGTTCAACATCCTAGCAACTGAGCTAGCTTTTATTCACTACAATTTCTTTTGGTTAGAAATTGGAGCGGTACACGAGGCTCGAACTCGTGACCTCGACCTTGGCAAGGTCGCGCTCTACCAACTGAGCTAGTACCGCATTTTCACTTCTTCAGTTATTTTACGTTGGTGCGCGACGGGTCGCGTTCAACATTCTAGCAACTGAGCTAGTACCGCATTTTCACTTCTTCAGTTATTTTACGCTTAAGCGCGACGGGTCGCGTTCAACATTCTAGCAACTGAGCTAGTACCGCATTTTCACTTCTTCAGTTATTTTACGCTTAAGCGCGACAGGTCGCGTTCAACATTCTAGCAACTGAGCTAGTACCGCATTTTTATTATGGATATAAAACAACCACAATAAAAACAACTCAAACACACTAACCCCGCGTGGGTTATCGTCTTGAGCGGGGCAGGATTCTACAATAATACAGAGTGTTTGCAAGTGTTTTTTACAAATTAAAGAAATTTTCTCTATAGATTTTTAATTCCATAATCGAATCTTTAATATCGTCCAAAGCAAGGTGTGAGCCTTTTTTGTTCACTTTAGCAAGCACTTCAGGTTTCCAGCGACGTGCTAATTCTTTAATAGTACTTACGTCGAGATTTCGGTAATGGAAGAAGTCTTCAAGCTCGCGCATATATTTATTCATAAAGCGGCGGTCTTGACCAATTGAATTACCACACATTGGCGAAGTGCCTGCTGGTACCCACTGCTTTAAAAACGCTAAAGTTTGCTCTACAGCATAGGCTTCATCAAAGGTACTTGCTTTGCAGCGCGCTGTTAAACCCGATTTACCATGTTGAGTCGTACACCACTCGTCCATACCATTTAGTAATTCATCATTTTGATGAATAGCTATAGTTGGCCCTTCGGCTAATATATTCAGGTCTGCGTCAGTGACAACCGTCGCAATTTCGAGTATTTTATCGGTCTCTGGTTCGAGTCCGGTCATTTCAAGATCGAGCCAAATTAAATTTGATTTATTAATAGTCATAATACCTAAGCGGTGCTTTCCTTTAGATCCAACGCATTTCGATATATCATATTAGCATCAACCGTCGAGCTAAAGCTTTTTTTAGGAAAAGCGACATTTAACTAAGGTTATAGGCCTCCAGTGGCAAAACAGAAAAAATTAAGTAAAGGCCAATCTCGTCAGATCAAGGCCAACCACCAAAAGCGCATTAATAGCGCAGACTCAAAACCAGCTAAAAAAGGCGCGCAAGAATGGCAAACCGATAATTTAGGTCAGGTCGAGAGCGCAATTGTGATCAGTCGTTTTGGCCAACACGCCGATGTAGAAACACAGAACGGCGATGTACTGCGCTGTAATATACGCCGTACCGTGTCAAATTTAGTGTGTGGTGATGAAGTATTGTTTCGCCGTGCCAAAGTAAGTGAAGGTGATTTAGCCGGAGTAATTGAAGCCACGCAAGAGCGTCGTTCGCAACTTACCCGCCCTGACTTTTACGATGGTGTAAAAGTTATCGCAGCTAACATTGACCAAATACTCATGGTATCGGCAGTATTACCTGAGTTTACCCCAAGTATTATCGACCGCTATTTAATAGCCTGTGAAGATATGGGTATTGAGCCAATTTTAGTGCTCAATAAAACCGATTTAATTGACGAAGCAGGCCTTAGCGAAATACAAAAAGTTCTCGATATCTATCGTAAACTTGATTATCAAGTACTCCTTGTTAGTAATATATCCGGCGATGGTATTGACAAATTAAAAGAAGTACTTGTTGATAAAAATAATATTTTTGTTGGCCAAAGTGGTGTAGGTAAATCAACCCTCGTTAACACTGTATTACCTAACGCTGAAATATTAACTAAAGAAGTATCTGAAAACAGCGGCCTAGGCCAGCATACAACAACTGTTTCACGCCTTCACCATTTACCAAGTGGCGGTAACCTAATCGATTCACCAGGAATTCGCGAATTTGGTTTATGGCATTTAGATGTTGAGCGTGTAACGTGGTGCTTTAAAGAGTTTAGAGAATTTATAGGCGGGTGCCGCTTTAGAGACTGTAAACATTTAAACGATCCGGGCTGTATAGTAAAAGAAGCTGTAGCCGATGGAAGAATTTCTCAATTGCGCTTTGACAGCTACCACCGAATTTTAGAAACAATGGCCGATGGCCGTGCAGGCGCCCGTGCGCCTCGCGTATAATTTAGGAAAAATACTGTGAGTTTAGACAAATTTAAAATCGCAATGCAGTACGCAATGCCAAAACATTTTATTTCACGTGTAGTAGGCAAATTAGCTGCTGCTAAAGCGGGCGCATTAACAACCACATTAATTAAACTATTTATTAAGCAATACAAAATAGATATGAGCGAAGCGAAATATTCAGACCCTGCTCATTATAAAAGCTTTAATGAATTTTTTACTCGCCCTTTAAAAGACGGCATGCGCCCAATGGTAGAAGATAGCAATATCATCATTCATCCAGTGGATGGCGCAATCAGCCAGCTAGGCGATATTGTTGACGGACAGCTAATACAAGCTAAAGGTCACGATTACAGCTTACAAGCGCTATTAGGCGGCTCACAAAATGATACAACACCATTTTTAGGCGGTAAGTTTGCCACTATTTATTTAGCACCTAAAGATTACCACCGTATTCATATGCCAGTTGATGGCACACTAAGCAAAATGATTTACGTGCCAGGTGATTTATTTTCAGTAAACCCACTTACCGCGCAAAACGTGCCTAACTTGTTTGCACGTAACGAACGTGTTGTAGCAATTTTTGAAACTGAGATTGGTCCGCTTGCTATGGTACTTGTTGGCGCAACAATTGTAGCCAGCATTGAAACTATTTGGGCAGGTACTGTCACGCCACCAGCTGGTAGCGATGTATTTAGTTGGAAATACCCAACCACTGGCGATAACGCTATCACGCTTAAAAAGGGTGAAGAAATGGGTCGCTTTAAATTAGGCTCTACTGTGGTACTTGCATGGGGTGCTGATAAAGCTGAAATACTGGATGACCAACTACCAGAAGTGGTTACTCGCTTAGGTACTGCGTTTGCAAAAATTAACGAATAAAATCAATCGTTAATTCGGAATCAAAAAAACCGCGTTTAATTAACGCGGTTTTTTATTTCTGTAGACGTAGAGCTTGCTCACGTTAAAAGCGTCAGCTTTTGGTTTATAAGTAATTGTAGGCTATAGCGTTTATATTTTTATGGACTTCGCCCATAACGCCAGCAAACTGTGCGTCTACAGTTTGGTGCAAAAATTTTGATGTGTTGTAGACGTAGAGCTTGCTCACGTTAAAAGCGTCAGCTTTTGGTTTATATGTTATTGCAGGCTGCACCGTTTATATTTTTATGGGCTTTGCCCATCACGCCAGCAAGCTGTGCGTCTACAAGTTTAGTACATAAGTTTGATATGTTGTAGACGTAGAGCTTTCTCACGTTAAAAGCGTCAGCTTTTGGTTTATATGTTATTGCAGGCTGCACCATTTATATTTTTATGGGCTTTGCCCATCACGCCAGCAAATTGTGCGCCTACAATTCTGGCGCAGAAGTTTGATATGTTGTAGGCGTAGAGCTTGCTCACGTTAAAAGCGTCAGCTTTTGGTTTATGTGTTATTGCAGGCTGCACCGTTTATATTTTTATAGGCTTTGCCCATCACGCCAGCAAGCTGTGCGTCTACAAGTTTAGTACAGAAGTTTGATATGTTGTAGGCGTAGAGCTTGCTCACGCGAGAAGCGAAGCTTCTAATTACTTAACTTAGAACGGTTATAAACCATCAACTAAAACTTTTACTTCACACCACACTCTTTACAGTCTGAATCTTTGACTACTTTGAAATGCAGTTGCTTTAAAGTAAGCGCATCAAAAGTTATAAATTCCCCCCCCTTTGAATGCCCCAATAACAAGTTAAGCGTAAGTTGCGCCTGCATAGAGCCTATTACACCAAGTAGCGGGCTAATTACTCCTGCGTTACTGCAATTTATAACGGGTGTAGCTTCACTTTGTGGAAAAACACAGCCATAGCACGGGCTATCACTTTGCCTAAAATCAAAGCCCATTAACTGCCCTTTAGTTGCCAATGCAGCACCCGAAATTAACGGTGTTTTGTTGCTAATACAATAACGATTAACGCAATAGCGAGTGCTAAAGTTATCAGAGCAATCAAGTACGATGTCAGCACCTTTTAGCATGTTAGCTGCATTACTCTCATCTAACTTTTGGCAATGCGTTACTATTTCTATTTGATTATTAAGACTCGCTAATACTTTACCTGCGGCGGCGACCTTGTTTTGCCCTAAGTGATTTATTTTATAAAGCACTTGGCGCTGTAAATTTGAAAGCTCAACCTCGTCATCGTCAATTAAAATAAGCGTTCCAACACCCGCAGCAGCTAAATATAAAAGTGCAGGACTACCTAACCCACCAACCCCCACGACTGCAACCGTTGAGGATTTAAGTGCCAACTGCCCTTCAAGCCCTACTTCTTCAAGCAATAAATGGCGACTGTAACGTAGGGTTTCTTTATCGCTTAGCTCATTCACTTTTACTGACCTTTGTGAGTATTAATCTGCAGTACTTATGGCTACTTGCAGAGCGTTTATAGCCTCTACGTAATTATCAGCCTCGGTAATCGCACGTACTACGGCAACGCTGTCTACGCCAGTTTTCGCTACCTGCTCAGCACGGCTTAAATCAATACCGCCTATTGCCACTGTTGGGTAGCTTTGCATAAGCGGTACAAATTTAATGAGCTTTTCAAGACCTTGTATTTGACCTGTCATGTCTTTAGTGGTGGTTGGGTAAATAGCACCAAATGCCATGTAACTAGGGCGATAATTATGCGCACGCAGCATTTCATAAAAGCCATGGGTAGAAAGCCCAAGCCTTAACCCAGCGTCTTTAATTGCTGCTAAATTAGCAATGTCTAAATCCTCTTGCCCTAAATGCACACCATACGCACCATGCTTAATAGATAACTGCCAGTAGTCGTTTATAAATACCTGTGCGTTGTATTGCTTGCCCAGCTCAACAGCGTGCTTAATGAGCTCATCAAGTTCGTCTTGCGTTTTATTTTTAACGCGTAACTGCGCTGTTTTAATGCCTTGTTGTAAGCATTTTTCTAGCCAATCAGCACTATCTACAACCGCATATAAGCCAAGCGATTTACTTTCACAAGGTGCAAAATCAGCGGCCATATTAAAATCAAGCGGCACATCAAAATCTAGTTCATCGCCCAGCCAGCTACCTGGCTCAATTACTTGTGGGTAGTCGGCTAAATTAGTGGGAAACGAGGTTTGAGCAACCGGTCCAATCCCCTCGCCGTACCGAACAGACTGTTTTAGCCCTTGGTTTATATATGCTTTAGCTAAAATAAAAGCATCTTTTAATGGGTAGTCTTTAGCTAAACACGCAGCAATGACCGAAGCCATGCTACATCCGGTGCCGTGGTTATGCGGTGTTTGTATTTTTTGGTTGCCTAACCAGTATTCTTCACCATTTTGCATATTACTATCAATACAATAATCAATGCAGTAGCCACTTGGGTAATCCCAATGTCCGCCTTTAATAACAACGGCTTTAGCGCCCCAGCTTAATAACTTATTAGCCGCTTCTTTTATTGCTGCCGGGCCAATTAAATACACACCGGTTAATAACTGTGTTTCGTGTGTGTTTGGAGTTATTACATCCACCAGCGGCAGTAAACATTCTTTTATTGCGCTTACCGTGTCTTCTTCTGTTAGTAAGTCACCGCTTGAGGCAATAGCGACAGGGTCATATACAATAACGGGAGGCACAGGCCATTTAGCTTTATAATGACTTATATGCTCGCTGATTAACTGAATTTGCTGCACGTTGGCTAACATGCCAATTTTTATCACTTTGGCTTTCATGTCTTTTTCAAGTGCAAGTAACTGCGATTCAATAATATCGGTAGACACTGCATTAATAGCCTCTACACCTAAACTATTTTGCGCAGTCAATGCTGTAATAGCAGTACACCCATGTACACCAAAACTTTGCATTGCTTTTATGTCTGCTTGAATGCCTGCACCGCCGCCCGAATCAGATCCGGCAATTGTCCATACTACATTATTCATATTTGTCTCCTCACAGCGATTACATTGAACTAATGAAGCTATTTAATTAGATAGAATGCTCATGTTTTTAATAAAACAGCTATTTTTCTTGATGCCAAAATGGCATACCCATTGTTGGGGTTGATGGGGCTGCAACGTCTTTTTCCGGCATTGCTTTTGCTTGATATGCAAAGCGTCCTGCTTCAACTGCGGCTTTAAATGCGCGGCTCATAGTAATTGGGCAGCCCGCCCCTGCAATGGCTGAATTTAATAATACCGCATCATACCCCATTTCGAGTGCTTGGCAGGCATGCGATGGCAAACCTAAACCTGCATCTACTATTAATGTGGTATCGGGTAAACGCTCTCGGATAGTTTTTAAATTATAACTATTTAACAAGCCTTTACCGGTGCCTATTGGCGCACCCCACGGCATAAGCACCTCACACCCGAGCTCATTTAAGCGCTGACAAAGTACTAAGTCGTCGGTGCAATAAGGCAATACTTTAAAGCCATCATTAATTAATATTTTTGTGGCTTCAAGTAGCGCAAAAGGGTCAGGCTGTAAATTGTAATCATCGCCAATCAGCTCTAGCTTAATCCAGTCGGTGGCAAATACCTCTCGGCACATTTTTGCAAGCGTTATAGCTTCTTTAACGCTGTGGCACCCTGCGGTATTAGGGAGTATTTTTAAACCTGTATTTTTTATTAACTGCCAAAAGTCATCACCCGCTGCTGCACTTTGTTGGCGCCTAAGCGACACAGTTACAATTTCAGCGCCTGAGGCGACTATCGATTGGGTCATAATGTCGGGCGACGGATAAAGCGCAGAGCCGATTAATAAGCGGCTATTTATTTGCTCTCCATAAATAGTTAAACAATCTTTAGTTTGCATAAGCCTTATCCGCCTTGAATGGGCGACAATAGCTCAATATTGTCGTCTTCATTTAATACATAGTTACTGTGCTGACTTTGTGAAATAAATTCGCCATTAATGGCAACCGCATAAGGTGGTGTGGCACCAAAATCCTGCAAACAGCTAATTAACTTATTACTTTTTATTGTGAGCACATTGCCATTAATTGTAATGTTCATTTTATTCTCACTCTATTCGTGAAATTACTTCTGCTACTAATGCTGGCGCCAACATATAACCATGGCGATACAATCCATTAATGCTAATTACATTGCCAACTTGTGATACTTCTGGGCGGTTATCGCTAAATGCGGGGCGTAATCCGGTTTGAATATTAAGTAGTCGTGCTTCGGCAAACCCGCTGTGTACAGTATAAGCCGCTGAAAGTAACTCAAGAGTTGAGCGCACGGTTGCGGCACCATTGTCTTGTGACTCTATTTCAGTCGCACCTATTACATATTCATTATTAGGTTTAGGCGCTATATAAATTGGATAACGCGGGTGCATTAAACGCACTGGTCGCGTTAAACTTACCTCTGGTGCATATAACCTTGCTACCTCGCCACGCACACCTCTAAGCGGTTTATCACTTTGAGTATTTTTAGCACCAAGCCCACGGCAATCTATAATGTAATCAAATGGTCGATTGTTTATTTTGTTGTCGCTAATGGTTACGCGCTGATTAAATACAAATTTTACTTTGCGTTTATTGAGCTGTGTAAAACTGGCTTTATAAAATGCTTGGTTATCTATTTGCCCCTCGCAGGGTAAAAATAGACCTTGATTAAAACGCCCTGCAAGTTCAGGTTCAAGCATTGTAATTTGTTGAGTATTCACATGCTCAGCAGTATAACCAGCTAACGGTTTTATACGTTGCGCAAAGCTTTGTAAATCGCCTTTATCTTGCTGATGCGCAATGACCAAAGTGCCTTGCTGCTGAAAAAAAACGTCACTTTCAAGCTCTGCAATAATGCCGGGCCAACGCTTCATTGAATCAAGACCCATTAAAGCTAAATCAGCCTCACATAACACCGACTCAGCAAGCGGGGCGAGCATTGCCGCAGCTACTTTGCCGGCGCTATTTGGGGTTTGCTCGTCGTCTGCTTCAAACACCGTTACATGATGCAACTTACTTAGCTCAAGGGCAGCTAAGCGCCCTGCTAAACCAAAACCCACCACAGCAATGTTATAAAACATAAAACCTCCAAAAGCAGTTATTAGTAGGTGCGAACTCACTCGCACTTCTTCAATGTTTAAAGAAGCGAGGTATAAAACCTCACCTACGTCTGCATCTAACTTCTAGCGATAATTACTTTATACCGCTTTATGGTAAATCTCTGAGCCTGTTTGCTTAAACTCAGCTGACTTAGCTTTCATTTCGGCTTCTACATCAACCATTTTTATTTTAATAGCGTCGCCAGCGTTATTAGGATCAATACCGCGTGTCTCTAAATCTTTAGCGTAATCGCGTACTTCTTGGCTAATTTTCATAGAACAAAATTTAGGTCCACACATGGAGCAAAAGTGAGCCACTTTACCTGATTCTTGCGGAAGGGTTTCGTCGTGGTACTCGCGGGCTCGATCTGGATCTAAACCAATATTAAATTGGTCATGCCATCTAAATTCAAAGCGCGCTTTTGATAAGGCGTTATCGCGCTCTTGCGCACCAGGGTGCCCTTTTGCTAAATCGGCAGCATGTGCTGCAATTTTGTAGGTGATTAAGCCTTCTTTAACATCTTCTTTATTTGGCAGACCTAAATGCTCTTTAGGTGTTACATAGCAAAGCATTGCGCAGCCGTACCATGCTATTTGAGCAGCACCAATGCCTGAAGTGATATGATCGTATCCTGGTGCAATATCGGTCGTTAGTGGACCTAATGTATAAAATGGCGCTTCGTCGCAATGCTTTAATTGCTCGTCCATATTGGCTTTAATCATGTGCATTGGCACATGCCCTGGGCCTTCAATAAATACTTGTACGTCGTGCTTCCACGCAATTTTAGTCAGTTCACCTAATGTGCGCAGCTCACTAAACTGCGCTTCATCGTTGGCATCAGCAATAGAGCCTGGACGAAGGCCATCACCGAGTGAAAAACACACATCGTATTGTTTTAAAATTTCGCAAATGTCTTCAAAGTGCGTGTATAAAAAGTTTTCTTTGTGATGCGCTAAACACCACTTAGCCATAATTGAGCCACCGCGCGACACAATACCGGTTACACGTTTAGCGGTCATTGGTACATAACGCAGTAATACACCCGCATGAATAGTAAAGTAATCAACACCCTGCTCGGCTTGCTCAATTAGCGTATCGCGAAAAATTTCCCACGTTAAATCCTCAGCCACACCGTTTACTTTTTCAAGCGCTTGATAAATCGGTACTGTGCCAATAGGTACAGGCGAATTACGCACAACCCATTCGCGCGTTTCGTGAATGTAACGACCCGTTGATAAGTCCATCACGGTGTCTGCCCCCCAGCGAGTAGACCACACCATTTTTTCTACTTCTTCTTCAATAGATGAGCTGACCGACGAGTTACCAATGTTGGCGTTAACTTTAACTAAAAAGTTACGACCTACAATCATAGGCTCTGTTTCTGGATGGTTTATATTATTTGGTAAAATAGCGCGACCACGGGCTATTTCGTCACGTACAAATTCTGGGGTAATAAATTCAGGAATACTCGCGCCAAACGACTCGCCTTTATGCTGCGCGGCAAGTAATTCTTTACGAATTTCTGCACGTCCCATATTTTCGCGAACGGCTACGTATTCCATTTCAGGAGTAATAATCCCTTGGCGTGCGTAGTGCATTTGCGTTACGTTTTTACCAGCGACACCACGGCGAATTTTTGGCAAGTGATCAAAGCGAATATGATCCAGCCCTTCATCTGCCATGCGCTGCTGCGAAAACTGCGACGTCACTGATTCTAAAATTTCAGTGTCACCACGGTTTTCAATCCATTGTTCACGAAATTTTGGTAAGCCTTTACGCACGTCTAGTTCAAAATTAGGATCGGTATACGGGCCCGAAGTATCGTAAACGCGAAGCGGATCGTTTGACTCATAAACAGGGTTTTCATCTGTACCGCCAATAAACGTATCACTTAACGTGATTTCACGCATACCAACGCGCACGCCTGGTTGAGTACCTTCAACGTATACTTTATGAGAATTTGGGAACGGTTGACCCGTTAAGTTATAAATATATTCAGACGCGGCAGCGCGAGTTTCTCGGCGTGACGCTTTATTTGTAGTATTTGACATGACTTGCCTCATTGCTTAAGGGTTGTCTTGTCAGATATTCCGAGGAATAGAGAAAGATCGTAAAGTAGCGTACATGCTACTTTGCAGCCTAAAAAAACAAAATCACTTTATTGTGCGCATAAAAAAAGACGCACAAGCGTCCTATTTTAGGCAGCTTGTTCCCTACGCAGGTATTAACCTGATCAGGTTCACGGATCCCGCTTTCGCGATCTCAGCCACAAACTAATTACTTAGCTTTGGCACTCCGACAAGTATTGATATATAAATTTTGTTCGTTGATTTGATATATTATTCATCAAATCTGCGCTGAGTGTACGTCAGTTAAAAACTGCCCGCAAGGGGCTGTTTTTCAAAAACTTAAAATTATTTAGGGATAAACACAAATGTTTGCTCGCCTTGCATGACTAATTGCTGGTTTTGCATTTTAAGCTCTGCGCCTTGATTTAAGGCTTGTAATAACTGCTGCTCAAACTCATCAAGTTCTTTTCCGCACGACTTGCGCGTCATACCTAATTTACTTACGGTAAGATTACTTTCTTCAAGCGAGCCCTCACCAAAAAATTTGTTACAGCCAGCAAAACCATTTACTTGCAGCGCTTCAATAAAGCTCATTGATGCGTTAAAAGAAGGTGGAATTGCTAAACCATCAACATGTGATAATTGCCATTGGGTGTATTTTAGCTGCTCACTGGTAACCGTCCCTGTCGATGCGCAACCAACACATAAACCGATTATAAGCATCGGTATTGCTGCTAATTTCATGCTACTACTAACTAATTGTCTAATTACTGTAATAATAACAATATTTATGCGATTTATCCGTTAAAAATGCATGTTTAAAATGTAAATTTTTGTTCTATGATAGTTCAAAAGTTACGCTACTACGCACTAAGTTGTAGTTTTGAATACATTATCTATTTGCTCAGGCAAAAATGGGCGGCCTTTTTCATTAACCGACGTTCCTATTATTAGTGCATTGAGCATTACTTTTTCATCGTATTTACGAACAACCGTTTGCTTAAAAGCAAATTTAAGGCGACTTATGCGCTGCGGCTTTACAGCCACATAAAACTCATCACCCGGTAAGAGCGAATGCTTATAATCCATTTCGCTGCGCATCACGACTAGATTAATTTTATCTTTTGCTAACTGAGCAAAATCAATACCATTTGCGTATAAAAATTCGTGGCGAGCGTGCTCCAAATAATTAAAATACACACTGTTATTTACAATGCCTTGTAAGTCACATTCGTAATCACGCACTTTAAAGTCAACTTTAAAGGTCATATTAATAATCCTAATTATTTAACGTATAATTGCCGAGTTTATAGCACATGTGCTCAAATAATTGCTACCATACGAGTCCCTAAAATGGAGTTAAGTAACCTAATGAACTTACGTTTGTCTTTAATTACCGCAGCACTTTTACCGCTGCTTGGTGCACCACTTGCAGCTAACGCTGACGATAGCAACCTAGAAAGAATTGTTGTAACTGGCGATTTTCAACGCGAAAGCATTCAAACCTTAAGCGCAAGCGCAAGCTTATTCAGCGAAGAAGAAATTAATCTACGTGGTGCAAGTTACTTAGACGAAATGTTAGGCAGTGCCGCCAATGTAAATTTTGCATCTGGAGCGTCGCGTGGTCGTTACATCCAAATTCGTGGCGTGGGACTTCGCTCACAATTTGTAGACCCTATTAATCCATCTGTAGGCTTAGTTATTGATGGTATTAACTATTCTGGTCTTGGTGGCAGCTCATTATTATTTGATATAGACCAAGTAGAAATTTATCGTGGCCCACAAGGTACACGCTTTGGCGCAGACGGTATGGCCGGTATGATCCAAATGGGTTCAGCTAAAGCCACGAGCGATCCAAGTTTAAAATTACAAGTAGGTGCTGGCACGTACAACACCCGCGAAGCAGGTATTGCAGCAAGCACTGGTTTAACAGATGACACTAGCGCACGCGTTAGCTACTTTCGCAGAAAGTCAGACGGTTACGTAGATAACTTGTACTTAAATGACGAAACACAAAATCAAGACGAACAAGTAGCCCGCTTTAAAATAAACAGTCAGCTTACAAAGCATTTAAATACTGAGTTAAACCTTCACTATATTGACATAAACAATGGTTACGATGCGTTTACGCTTGATAACAGCCGCAATAGTGTTGCCGATGAACCAGGCCAAGATAATCAAGAAAGCTACGCTATAGGTGTCAAGAATACTTACACGGGTTTTGACGCTTTTGATGTAAATCTAAACCTATCGGCTATTGATACCGAATTACTTTACAGCTTTGACGAAGACTGGGTATGTAACGACTCAAGTGAGCCAAAGTTATGTGCTGCTGGCTTACATCCAGATGGATACAGCTATGAAGACGCTTACTATCGCGATCGTGATGATAGAGCAGCTGAATTACAGCTCAGTGGAAAATTAAAAAATTGGGTCTTGGGGGCATATTACCAAGTGCGTGATGTAGACCTTGACCGTCAACGTAGAAAATTTTCTGAATACCAAACCTTTAATTCTCGATATGAAGTAAGTAATACTGCGATTTATGGCCAAGTAGAGACATCAATTGGTCCAAAAACTACATTAATTACTGGTTTACGTGTAGAGCAATACCAAGGTGACTACACCGATAGCAATGGCTTTATAGAAGATACTGACGATGTAATGGTTGGCGGTAAAATTGCGCTAGAGTATCAGGTAATTGATCGTACGATGATCTACACCAGCATTACGCGTGGCTACAAAGCTGGCGGTATTAATTCAGAAGCACTGGCTAAAGCAAAAGATGAAGGCTTAAACCTAAGCGCTGATTTTCTCCAGCAGCACACCAGCTTCGACCCTGAATATTTATGGAGTGGCGAATTTGGTGTTAAAGGTTCATCGCTTGATGACAAATTTACACTTCGCTTAGCCGCATTTTACATGCATCGTGACAACATGCAGTTAAAAGGATGGTTAATAGAAGATCAACAATTTACCAGCTATGTTGATAACGCAAGTTCTGGCAGCAATTACGGACTAGAAGTTGAAGGTAGTTACCAACTAACCGATAACCTGTTTTTAACAGGTAGTGCTGGTTACTTAAATACTGAAATAGACGATTTTGTTGCTAGATCTAATATCTATCAAGCCCCTTTAAACCAAGATGGTCGTGAGCAAGCACAGTCACCTAAATACCAGTATGCTTTTACTGCTCGCTATAACTTTACAAGTGAGCTTTACGGTATGATTGGTGTTGAAGGTAAGGACGATTACTACTTCTCAGATAGTCATAACTCACAAGCGCCAAGCAGCAACTTAGTTAATTTAAGCTTTGGCTACGAAGCAGACATGTGGGCAGTTCGCGCATGGGCTCGTAACGTGTTTGACGAGACAGTCCCTACACGTGGTTTTGAGTTTGGTAACGATCCACAAGATGGTTACGCAACGCATACCTACACACAATTAGGTGAGCCTCGTGTTGCAGGTGTTACGTTTACACTTAATCTGTAAAGCACAGCCGTTGGCTTTCAAATGAAAGCTTTCTGCAAGCAAATAAAAACACCGCGTTTAAATTAAACGCGGTGTTTTTATTTGTAAGTGAGGTTTTATACCTCACTTTTTATAAAGTTAAATTACATGAGCGCGAAATAAATTCGCACCTACAGGTTTGGCGTATGGGGTTGATGTTTATTGTAGGTGAGGTTTCATACCTCGCTTATTTATAAAGTTAAATTACATGAGCGCGAAATAAATTCGCACCTACAGGCTTGATGTTTATTTGTAGGTGAGGTCCTACAGGCTTGATGTTTATTTGTAGGTGAGGTTTTATACCTCGCTTTTTTATAAAGTTAAATTACATGAGCGCCAAATAAATTCACACCTACAGGTCAAGCATCACACTCTTTGCATATCAAACATAAATAATAATAAAATGTGTTGTAGACGTAGAGCTTGCTCACGTGAGAAGCGAAGCTTCTTATTACTTTAAACTAACCAAATAAAAAGACCTTAAAGCTTCGCTTTAACGCGCCAGCAAGCTGTGCGCCCACAAGTCCAGCATTACGCTCTTTGCACATCAAACGCGATTACGTCTTTAATTTTTTCTTTATTTGTTGCGAGCATTACAAGCCTATCTATACCCAAAGCAACCCCTGCGCATTGTGGTAATCCATGCTCCAGCGCTTTAATTAAACGTGTATCCATTGGTACTTGTTTCAAACCGTTTACAGCGCGGTATGCGTTATCTTCATTAAAACGTTTAGCTTGCTCACTAGCATTTGTGAGTTCGTTAAAACCATTCGCTAATTCCATATTTTTATAATAAAGCTCAAAGCGTCCTGCTACACGTGTATCGTGTTCACAAATTTGTGCCAGTGCCGCTTGAGAAGCTGGAAAATGATAAACAAAACACGGTTTTTCTTGTCCTATTGTTGGCTCCACTTTCATACAAAATAATAATTGCAGTAAGGTATCTTTATGCGTTTCATTTTGGGCTATATCAGCAAACCCCTGCTTACACGCTAGTTGCTTTAATTGCTCTATGCTTGCTGTTAAAGGATCGAGGCCGAGTGCTTGTTCAAACGCTTGCTGATAAGTAAGTCTAGTTGCAGGCTCGACACCTAAAACAAGTTGCATTAACTCATCCATTTCATCCATAAGTGTAAATTCATCAAAGCCTGGGCGATACCATTCCAGCATAGTAAATTCAGGATTATGATGGCTACCCGCTTCTTCATTTCTAAATGCTTTACAAAGCTGAAAAATAGCGCCTGAGCCTGCTGCTAACAAGCGTTTCATGGCAAACTCTGGAGATGTTTGTAAAAACAGAGGAAGCCCACCAGCATGCCCTGGACCTACAAATTTGGTATTAAAACTAGCTAAGTGCACATCGGTTACACTGGCAGCACTTAAGCTTGGCGTTTCTACTTCTAAAACATCACGTACATAAAAAAAATCACGGATGCTACGTAATATCGATGCGCGTTGTTTTAGTGTTTCAATGCTTGCGCTTGGGGTCCAAAGATCTGCTGACATATTTTCTCCAAAAAAAATCCCAGCGTAAGCTGGGATTTTATAAACAATGTTAAAGCTTACTTAACACGGCTTACGTATTCACCGTTACGAGTGTCTACTTTAATTACTTCGCCAATTTGTACGAATAATGGAACTCGTACTACAGCGCCTGTGCTAAGCGTTGCTGGTTTACCACCAGTACCCGCTGTATCACCCTTAAGGCCAGGATCTGTTTCAGTGATCTCAAGCTCAACAAAGTTAGGTGGTGTAACAGCAATAGGGCTGCCGTTCCATAATGTGATTGTACATAAATCATTTTCAACTAACCATTTTACTGAATCGCCTAGTGCTTTTTCGTCAGCAGCAATTTGCTCAAATGTTTCGTTGTTCATGAAATGCCAAAATTCGCCATCTGTATATAGATACGCTAAATCAGTATCCATTACATCAGCACCTTCAACTGATTCACCCGATTTAAAGGTTTTTTCAAGCACCTTACCAGAGATAAGTTTACGGATACGAACACGGTTGAACGCCTGGCCTTTACCAGGTTTTACCATTTCATTTTCTAAGATACTGCAAGGCTCGCCGTCCATCATAATTTTTAGGCCGCCCTTGAACTCGTTGGTGCTATAATTCGCCATCGTTTCCTCTATTTATATTTTTTCGAGTAATCTACATGCCAATGATACAAAGAAATGAAGCAAATTTGCATAAAAACTGGCAAAAAGAATTAGCAAATGTAGTTACCTGCCCAAAGACCTTGCTTGAAATGGTCGGTTTATCGAGCCAAGTCCATGAAAACGACCTAAAAGCCCGTAGTTTATTTCCGGTACGCGTGCCTATCCCTTTTATAAAAAAAATACGCAAAGGCGATCCAAACGATCCTCTTTTGCTACAAGTAATGCCACGCCATCAAGAATTTTTGACTAAATCGGGTTTTAATAAAGATCCCCTACTTGAGCAAGACAACGACCAACCAGGCCTTTTACATAAGTATAAATCACGTGTTTTGGTGATGTTTAAAACCGGCTGTGCAGTAAATTGTCGTTACTGCTTTAGAAGGCATTTTCCGTATCAAGAAAACCAACTTAATAAAAAAAGTCTGCTTGAAACACTAAGCTACATAAAATCAGATGCTGATATAAACGAAGTGATTTTAAGTGGCGGCGATCCACTTATGGCCAAAGATGATGCAATAAGCTGGTTTTTAGATGAGCTTGAGCAATTACCACAAATTAAACGAATGCGAATTCATAGCCGCTTGCCAGTAGTTATACCGGCGCGAGTTACCAATGAGTTATGTGAGCGATTAGCAAAATCGCCATTAAAAATCATTTTTATTAATCACATAAACCACGCAAACGAAATAGATTCCGATTTTAAAGCAGCTATGCAAAAGCTTAAACAAGCAAACGTAACGCTTTTAAACCAAGCTGTAATTTTAAAAGATGTGAACGATACGCTCGATGCGCAAATAAATTTAAGCGAAGCGTTATTTGACGCAGACGTATTACCGTATTATTTGTATTTGCTAGATAAAGTTGAAGGGGCCAGCCACTTTGATATTAACGAAGAAGACGCAATAAAAATAATGGCAGAGCTATTAAAAGCTCTGCCTGGATTTTTAGTGCCTAAGTTAGTTAGAGAAATAGGTGGTCAAAAAAGCAAAACACCTATCGATCTTAAGCTAATTTAAACGTATATATTTACGTTATTACCCAATGATGCCGTTACCGACTTAGCCGGTGTTTGTGCACTTGACGATTGTGCAGCACCTTCAATAAGTGCAAGTGCTGCGGCACCATCTGCTAGTTGCTGCTTTTTAGATAAAGCAGCGCTATAAAGCTCACTGCCTTGGCCTGAGCCGGAAACAGCGGGTAAACTTGTGCCTGATATATTCATATAACAAACCTGACTTTTAAATGTAATCCAAGTATTATGTCGGCCATGCAGTACAAAGCTTTAGGAAAACCATGGATTCAATTATTGAACAACTCAATACTAATTTAAAAATTGTTTATCGTCAGGCGCTTGATGCCGACAAAAAACTCGATGAATTACAGCAGCAAGGCCATGGCAAATTTAAAGCCTTATTTGCACAAGATGCTGGATTTAGCTTTGAAGCTAAACGTTTTAAGCCTTATGTTCTTGACGTAGCCGCTGACGTTGAAAGCTTATCTAACGATGGTTTTGATGAAGAAAAACTTAAAACTACCGTTATTAAGTTACAGCAAATACTCACGCTGTTAGCTACTTTTAAGTAAAACTTAAAAATAGAAATGCCGCTATTTAGCGGCATTTTTATTTTAAGTTAATCTAAAATTGGTAATATTTGTTCACCAAACCACTGCGTTAATAAGCGTTTTTCGTAATAAAATGATTCTTCGCGGCCCATTTTAATTTTATCCATAAAGCCCATATCTTTAAGCTCTACATCACTGCCTTTATTAAGTACGCTACCATCTTTATCTGTTAACGAATAATTGAGCTTAATGCGCGGAAAATAGATTGGTTTTACTACACGTATTTCATCCATACCGCCGTATCGCACATCACCGGCTAAATCTAAATCAGTGAACTCTACGTTTAATTTATAACCTTTTGGTAGCTGCTCAGCAAGCTTAGCCATATGTTTTTCAAAGCTACTTGCAATGTGTTTATGATACGACCCTCTGGCTTGATTCGACGCTCGTACATCACGATAATCGTTAAAGTCATGCCATTTAACAATAGACTCCCCAGCATGAGCAAATACAGGGAGTGCTATACACATTGTCATTGCTATTTTCTTAACTGAATTCATATCGTTCTCCAAAAAGGTGTACCAATTACAATAGAGTGAATTGCAATAAGCCCAGTATTCATACCTAAATTACCAATGGCATATTAACAGTCATTCATTAACTATAACTTAACCATACCTTTTAAATCTTTGACAGTATTTTGTCGCTTGCGGCTTCAATTAAATCAAGCACATTTTCAAAGCCATCATCACCGCCGTAATAAGGATCGGGAATCGCACTAACGCTCTGTTCACCAAACTCTAAAAACAACGCTAATTTGTACTGTAAATACTCAGGGCATTGCGCTGTTAAATCAGCTAAGTTTTGCGTATCGGCCGCTAAAATTAAATCAAATTCAGTAAAATCGCTTGTGCGTACTTTACGCGAATAAATACCTTTAAAACTATAACCACGTTTTTCGCCTGCAGCCATTGAGCGACTATCAGACGTTTTACCTTCGTGGTAACCAATAGTCCCTGCCGAATCAACTTTAACGTTAACGCCTAGCTTTTTAGCTCGGGCTTTTAATACCGCCTCTGCGGTTGGCGAGCGGCAAATATTACCTAAACAAACAACTAATATTTTTTTCATTAGACACTCCTTTAAACATTAAAAACTAAAACTGTTTTAAAATACTTGCGTCATAATCTTCAACGTTGAGCGTTACGTTATGTTGCGCTGCAACAGATTCAAGCTCAGCTTGTTTAATGGCTAAATCGTCCATGGTGATTAGATTATCGTCTAGCTGCCACAATAACCGAGAGCCCGCGTAACTATAATGAATCGCTAATAACGCATCGGCATTGCCTTCACGGCCAGCGGCTTTTAACTTAGCCATTTTACGGGTTATTTTATTAAGTGCTTTTTTAAGTTCCCACACATAAACAACTTCAGTCATAAAGCTATGTGTACGGTATTTATGAAGTAACCACCCAAGCCCAACGCTTGTAATAGCAACACCTATTAAGTTCCAATGAAAGTGGCTACCACTTTCATCAGGAAATAAAGCAATCAGCGTTTGCGATATAGCCAAGCTGCCTACAGCCAAACCAATACCGCATCCTGCAATAACACGGTTTAAATGTTTACGGTAACGCGCTTTATTTATTTCAATGAGTTGCATAACAGCCTAAAAAGTTAATAAGTAAAAGAATGCGAATGGCTATTGTAACTAAACCCCAGATTTTTTATAAAATTATTTCACCCCTTTTTGATTTGCCACCCGTTATAGCTTTGAAAACACCCTAATGCGTTAATTTGGAGCGGCTTATGCACACACTTGAAGTACCTAACAACCCAGTATTTATTAAAACATCGACCGCCGTTATTGGCGGCGCCGCAATGACCTTTGCAGCTTTTGCGTTTATGCAATATTTAATAAGTGGCGAGCAACGCGCACCGGTTAAACCAGGGGGCGATATTATAGTAGAGATTTTTCAGGCACCTGAGGATTCAAAAGTCAGGCATATACAAAAAATACAGCCGCCACCGCCAATGCCTAAAGTGCCGCCAAAAGCACCACCGCTTGATACATCAGCCGATCCTGTGTTGGCAATTAGCGACTTTACGCCAGTTACAATTGATGATTTTGGTGACGACATTAACAACACCATTAATCGCCCTACAGGGGATGCAACACCCATAGTGCGCATAAACCCTAAATACCCAACCACAGCCGCGCGCGATGGTATTGAAGGTTGGGTGCAACTAAGCTTTAGTATTTCGCCAACGGGGGAAGTAATCGACCCAGTAGTTATTAACGCCGAGCCAAAACGTACCTTTGACCGCGAAGCAATAAGAGCCATTAAACGCTGGAAATATCGCCCCAAAGTAATTGAAGGTGTGGCACAATTACAAACTGGTCAAACCGTACAACTCGATTTTAAATTAGATAACTCTATTTAACGGACTAAACGCCTATGCTACTAAGTATTAAGTCATGGTTATTTGAAACGCCAAGCAAGGACTGCATGGCAAGTTACGCAAAAAGTGGCGACAATCGTTACTTAGAGCAGCTTATTGCCCTCTACAGTAACGACTTATACCACTACCTTGTTACGCAATCTAATACGCATTTAGCATACGACATAAGCCAACAAACATGGCTAAAAGTAATCGAAAAACGCCACCTTTACCAAGCGCAAACCACACCTAAAGCGTGGTTGTTTAAACTTGCCCGCAACACACTCATTGACGAATACCGCAGGCAACAGCACTTTGTAGAGCTTGACGAAAATACGTATTTAGCAGCACAAAATGATAAGAGCGAAAGCGACTTAAATAGTGGTGACTTAACTAGTGGAGACTCGCATATAGGCAGCTCAAACATAAGTTATGACGCGTTCGACGCTGCGCTAAAACAACTTACCTTTGTACAGCGTGAAGCCATAACATTGCAACAAGAAGGCTTTTCGCTCACCGACATAGAGCTTATAACGCAAAGCAACCTTGAGACCATTAAAACAAGGCTGCGCTATGCCAAACAAAACCTTAAACGTTTATTAGGAGCAAACAATGAACAAGCCTGATGAGCCGCTTGATCAAAAGCTCACACAACATTACAAAGAGCGAAAAGCGCGCACTACACTTACAAGCACTCAGCAAAAAGCGCTACTTAATAAAGCCACGCACACAAAGCCTAAAAAGTTCGGCTTTACGTTGCAGCTAACCAGCCTTGCCTGCGCACTGGGTGTGTTCGCCTTTATTGTATTTGATAATAACAACGTAATAAATACAGAGCCTAAAACCGTATTTAACACTATAGACATTCACGACTATTCATTTATAAAAACCCACGAAATAAATCAAGCAGGTAGCTACGCAAGCTCCATCACAGAACAAAAACACGCACTCGACAGCCAATTAGCTAACGATTTACGCCGTCACCAACAGCGCCACATAGAATACGGTACGCTCGTAAAGGTAGATAACGACTGGTACATAGCCAGTTGTAATGACGAGGTACTGGTGCAAATTAAGCAGTCACTGCTCAATGATTTAAAAGGAAGGCACGCAGTTGAAAGCGATATAAACATGGGTGATATGTTAGCAATGGCGCATAATGGTAAAGGGCAGATTATAGCGCTTAAACATGCGGGCGCTGGGGTTAAGCAATGTGGGGCTTAGGTGGTTTGCCTCAGTTAAGATTGGTGGTAATTTAGATAAATTACCACCGAGAACACAGAGGCGCTTCGCGCTGCACAGAGATAGTTAACTATCGCCCATGTAATCTAATGGTGAGGAAAGCTCTATAAAATCACGATATTGTTCTTTCGTAATTTTGTTGTATTCATCTTTGATATAAATATAGTCAAGCCATAATAAAGTAACTTCTGGAGAAGTTTCTCTTTTATCCTGTGCTAACGCCTCTTCTGCGTATTGCAGTTCCGTTAAATCATCATCACTAGAAAAAGTAAAATAGAAATCATCTACATGTAAATCAAAGATTTTACAAAAGGTATTCTCAATAAATTTAGATAGTGGAATAGGATAATTTCCCTCAAAGTACTTATTATATTTAGGAACGAAGCGGCCGTTATGGAATTGAGAGGTGTATGACTGTGGATCAATAAAATAGATTAACTCGGCTGATAAATACTCTTTTGATATATCCTTTTGTAAGAAGTCAGCTAGGCTAATATCTATGATCTTATTTTCATTACCTCGTTCTGTTCTTTTGAACCTACCATTTATCATCTCATCATAAAGTGGGTGGTCTTTTTCATAGATACAAAACAAAATAGCGAGCACAAGCACATCTACTTTTTTACCATTTGGTAAATTTACAATAATGGCAGTAATGCGTTCAGTAATTTGAATGGCTGTTCTAGGCGGCACTTGGAACGCATCTAAAACAACTGAGATATTAGCTAAAGCGGTTTCCGGTGTTTCTGTGCGGGGGAGTAGCTCAATATCTTTACTTTCTAAGTACCCAGATTCAAATTTAGTTGTATCACTATGTACTGATAAAAAATCCTTTAAAACAGGTCGTTTTAAGCTATAGCGGCTATTAAAAAAACGGCCTAGGTAAATCTTAGCATCAAAGCCTTCACCATAAATTGATTTGATTGTATGTTGGAGTTGTTCTGTATCTGTTGCTACAACAAATACAATACCTTTAACATCAAAAATATGTTTAATCGTCTCTAACATTTCTACTGCATAACTTGGGCGACAACGATCTAATTCATCAATAAAAATAAATATGGGTAACGACTTACCTTCCTGCTTTTCAAACTTACTGACCCAATCAGCTAACTTAGACTTTATTACTTCAATACTCTTATTTTTAGCTTCATGATCTTTAATTAAGTTTTGTGCAAGCGCCTTTACTGCCGGTGAAAAGTCGTTGCCCGTCAGCTTATTAGAATTTTGATTTTGGTCATTTTCAATTTCTTCATCAGAAAATAGTAATGTGTGTAGTTCATCTAAATCGATACCAGATATCTTTTTAGTTAAACCTTGTGCAATAGCAGGTGCAACAGCCTTAAACATTGAAACGGCGCTTTTAGGTATTGTTATATTAAACTTAGCCTGAAGTTGAAGCTGCTTTATAATACCTGCAATTACAGTTAAAAATGGGTCGTCTGAATAGTCTTGCTGCCATGCATCAATATATACAACAGGAAAATCTACTATTAATTCTCGTGACCAACGCTTAAGAAAATAGGTTTTACCTGCCCCCCATTCAGCATTTAAGTTTAATACATAGTTTTTCTTTTGTTCATCATCAGGCCTGCTTTCGTCAAACCCCTCTTGAGCCAATAGCCTTGATAAGAAGGTGGCGTAGCGAGCACGATCTAATTTATCTGCAGGAAAATACTCTTCTAATGGAGGCTTAGTTGCTTTACTCCAATTGAATTCTTTCATTTAATTCCTTTTAAATAATACTTTTTTATATAGTGCCACATATCAATAAGTAAACGTGAGTTCTGTGCAATTTTTTAATTATTCACTCTATTTTTTTCAAGCTAACGCCCGACGCGCTAGCAAGCTATGCGCCTACAGAAAATATACATATACTTGGCTTTATGGGTGCAAACTACATTGGAGATTCGTTGGGTTTCGTGCTGCTCAATCTACGTATGTTAAAAGTATCAGACCGTTATCAAATAAGCTGGCGATAGCCGTGTTTTAACACCGGTAAGTAAGGCCTCCCAATGCAATAGAAAATACGTCGCCGCTCATAGATAAGATTACAAAAAGGGATCCATGGCAACACCTCTTGGCTGCAGCTCTATACGTCACAAAATCTAAAATAAAGTTTTTAAATACTCCAAGTAAAAAACTAAACCTTAGAGCAGTGATTTGAATTGAAACTCAATACTTCTCAATTCAATACTCACTAATAATCTCGTATATAGCGATAATCAAATTCAGTACTATCTAATACTATACAATGATCATTAAAGTCGTCGCTGTTCATACTCTGTATGTCAATAATAACCGATTGCTCTTCTATATTTTTAGCAAAGCTCATTAGAAGCTGTTTGCCTCTCTTCGCATCAATTAGACAGCCAAATTCATAAATACTATAAAGCATAGCAAATTCATCACCTGCTTTTTCGGCTTGTAATAATAAAGCCTGGCCTTTTTCGTTATTAAGTATTTTTCCTAAAATAAATTGTGCGCGCGGGTTTTTCTTTTCATTAGCTAGGTAACGTAATATTACTAAAGCTTGGAAGCTATCTTGCGGGTAGGCTCCTTTATAATATCCTCGCTCATCGAAGTGTCTTCCTGACTGATACGCATAAGCATATGTTAATGCTTTTTTGGTGCTCATAGAGGCGAGGTTTTCATTACTTGTTTCAATATGCTTACTGCGAAATTCAGCGGCACGCTGCTGATGTTGTTGTACCTCAATATCAATATGCTGCTGTTGCTGAAAAATAACGATACCTATTGCCGTAATAAAACCTGCAACAAGCGTTAAAACACTAACGACAGGAAGTACAATGAACCATCTATTTTTTAGCTTTTTTTGTTTTTGATAATCGCCAGATTCAAATAATTTATCAAATTCTTTATGGTCGTGCATTGATACATTAATGCGTGATATGTAAGCAGCTCCCCATGCGCCAAAAATATAAACCCCAACTAAAATAACCGCTAAAACGCCACCAACAAGAATAATCTGCAAATCCCACGCTACAAATACAATACAAGCATGAGCAATTAAACCTATTAGCGAAAATAAACGCTCGTATCCTCGACCATGAAACCGTACAGCTGCACCAACTAATGCACCACTAATGAGTAACATCACAGGACCTGCAGCTGGTTTTAACTCAAACAGAAATGCCCATAGAACTAAAATAGGAACACTCCAGAATGCAGCACCTAAAGCAGCTGAAAGTGCATTTTGTTTTGATATTTTTTGAAGTGCACTCTGTTTAGAATCTAGATCCATTTTCATTATTAGCCTTATTATTTTTTTAATTAATCATAATACAACTCGATATCAGTTTCAGCATTACTTGCTTACTGCATGAATTAAAAGAGTAAAGAATTGTTAAAAATAATTTTTAAGCTCACAATAACAAAAATACACTTTTTATTAGTTTGCTTGTGACTTAAAGTCCCTCAAATCAAAATGAATAGTCCTTTTTAAGAAGGCATAGGGCGGATTTTGTTTTATACATAACTAAAACACAGGTGTCATGCTTAATACTATGATTCTGAAATCAGTAGTTGATGCGTAACCTAGTGCGTAAATACTAAATCTAACTTTTCGGGCTAACGCCCGACGCGCTAGCAAGCTATGCGCCTACAAAAGATATACATATACTTAGCTTTATAGGTGCAAACCGCATTGTAGAACAGTTCGGTTTCGTGTCACTCAACCCAACCTATGTACGCTTTTTTTAAACAAAAAAACCTACGGTTAAGCAGGCTTTTAACTATGTAAAAATCGTATTTTTTAATACAAACATACTTGTTACTAAGTACGCTAAAAACGTAAGATCGTAATCAAATAGCGTTATCTGATAATTTTCGGCTTAACGCTACTCACGTCTAAATGAATCGTCATTTCTACATTTTCAGGTTCTACCGCAACATCACTTAAACCTGTTCTAGTAAAATATTCTTCAAAGTTTTGCTGATATTTAGCCGAAAACTGCGTATACGCGGAAATAAATACACTCAACTTTTTAGCTATTATTGGGTAGGTTGCGGCAAGTTCCCGCAATTTTTCAGGTTCAGTAAAGGCAAATTCGGCGTAAGTATTAAAATCATTACCCATAGATGTTTTACCATAATCAGATAAAAAGCCCGCGCTATAATCTGGCGCTAACTCATCTTTTGTAAGTGCCTCAAAATTTGATGCCGCAGCCTTCCAATCTCTATTTAATAAACTTTGCCATGTCATTACGCTAAATGGTGAGTTATTAAATATGAGTGAACTAAGTTCATGATGTACTCCACGATACGCATTTTCATAGTTAGCTTTTGTTCCATTCCATTGTGCAACATTAGATAAAGCTATCCATCTAGAACCATAAGTTCCGCCAGCAGCAGCTCCTTCAATAGTTATAGCGCCTACAATATAAATAGTATCAATTACTTCAGAAATAAATCCTTCTGGGTAAACTCCCAAGGCAGACTCAATCCCATCAAGAGTTTCAGCAGCACTATCTAAAGAGGTTATAGTCACTTCAACATTGACTAAACTTCCCTCTTCTTCGGTAAAATCTTTTGGATAAGATTGCTTTGAATCATCTATTTTTATATTGAGCTGGTATGTTTTACCCAATCGTTCTGCTTGCTCCGTTTCACTTTCTAGGTAAGAGCATGCGTTCAAAAACAATAAAAAACTAAAAAGGACAAAAGCTTTATTTTTCATTTAAACAATCCTTGTTTTGTGCCCTAAAAAAGCCTGCATATTTGCAGGCTTTCAAGGCATTTTATAAATAATTAAAACTCAGTATTTACAACACACTTTTATAGGACGTTTTTATAACACAAGTATGCTTGTTACTAAGTACGCTATAAACGTCAATGCACCGCCAAATAAGGCGTACGGTAGCTGCGTTTTAACGTGGGTGAGTAAGTCACACCCTGATGCAATAGCTGATACAGCGCTGGTGTCGGATATAGGCGAGCAGTGATCGCCAAATATACCACCACCCAAAATAGCACCAACAACAAGCGACGGTGGTAAACCTAGCGCTTGAATAAGTGGCACGCCAATTGGGATTAATATGGCAAACGTGCCCCACGATGTACCCGTAGTAAACGACATAACTGCGCCGGTTAAAAACAGCACCGGTACTATTAAGTAAATAGGTAAATAGTCGCCAACAAGTGACGCTACAAATACACCAGTACCCAACTCTTTTAAGCTTGCGCCAAGTGTAAGCGAAAGCAGTACAATGGCGACCAGTGGCATTAATTCGCCCATACCTTTAAAACCGGTATCAACTAATTGATGATGGGTAAATTTACGTGAGCCAATCATTAAAAAGTAAGCGACAACAATGGCTAAAACCGTTGCATATAATACTGATTTAGAGCCGCTGCCCTCGGCTAATACACCATTACCGGTGTAGTACATAAAGCCAACCATGCTGGTAATAAGCGTAATAAGCGGGATTAACATGTAACGCGCTTTAGAGCCTTTTACTTCTTCTTTTAAGTCAGTTGTTTGAAGCTCTAGTTTTTCTTCGGCTTCTTTCATTGGGCCATGCACTTTATCAAACGCGATGGTATAAAAAACAATGGCAAGGGTAATTATGGCGTAAAAGTTATACCCTACGCTGCCCCATAACACCGATACCGCCGACTCACCTAGCTCGTAGTTACCTAACAAACCAAGTACAAACGCACCCCAGCCATTAAGCAGAATTAAAATACACACTGGCGCACTGGTGCTATCAATAATGTACGCTAGACGCGCTCGGCTCATTTTAAATTTGTCGAATAAGCCACGCGATAAAATCCCTGAGGTAAGTACGCTCAAGTTAGATTCTATAAACACCGCAATGCCGGTAAACATAGTTAAAAAGCCCACTTGGCGCTTACTTTTTGCAATACCTTTGTTCATTAACATATTAACCGTTGCTGCAACGCCGCCAGATTCGCGAATGTAGGCAAGCAAGGCACCAATTAAAATACTAAATATTAATATGCGTGTATTACCTGGCGAGCTGGCAACCGAAATAATACGTTCTATGGTATTTAAAAAAGTGTCAAACAAGCTATTACCTTCGCCCTGAAAGGCGAGTAAAAACTCAGAAGAAGCAACAGCAACAAGTAGCGCCATAATCACTTCTTTTCGCCAAAACACGATAGCAATCGCAATTAGCGGCGGTAAAATAGAATACCAATGCATAAAAAGTTAACCTTAATTATTAGCGAGTAAACCTCGCTTTGTACGCGTTTTAACGCTTATTTGTTAAGCCTAACAACATAAACCGGCTTAGTTTTATAGACCGCTTAGCTTAATGGATTGGCTTACTCAAGTCACCTGTAAATAAATCACTTAAGGTGGCACAGTTAGTACGTTTTAACCTATACGATAGCTTATTGATTTAGTAGTGCTTCATAAATAAGCGACACTACCGATCCGTACTGTGCGGTTTCAAATTGTTTGCCTGTGAATTCGTAACGTTTTAGCGAGCCTTTAATGGCACTATGGCGAGCATTGGTAAGTAAAACAATAGCTAAGTCGTAAGCGGGATCAATTACGGTCACGGTCCCCGTCCAACCTGTGTGACCATAAGCTTGTGCGCTTGCATAAGGGCCAAAGTGCCAGCGCCTTGCTTGATTATTACCAGCAAGCCTAAAGCCAAGCCCGTAGGTTTCGTCGCTTGATTGCGGCGTTAAAAATTGCGCTAAGGCGCTTGCACTAAATAATTGTTGGTCGCCGTAGCCACCATTATTTAGTAATAGCTGGCAAAGCACGGCTAAGTCGTGAGCGTTACTAAATAATCCTGCATGCCCTGCTACGCCATCAAGTGAGTAGTAAGCGCGCTCATCATGCACTTGGCCTTGTAAAACCCCAGTGCGAACATTATCAAACTTAATGCGCCCGTCTCGTGTGTTGCCGCTAAGCTCAGTGGCTGCAAATTGCTGCGGCTTAAAGCCTTTTTTAAGTGGATTAAATAACGTGTTAGTTAATTTTAGTGGCGCGTACACTTGCTGCTCTAGATATTCGTCAAGGGGCTGCCCTGTAATACGCTCAATGAGCACACCTAAAATCATGTAATCAATATCTGAATAAATAGGCTGCCCAGATGATTCACTGCTAAAAGGGACGCTGGTAAGTAATAGCTGTTTGGTGGTTTTACTGTTTTGCGAATAAAACGCGTCACCATAGCTGCCATCTTTACGATGAAAGTCAAATACTGGCGGGTATCCGGCGCTGTGTGTGAGTAAGTCTTTTACTGTACGTTGTACTCGCCCTTCGCCTTTATATTCGCTTAGGTAGCTTTGTACTGGCTTATTAATATTTAATAACCCTTCGCTTACTAATTTCATAAGTGCAAAGTTGGTGGCAAATATTTTGGTGTTTGAGGCAAGATCAAACAAGGTATTAGTCTGCATTGGCTCTGGGCGTAGTAACATTAAATCACTTTGCTGGTATTGCTTTGCATCGCCATAGGCGGTTAATTTTATTAGCTCACCATTTTTAACAACGGCCAACACAGCCCCAGGAAAACCTGCTTTAACATCGCGTTCAATTAATGTGTCTACTTCAGTAAAATCTATATGCTTTTTTGGTTCATCGCTTAAAGTAGGAAATGCAAAACGTAGCGTTAAACTTGCGCCAACAGGGAGAATATTTTCAACTTTAAAGGTATTAACACCATTGTGAGTATTTTTTGCCAAACTGTAATTGTATAGAGTGTTGGCGCTCAGTTGGCTAACGTCGAGTTTTTGATTATTAATATAAATATCGGCGCTTTGTGCGTTGTGGTTTTGTATTAATAATTGCCCGCGCCCTTTGTAAGCTTTAAACGTTCCTCGGTTATTTACATAAAACCGGCTACTTGGATTTACCTCAGGAAACGTTACAACCACTTGTGCATTAGGCAGCTCTACAAGTTGGCTCTTTGTAAGTGGTAGCACCGAGCTAATAGGCTCAGGTGGTGTACTACAACCCACAATAATAAAGCTCAATGCCACTATAAATGCTTGTTTGACATAACCATACCTTTGATTTTTTAAAGCAATAAACATGCTTAGCCCTTATTTATATAACAAGTAAGGCGCTCTTTGCGCTTTAAATTGCGCAAGCCCCGCCTGCCAGCTTTGCTTTATTTGCGCCTCAGATTGCCCTGCTTCAATAGCTAAGCGCAATTTATTAGTACCCGCTAGTTTATCCATAAAGTCAGCGCGCTCAAAAAACGAGATGTTGTTTTTACTAAGCTCCGTGTACGCATTTATCAAGTAAGTTAAATTTAAACCTGTGGTATTTGCTTGTCTTAAATCGAGCCCTTGTACGGTTTGGTTTTTAAATTTAGGGTTTAAAGCAGCGCCTTTAATTGCGCGCGGTGTAAAATTAAAATCACCTAATGCAACTGGCGAATAGCCAATTACTTGAAATGCAAAGTCGGTGCCTCTACCAATGCTAATAGGCGTTGCTTCAAAAAAGCAAAGTGATGGGTAAAGCGCAATGGCTTGATCGTTAGGTAAGTTAGGGCTGGGTTTTACAGGCAAGCTGTAAGTACTTTTGCGAGTGTAATGATCAACAGGGATCACCGTTAATTTTAAATCGGCCGCTTTATTGATCCAGCCCTCGCCCTTGATCATTTTGGCAAGTTCGCCAACGGTCATGCCGTGTAAAACAGGAATTGGGTGCATGCCTACAAACGATTTAAATTCTGGCTCTAATATTGGCCCATCAACGTAGGCGATATTTGGATTGGGTCTGTCGAGTACCAAAAATTCTATCCCCTGCTCTGCAGCGGCTTCCATCATGTAGTGCATAGAGCTTATGTAGGTATAAAAACGCACTCCCACATCTTGAATATCAAAAATAATCACATCAACATCGACTAAAGCAGCTTGGCTTGGTTTTTTATTTTTACCATAAATAGAAATAAGCGGAATACCAGTTTTACCATCAACGGCATTTTTTACATGGGCGCCCGCATCGTGATCGCCGCGAAAGCCATGCTCAGGTGCAAAAATTTTAGTTATATTAATATTTTTAGTCAGCAGCGCATCTACCAAGTGAGTGTGCCATACCATTGATGTTTGATTAACTACTAGCCCTACACGTTTATTTTTTAACTGCGGTAAATATTTAGCATATTGCTGCGCACCTACTACAAGTGAGTTGTTAGCTTCGTTGGCTTGCACGCTTGCAATAAAAATGGTGCTAAAAATAAAAAATAACGTAATAAATAGGGTTTTAAACATACTGCAATATCCTTTTAAACAAGGTGTTTAAAATAACATAGGTAATATTAAAGAGCAGCTTTAGAAAGGGGTTAAGTGGGCTTAGATATAGTGATTAGAAGCTGGCGCTTCTCACGCGAGCAAGCTCAGCGTCTACAACGGATAAATAAGCTCGGAGTTTAGATTTAAAGATTGGGCTGTTTTTGCTTGTAGGCGTGCAGCTTGCTGACGCGACAAACAACGATCGTAAACTTGCTGTGAATTTTATAGATTAGAAGCTGCCGCTTCTCACGCGAGCAAGCTCAGCGTCTACAGAGGATAAATAAACTTGGAGTTTAGATTTAAAGATTAGAGCTGTTTTTACTTGTAGGCGTGCAGCTTGCTGACGCGACGAGCGAAGCTCGTAAACGTGCTGTGAATTTTATAGATTAGAAGCTGGCGCTTCTCACGCGAGCAAGCTCAGCGTCTACAACGAATGAATAAGCTTGGAGTTTAGATTTAAAGATTAGGGATGGTTTTGCTTGTAGGCGTGCAGCTTGCTGACGCGACGAGCGATGCTCGTAAACGTGCTGTGAATTTTATAGATTAGAAGCTGCCGCTTCTCACGCGAGCAAGCTCTGCGTCTACAACGGATAAATAAGCTCGGAGTTTAGATTTAAAGATTAGAGCTGTTTTTACTTGTAGGCGTACAGCTTGCTGACGCGACGAGCGAAGCTCGTAAATAAAGTATCAGTTATATAGGGGGTAAGTAATTAGAAGCTGTCACTTCTCACGCGAGCAAGCTCTGCGTCTACAACGGATAAATAAGCTCGGAGTTTAGATTTAAAGATTATGGCTGGTTTTGCTTGTAGGCGTGCAGCTTGCTGACGCGACGAGCGAAGCTCGTAAATAAAGCATCAGTTATATCGGTGGTAAGTAATTAGAAGCTGTCACTTCTCACGCGAGCAAGCTCAGCGTCTACAGAGGATGAATAAGCTCGGAGTTTAGATTTAAAGATTAGGGATGGCTTTACTTGTAGGCGTGCAGCTTGCTGACGCGACGAGCGAAGCTCGTAAATAAAGCATCAGTTATATCGGAATTAGAAGCTGTCGCTTCTCACGCGAGCAAGCTCAGCGTCTACAACGGATGAATAAGCTCGGAGTTTGGATTTAAAGATTGGGTTGGTTTTACTTGTCGGCGTGCAGCTTGCTGACGCGACGAACAACGATCGTAAACTTTCTGTGAATTTTATAGATTAGAAGCTGGCGCTTCTCACGCGAGCAAGCTCTGCGGCTACAGGAGAGGTAGTTTACACTTCACTTTATTTTAGGCACAAAAAAACCGACTTAATGTCGGCTTGTTATGAAAGTGGTGGGCGCAGGACGTATCTTGTAAGAGTGAACCTCCGACTGCTTGGTTCTCAATTCGCCCAAACCTACATTTCACTTTATTTTAGGCACAAAAAAACCGACTTAATGTCGGCTTATTATGAAAGTGGTGGGCGCAGGACGTATCTTGTAAGAGTGAACCTCCGACTGCTTGGTTCTCAATTCGCCCAAACTTACACTTCACTTTATTTTAGGCACAAAAAAACCGACTTAATGTCGGCTTGTTATGAAAGTGGTGGGCGCAGGAGGATTCGAACCTCCGACCGCTCGGTTCGTAGCCGAGTACTCTATCCAGCTGAGCTATGCACCCACTTTCATAGATTGCTTATTTAAACTCTAAGCAGAGCGTATAAATTCAGGCATAAAAAAACCGATTTCCATCGGTTTATTTTTCTTACACTTAAAAGCGTATGAAAACATGAAAGTGGTGGGCGCAGGAGGATTCGAACCTCCGACCGCTCGGTTCGTAGCCGAGTACTCTATCCAGCTGAGCTATGCACCCACTTTCATTTTTACTATTACTTATTTTGACTCTAAGTGAGAGTTTAGCTTATTTATACTCTAAGCAGAGTCTATAAAGTGGTGGGCGCAGGAGGATTCGAACCTCCGACCGCTCGGTTCGTAGCCGAGTACTCTATCCAGCTGAGCTATGCACCCACTTTATAGTTTACTTATTTTAACTCCAAGTAGAGCTTTCGCTTATTTAGACTCTAAGCAGAGTTATTAAAGTATGGTGGGCGCAGGAGGATTCGAACCTCCGACCGCTCGGTTCGTAGCCGAGTACTCTATCCAGCTGAGCTATGCACCCATACTTTAAAATTTTACAAAACACGCCATTAAAAGAAATGGTGGAGAGGGAGGGATTCGAACCCTCGATAGAGCTACAAACTCTATACTCCCTTAGCAGGGGAGCTCCTTCGGCCACTCGGACACCTCTCCGTCTTGTGGGGCGTATAATAAAGATTTCAGAAAATATGTCAAACACTTTTCTACCAAAAACGACTATATGGTTATAGATTGCACATATGCTTGGTTTTAAAGTGTAATTAGTTTGAAAATTAAGCGACTTATGAGTCTTCAGAGTGAGGATTAATACCTTCAACTGGTACTAACTCATCTGTTAGGTTTGCAAGGTACTGCTCTTGATACCCCAACTGCTGAAACTCAGCAATACAGGCTCTATAGTAAGCTTGTCGTTCTTGCTCTGTCGTACAGAGTTCTGACGACTCTTCAACGCGTTTATTTTTCATTTTATTATTCTATAAGTCCGTTTGATTATTCTTAGTTAAAGCGTACAACCTAGGCCGCTTAAATTTTCGCCATAGTGTAGCTAAAAAAGTTACATAAATACAACGAAATGTTTAAAAAACAGTCATAATAAAAAGTTATAATACTAACCAAATTTGTTTAAAAAAATCAAAACAAACAATATCAAATACTTAAGTTTATAAAAACAGCGCCACCCTAATCAAAAACAATTAACAAATTACATCTTTTTATTTACGAAGTACCTTGTTAAAGGTATACCTTTATTGTCTAGGCTTTAAACACAAAAACGCCGCGATTAGGCGGCGTTTATTAACTTACTTTATTTTACTCAAAGCTTAGTCAGCTTGTGGACGCATATGCGGGAACAAAATAACGTCTTTAATTGTAGATGAGTCAGTAAATAACATTACTAAACGGTCAATACCAATACCTTCACCAGCCGTTGGCGGTAAGCCGTACTCTAGTGCGCGTATATAGTCTTCATCGTAGTGCATTGCTTCATCATCGCCTGCGTCTTTCTCTTCAACTTGACGAGTAAAGCGCTCAGCTTGGTCTTGTGCATCATTAAGCTCAGAGAAACCATTTGCAAGTTCACGACCGCCAACAAAAAACTCAAAACGGTCTGTAACAAATGAGTTTTCGTCGTTACGACGTGCAAGTGGTGATACTTCCCACGGGTAGCCAGTAATAAACGTAGGTTGAATAAGCATGTGCTCTGCTGTTTCTTCAAATATTTCACACAAAAACTTACCTGGGCCCCAAACACAGTTTTCAGGAATTTTAACGTGCACTTGTTTAGCGTACGCTTTTAATTCGTCAAAGTGGTTTTCTGGGTCATTAAATACCGCAGCATCAAACTCAGGGTTATATTTTAAGATAGCGTCTGCCATGCTTAAACGTGTAAACGGTTGGCCAAAGTCATACTCAACTGAGTCAGTTACTTCGCCGTTTTCGTCTTTCGTTGTATTTATAACAATTGGGCTACCCAATACGTTAGTTGCAACTGTACGTAGCATGTCCTCGGTGATGTTCATCAGGTCGATGTAATCAGCGTATGCTTGGTAAAATTCAATCATTGTGAATTCTGGATTGTGACGTGTAGATAACCCTTCGTTACGGAAGTTACGGTTAATTTCAAATACACGGTCAAAGCCACCTACCACTAAGCGCTTTAAGTAAAGCTCTGGCGCTATACGTAAGTACATGTCGATATCAAGCGCGTTATGGTGAGTTACAAACGGACGCGCAGATGCACCACCAGGTATAACCTGTAGCATTGGTGTTTCTACTTCCATAAAGTCACGCTCTGCTAAAAAGCGACGAATGCCTTCAACTACTTGTGAACGAATGCGGAATGTTTCGCGCGTTGCTTCGTTAGTAATTAAATCAACGTAACGTTGGCGGTACTTTGTTTCTTGATCTGATAAGCCATGGAATTTTTCAGGTAACGGACGAAGTGACTTAGTTAGTAATTGATACTCAGTCATTTCTACGTATAAATCGCCTTTACCCGATTTATTTAACGCGCCTTTAACACCAATAATATCGCCAGTGTCTAGCTGACCATATTTTTCTTTAAGATCTTTTTGAACATCTTTAGATGCATACGCTTGTACGCGACCTTTCATGTCTTGAATTACAAAAAACGGTCCACGCTTTGCTAAAATACGTCCAGCAATAGACACAACTTCTTGTAGTTCAACTAATTCTTCTTTGCTCTTATCACCAAACTGGGCTTGCAAATCAGCCGTGTAATGCTCACGACGGAATTGGTTTGGATGACCGTTGGCTGGGCAATTTTCACGTATCGCGTCTAACTTGCCGCGACGCTCAGCGATTAACTTGTTTTCGTCTTGGATTTTATCAGTCATTTTTTAGCTCTTTATTAGCTTGGTGGTTATAGGCCAGATTTAAGGCTGGCTTCAATAAATTTATCTAAGTTACCGTCAAGTACCGATTGGGTATTGCGGTTTTCAACGCCGGTACGTAAATCTTTAATGCGTGCGTCATCAAGTACGTATGAACGTATTTGGCTACCCCAACCTATATCAGATTTAGCATCTTCTTGCGTTTGTTTTTCAGCATTTTGCTGCTGTAGCTCAAGCTCAAATAATTTGGCTTTTAATTGCTTCATCGCTTGGGCTTTATTTTTATGCTGTGAACGCTCGTTTTGACACTGCACTACGGTGTTTGTTGGTACGTGAGTAATACGAACCGCCGATTCGGTGGTGTTAACGTGCTGACCACCCGCGCCTGATGCACGGTAAACATCTATACGTAGGTCTGACGGATTAATATCAATTTCAATGTTATCGTCAATCTCTGGGTATACAAACGCAGAAGCAAACGAAGTATGACGACGACCACTTGAGTCAAACGGGCTTTTACGCACTAAACGGTGAACGCCTGTTTCTGTACGTAACCAACCGTAAGCGTATTCGCCAACAAAGCGAACTGTTGCACCTTTAATACCAGCAACATCACCGTCGGTTGCTTCAACTAGCTCAACTTTAAAGCCTTTAGCCTCGCCCCAACGTAAGTACATACGAAGTAGAATGTTACACCAGTCTTGTGCTTCAGTGCCGCCAGAACCCGATTGTAAATCAAGGTACGCATCGTTTGAGTCATGAGGACCTGAAAACATACGACGAAACTCTAAGCCTTCTAACTGCGCATTCAAATCAGCGAGTTCGCTTTGTGCTTCATCAAAGGTATCTTGATCTTCAGCTTCTACTGCAAGTTCAAGTAAACCTTCAACGTCATCAGTACCGGCTACAAGGTTGTCGATTGTTTCAACAACGGCTTCTAATGCTGATTTTTCACGGCCAAGCGCTTGTGCGCGTTCAGGCTCATTCCATACGGCTGAATCTTCAAGTTCGGCGTTAACTTCTTCTAAGCGTTCTTGTTTAAGAGCGTAGTCAAAGGTACCCCCGAAGCAATTCAGTACGTTCGCGAATTTCCTTGATTTGGTTAATCACAGGATTCACTTCAAACATGGTCATTACTCCAAAATGGCTAGGTAATTGCGCCCCTTTACATGGGATTTTCGCAATAAATTATCGTCAAATGATAAAAACGCCCGATTTTAACAAAAAACCGCGCGCTTTATTAGCCTTTTATGCATGCTTTGTGCATATTTTTTAGTACACTTTTTCAAGTTCTCTGGCTATTAATTGCAGTGTAAATTTACCTCTAAACTCATTTATATCGAGTTGGTACGCTACTTTTACAAACTTCGCTTCTGTGTCTGGCCATTCTTTTACATCAATACCAAAGGCAATGGCGTCTACTAATCTCCCTGATTGATGCTTTAAAACGAGCTTTAAATGCTTTTCGCCGACTATGCGCTGCTGTATTACTTCAAAGGTGTGCTCAAACACTGGCTCAGGAAATTGCTGCCCCCACGGGCCCGATTGCTTTAATAGTTGAGCAAACTCCATAGTAAAGCAGTCGTTTGGCAGCTCACCGTCAGTAAATACAATGCAGCGCTTACTTTCTTCACTCAGTTGCGCGCTAACTGCGGCATCAAACGCTTTTTTAAAGTCGTTAAAGTGCTGCTCGTTAATACTTAAACCAGCGGCCATTGCGTGGCCACCAAATTTATTAATTAAGTGTGGGTCGGCTGTATTGAGTCCTTCGAGTAAATCGCGCATGTGTAGCCCTTCAATAGAGCGGCACGAGCCTTTAATTTCACCGTTTTCGCCACCAGCAAATATAACGGTTGGACGGTGGTATTTTTCTTTTAAGCGACCAGCCAAAATACCAATAACACCTTGATGCCAATCGTCTTGAAACAAACAAATAGCATCAGGGATGCTATCGTCGCTAAATGCGAGCCTATCAAGCACGGCTTGTGCCTCCACTTGCATGCCTTGTTCTATTTCGCGCCTTGCAAAGTTTAAGCTATCGAGCTCGCTCGCTATACTGCGCGCTTGGTTTATGTCGGTGCTGAGCAAGCACGCTATACCTAAACTCATGTCGTCTAATCGCCCTGCTGCATTTAAACGCGGCGCAAGTGAAAAGCCAAAGTCGCTTGCGCTTAAGCGCGCTGCATTGCGGTTAGCCACTTCAATAAGCGCGGTGATGCCTGGGCGTGTTTTACCACTGCGAATACGTGCTAAACCTTGATGTACTAAGGTGCGGTTATTTGCATCAAGCGCGACCACATCGGCAACCGTTCCAAGCGCTACAATGTCGAGCAAGTTAGCTAAATTAGGCGGCGGTTGCTGCTCAAAATAACCAAGGTCTCGCATTACGCTTCTCAGTGCTATCAGTAAGTAAAAAGCAACGCCAACGCCTGCTATAGATTTAGACGGGAAGTTACATTCGTGCCTATTTGGATTTACTATTGCATCGGCATTTGGCAGCTGCTCACCTTGTAAATGGTGATCTGTTACCAGCACTTTTATGCCAACCGCTTTTAAAATATTAATACCGGCAATACACGATATGCCGTTATCTACGGTGATCACTAAATCAGGCTTAATTTGTACTATTTGCTCTGCAAGTGCGGGGCTCAAGCCATAACCCAAGCTAAACCGGTCCGGAATTAAGTAATCTAAATGCTTAAAACCAAACATTTCAAGGCCTTGCATTAAAGTGGCCGTACTCGTTGCGCCATCAGCATCAAAATCGCCGACTATTAATATTTGGCTTTGCGCTTTTAATGCTTCAATTAATAAATCGCTGGCTTTGTCGATGTCTTTGAACAATTTAAAGTCGTGAAGCGTAGCTACGCTGTTATTTAGCTCTTCGGCATTGAATACATTGCGGTTAGCATAAATTTGTTTAATTACAGGGTGTAAATTACTCGGTAAATGCGAGTCGTCAACGTTTTCACGTGCAATGATTAGTTTTTTCATGCAGAGTTTTAACTTATTGAGTCGTACTAAAAAGACAAAAAAAGGCCATTAAGGCCTTTTTATTAACTATAAAACGTATTACGACGCTTTGTTAGCATCTAATGCTGCTTTTAATGCTGCTGCAGGCTGGTAACCTGGGATCATCGTACCATCTTCTAAAACAATAGCCGGCGTGCCGCTAATACCAAAGCTTTGACCTAGCTGGTAATGCTCAGCAACTGGTGCATTACACCCTGCAATTACTTTAGTGTCTGCGCCCGATTTAGCCTCAGTCAGTGCTTCTTGCTGATCTTTAGCACACCACACATTCATTAAATCAGCATAACCAGAACCTTGGAGCCCACCACGCGGAAATGCAAGATACTTAACGGTAATACCTTCATCGAGTAAATCATCTAGCTCACGGTGCAACTTACGACAGTAGCCACAGCTAATATCAGTAAATACGGTAATGCTGTGCTTTTCGTTTGGTGCTTTATACACAATCATCGAATCTTCGTATTCTTTAATGCCTTCAACGCGCACGCCGTTTAATGCTTGCTCAGTTAGGTTATTACGATTATTCAAATCGATTAACGTACCTTGCATTAAAAATTGACCATCTGGACTTGCGTAAAGCACGCCTTTGTTGGTAATAAGCTCTTTTAACCCTGCAACTGGACTTGGGTTAATTTGCTTAACCGTTACGCCTAAAGTCGCAAATTTAGTCACTATAGGATCATTAGCATCAGGAGCTACAGCAACGCCATTTGCAAATGCACTAATACTTGTGCACAACATGGCACCTGCTAACATTAATTTTTTCATAATTTTCTCTATTCCAAAAGTACTTATAAATTGACCGGCTTAGTGCTATTTAATTTCAAATTAAGCACGCGGGTGATGCTGCGCATGCACCGATTTTAAACGTTCATTAGCAACATGGGTATAAATTTGTGTGGTTGATAAATCACTGTGGCCCAACATCATTTGTACCACACGTAAATCTGCCCCATGGTTTAATAAATGCGTAGCAAAAGCATGGCGCATTGTATGGGGCGATATTGGAGACTCAACTGCTGCCAAAATAGCATAGTGTTTAATTCTATGCCAAAAGGTTTGTCGCGTCATGCCAACACCGCGCTTAGACGGAAACACAAAATCGGTGGCGTGTTTTATCATTTGCGCACGCCCGACCTTTAAAAATTGCTCAAGCCAGTACATGGCTTCCTCGCCAAGTGGCACTAAGCGCTCTTTATTACCTTTACCTTTTACAAACACCACAGCTTGGCGCAAATTAATTTGCTCCATACGCAACCCAACAAGCTCACTTACACGCAAACCCGTTGCATAAAGTAGTTCAAGCATCGCTTTATCGCGCAGTCCCATCGCTTCTTCTGTATTGGGCGCATTTAACAATGCCTCAACTTCAGCTTCTGAGAGTGTTTTAGGTAACGACTGCCCTGCTTTTGGTTGAGCAATATTTAGCATGGGCGAATCACTAATTATTTTTTCGCGCACAAAGTACTGATAAAAACGCTTTAGCGCACTAATACTACGTGCCGTACTACGTGGTTTTAATCCTAAATCAACTCTGTGAGCTAAGTAACCCTCTATATCAAGCCCAGTTACCGTCATTAAGTTTTCGCCCTTTAAAAATAGGCAAAACTTATCTAAATCGCTGCGATAAGCACTTAATGTGTTTTCGCTTACGCCTTGCTCTAAGTACAGGCTATCTAAAAAGGTTTCTAGGTAGTCGCTATTACTGCTCATACTGCTGTCATTTTCAAAAGAATCGTCAGATAGCGTTGTCACATTATGCTCTCATGCTTTGCTAAGGTATCAATTAAAAATACCTTACGGTAAACTTGAGCCTATCATATCAGGCAATTACACAGTGATAAATACGATGCAAATTGGTTTATTTTTTGGTTCTACTACGTGCTACACCGAAATGGCAGCAGAAAAGATTCGCGACATTATTGGTGCCGATATAGTTACCCTGCACAATATTAAAGACGAGCCACTAAAAAATGCGCAGCAGTACGACTTTATCATCTTTGGTATTTCAACATGGGATTTTGGTGAAATACAAGAAGACTGGGAGTCAAAATGGGACGACATAGCCGACGTAAACCTAAGCGGTAAAACCATTGCTTTATTTGGCATGGGCGATCAGCAAGGTTACGGGCAGTGGTTTCAAGATGCGCTAGGGATGCTGCACGACGAAATAAATACGCAAACATTTACCCAACTTGGTTTTTGGTCCAACGACAGTAGTTACGAGTTTGAAGCTTCAAAAGCGCTAACTCCCGATGGCAAACAATTTGTAGGGCTCGCACTGGACGAAGACAGCCAATACGAGCTAAGTGATGACCGTATTGCGACTTGGGTTGAACAAGTAATGACTGAATACGGCGAAACGCTTTAACTAAAATTGCGTAGCCATTATTGCTACGCTACAAAGTAATTACTCAACCCTTAGCCAATATTGGTTACGGAAAAAAAAGCCAATGTAACCACGTACTTCAAGTTTTTGACCTTCATCTTGCACTGTGAGCTGTAAGGTGTAGGTTTTGCCATTTGTTGGGTCAAGTATTTCGCCATCTCCCCAAACGTCATCATCCTCAGCTTTTACATCGGTGATTATAGTCATTCCTAAAATAGGCTGATCTTTTAACTCATCATCGCATTCACTACATATATCGTTTTGTTTTGCCGGGTTAAGAATGGTTTCAACTTTGCCGCTTAATACACCGTTGCTTTGGGTAATACGTACATACGACTTAGCTTGGTTTGTATCCTCGTCAATCGTTTTCCAAAGCCCAACTGGGGTCATGGCTGCCAGTGCACTTTGGCTTGCCAAAACAACCGTAGAGAATGTACTTAGTAGTATTATTTTATTTAATTTTTTCATTGTGTTGTCTTAATTCAATGTAACTAATGAGTGAATCATAACAGGTGATTTATAAACACACTATGAAAGCGCCGTACCTAAAATAAAAAACCTAAACTAATAATCATTAGTTTAGGTTTTCATATGAGCTTTTTTGTTTACTTTTAAAAACTACGAATGGCTACACTTGAGTTATTAAACTCAAATTTATTAATTTTTCCGCATTGCGCCATATGATTAGTGCTTGTATAAGGTGTATTGTTTTGAGCAATAGCAGCCTCCCATCCTTGGCCGTTTTTAATGAATGCTTTTAGTTCAAACCATCCATTAACCGCTTTACTGCAATCCATATCTACATCAAGCATCCAATAGTGTTCGCCCCATATATTTAAAGATGTCACACCAAAACCATCTGTGTTTACCGTTTTTTCAGCGCCCCAACCTGCTGGCCAAACATTCGTTGTCCAGTCGGTCGCAGAACCTTCTGCTTCGCTACTTTGCCCATTTTCTATGCCATACCAATCAAGGTAGTTATCATTTGCTTTCCAAGGGCTTGTTGTCACGTTTTTTAAATTATTATGACGAATAGGCATTGCACACTCAAAATTACTTGTTTGGCAATTTCGACCCAGATTTGCGTTTGCATAAGCGTGATCTACACCACCGCGCAAAAACATATCTTGTCCACTTTGCGTTTGTGCATTAATAAAAATAACCGTGCGTTGCCAGTCACTCCCTGTATTTGGCACAGAGCTTGTATTTAACTTGGCATTTTTATGAATTGCCATTGCATCCCAAGCACCAATATTGAGATTAATAGTACCGTCGGAATTAACCGTTACAACCTCGCCACTGCAACTTTTAGCATCAGCCGACAACTCGCCTTTTAGCACATTACAGTATTGCCCAGGCGCCATGTCTGTTTGCACCGTTGCAATGAGTGTTGAGTCTTCTTTGTTAATAGCCATATGACCCGAGCTACCTCGGCCAAATGATATTTGATTATTCGTGTTATCCCACCAATTTGTTACTGCCCAATTGTCGGCGGTGTTATTTCTAAAATCGACCCCGCCTGAAATATATGACCAGCGATGCTCACACTTCCAATTACTAGCAAAACACTCTAAGTTACCATTATTATGTACCGGTACGTTTGGCCCACCAGCATCTGTATCACCATGAAAATCATAACTCGACATTACTTTTGGATAACCGTACGGATAAGCCAACATAAATACATTAGCTAAGTCATATAAGCGGCCATCCTCAAAGGTAATTACATTACCAGCGCCGCCATGACCACGTTGATTATCGTGATTATCTACAAAAACCACCGCAGAAGAGCTAGGCATAAAGCCCCACCCTTCGCCAAAATTACTTAGCCATGCAAGCGAGCCGTTTCTAAAGGTGTTACCAAGCTCAGTGCTATATTTAAATTCAGTTACTAAACCAGTGCTTAAATATTCAGAGGCGCCAACAGCCTCTCCACCTTGATCAATCACTTCTTGAAAAACCACTGGCGAGCCATTTACTTTGGCCATTAAACTTTGGATATCGCTTGCGGCAACATGTTTAGAAGCATCAAACCGAAAGCCTTTTACGCCAATAGCTTGTAAGTCGTTAATATATGCTGCAATGGTATTTTGCACATAGTTTGAAGCTGTATCTAAATCGGCAAGTCCAACGAGTTCACAATTTTGTACTCGGTAGCGATCGTTGCCATAATCAGAGCTATTAATGGTACAACTTTCATGAAAATCTTGTGGGCTATAAATAGGAAAGCTTTTATTACCAAAACTATTACCCGCTGTGCCTGTGCCACTTCCTGCTGCCATATGGTTAATAAGCGTATCAACATAAATATCAACCCCAGCTGCACTACAGCGATTTACCATATCAATAAACTGTGCACGGTTACCGCCACGACTTTGCAGTTCATAACTTACAGGCTGATAGCGTGTCCACCATTGGCCTCCTGTAATGTGTTCATTAGGTGGCGATACCTGCACTGCAGCATAGCCTTTTGGTCCTAAATACTGTTCACATTCTTGCGCTACATCTTGCCAATTCCATTCAAACAAATGCACAAATGTGGTGGGCGTAGCTGTGGCAATACTCGGTAAGAGCAACCCTAGACTTAAACCTGCGGTGGTGATTATTTTATTGAGTTTCATAGTGTGTGATCCAATTGTTGAGCGAGCAAAACAACTACTCGATGTTATTTACAAGTGGTTAACACTAGGCTTATAGTCGATGAAATAAAAACTGAATACGTATGCATAACGGGTAAACTATCCTTTATTACTAAATAACCTTCATTACTAAGTAACTTACATTTTTAAATAAAATGTTTTGCACAAAGCTATATAATCAGCAGTGTAGGTATTATCTAAGTTTCTAATACACAGGGTTGATGATTCTAAATCGCTTTTTACGTAGCTAAATGTCATTAAACTGCGGCTAATATCTTTATTGGGCGTGGCTTTTACTTGGCAGTGAGTATTTAAATAAAGCCCATTTTGAGTAGCAAGCTCAATAAATAATGCGCCTTCAACGCTTGGGAGTATTAAGTTAAAGCGAGAGCGACTATGGCTTAAACGTTTAAACGCATTTATTAACTCTTCAAAACTTAAGCCGTCGGTATGGCGCGCGGTATTACGCGCAGCATTCTCGCCTTTTAAACTGTGATTAAAATACGGCGGATTAGAGATAACCACGTCAAATTTAATTTCACTACTAAAGCTTTGAATAGTTTGGTGCTTAATACTTATTGTTGGCCACGGGCTATTAGCTATATTTTTTAATGCTTGGTTATGGGCGCTTTCGTCAATTTCTACCGCAGTTATATCAAGCTCATGACCACGTTGCTTACACATTAACGCTAATAAGCCGGTACCTGTGCCTATATCAAGTAGCGACCTTGCACCGCTTAAATTAGCCCATGCACCAAGCAAAATGCCATCGGTAGAAACTTTCATTGCACAGCGGTCGTGTTCAACTTTAAATTGTTTAAATACAAAACCAGACATTTTTTCACCTTTTCATTCACCAAGCGCAGCATAGCGCGTATAATCAGGGTAATTGTCCCTTATTTTAGACACTCTATGCAATTTTCTGAATTTGATCTTGATAACAAGCTACTCGATGCCATTAATAAAATGGGCTACGAGACGCCAACCAGCATTCAACAACAAGCTATTCCTGAAGCACTACAGGGGCGCGATATTTTAGCATCTGCGCCTACTGGTACAGGTAAAACAGCGGCATTTTTAATTCCGGCTATTCAGTACTTACTGGATTTCCCACGTCGTGACCCTGGTTTTGCGCGCGTCCTCGTTATGACCCCGACTCGTGAGTTGGCTTATCAAATTCATGAACAATGTGAACTACTAGCTAAACGCACACACCTAAAAATTGGTGTAGTAACGGGCGGTATTAACTACGGTACGCATAAAGAAATTTTTGAAAAAAATAACGATATTTTAATCGCCACACCAGGTCGATTAATGGAATACCTAGAAACCGAAAACTTTCATGCTGAACACGTAGAAATGCTTATTATTGATGAAGCAGATCGCATGTTAGATATGGGTTTCAAAAAAGAAATGAGCCGTATTTGTGACGAAGCTAAAAATCGTCGCCAATGTTTTTTATTCTCAGCAACACTTGAAGGTGACAGCGTAGAAAGGTTTGCTGAAAAAACATTAAACGACCCAGCTCTATTAGAAGCCGAATCGTCACGTAAAGAAAAAGCAAAAATTCATCAGTGGGTACATTTAGCCGACGATTATCATCATAAGCTTGAATTGTTAGTTAACACGCTAAAAAATCCTGACGTGACTAAAGCAATTGTGTTTGTTAAAACTCGCGAACGCTTAGAAACATTGATTGGTGAACTTACAACTAATGATGTAAAAGCAGCGTGGTTACGCGGCGAAATGCCACAAGACAAACGTATGAAAGCCATGGAAAACTTCCACAGTGGTAAAACAAGCATATTAGTTGCTACCGACGTAGCTGCACGTGGTATTGACGTATCTGACATCAGTCACGTTATTAACTTTGATATGCCGCGCACTGCCGACGTATATGTACACCGTATTGGTCGTACTGGCCGTGCTGGTAAAAAAGGCATAGCAATATCGTTAGTTGAAGCACATGACATTGGCATTTTATATAAAGTAGAGCGCTACGTTGAGCAAAAGTTAAAACGCCGTGTAATTAGAGGTGTTGAGCCACAGCATAAAGAAGCTAAGCCACCGGCTAAAAAGCGTAAAGATCCAGTAAAAATGAAAGCCAAGAAAAAGGCCAAGGTTAAAAAGAAGAAGTAACCTAAAACATTTTTATACTAAGCCGGCTTTTGCCGGCTTTTTAATGCAAGCCTTACAGGCTCTGGTGTTTGTACCATTATACCAATCCGCAATAATACTTAATCAATTTTAAGGATTAAATCTGACGCTAACTGCGTTAAAAAATTCTAATATAGAACAACTAAATAACGAAATTTTTGCCTTGTTATCGACACGATTTTCTTACCTCAAAATAAATCACTTAATTAAGCGAATTGGTATTACATATGTAACCCAAGCATGTAACTCATACCCATTTAAATGTAATTTTTGCCCACCTTAATTCCCACTTAATAAAATTATCTTATATTTCATAGCGTTAATATTGGCACCGAAATTGTAACTACAAAGATAACCTAGCCGATGGAATTTCCATTTTGTGGCTGCACGATTCACCGTAATGTAAGGATTAAGTTATGAACCGCTTCAAGTTAACTATCGCTTTAGTATCATTTTGTTGTTTATTTTTATTAGCTTGCGCTACAAAGGTAAGTGCAGCAACCAACATGGCAGTAGTAAGCAGTGTAGCCACTCAACCGAACCTACAACAAACTATCACCAACACCCTGCGAACTAACCCTAATCTAGCGTTAAGTGATATTCGTGTGCAGGTAAAAAATGGTGAAGTAGATTTATACGGTGAAGCACAAACTGGTTTTCAGCGCGCATTAGCTCAAAAGTTTTTAGAAAATATGGATGGTGTAAAAATCATTCGTAATAAAATTAGCGTTATTTAATACGTACCACATAAACCTATTTATATAACTAATTCGTAAGCGCGGCTTGTTACTCCAACACAAGCTGCGCTTTTTTATTTTAATTTTTCTAATTGTTTAGTCACATCACTTATTTTAAAACTACTTTTTTGCGAAGAATAACTATCAACAAATACCTCTTCGAAATTGCTCACTGTAGAATCTTCATTTAACTCAAAAGGAAAACCCTTAAGTTCCTTTGTTTTTGTGTTGAACTTATAAATAAAATTATTGCCACTCAAGCCAGCTGAAAAAATATATTGTTCATTATTCAACCACCCACCGGTTTGATGAAACAAACCGATATTAAACTGGTTAGTTGTTTGATGAAGTCCAACCTTGAGTATATGACTTTCATTAAATGCAGACTTGGTTATTTCAATTGTTGGTAAAAACCAAAAACCTTGGGTGTCACCTGCAAAAACGGCTAAAAACTCACCATCGGGAGACCAACTAACAAAGTTACTTTCAGACTTTTCCCTAGCGCATAAAATACCATCCGATCTGCAAAATTCTCGTAACTGCTCTTTTGCAATGTATACCGTTTTATTTGGTAGGGTAAGTGCGTTTATAGGGGTATCGTTCTTATTAAGAAAAAGTATTTCAGCAGTATTGTCATCTACATTTAATTTATAGCTCAAACCATACTTAAAATTATGTTTTTCACTCGTACTCTGCTTATTACTTATTGATGTACACCCAAGCATGAAGCTTAATAAAGTAAGGGTTATGAACTGTAGTAATGCTACTTTACGCATTGATAAACTATTTAAATTAATAATGGTCATATTGTAATCACATTATCAGTTATGGCAAATAACACGGTTATCATAATAAACAAAAACCGATTAAATTTGGCTTACCCTGTTCAGGCTTAATAATTATTAAAAGCATGTACTAAAAAGCGCAATTTTACTCTGTAAAAATGCGCTGTTGGTAAGTAACTATTTCCCAATGCTTTTGGCTAATGTGTTTTAACTAAATTACTCACTTTGGCTAGAGTCAGCACCGTCGCTACTATTTTTAGTTGATGACTGCGGGCTTATTTTATCGCTTATCATGGCATCGAGTTTCTCACCGCCCTTAATGCCAAAGTCGAGCGTACGAATTGGGAAAGGAATACTAATATCAGCTTCGTCGAGTGCCTGCTTAACGGCAACAACCCCTTTGTGGCGTACCGTCATAAAGTCAGGCTCGCCTGGGTATTTAATCCAAAACCATACCAGTAAGTTAATGCTGCTGTCGCCAAAACCTTCAGCGTATACGGCGGTTTCGTCTTTACGTATTACAAAGTCAAATTCATTTATTTTATCGGTAATAACTTGAGATGCTTTTTCTATGTCGTCGCCATACGAAATACCTACGGGTACTTCTATACGTCTTATACCTAGCGTGGTGTAGTTTTTTAGTACATTTCTAAATAAGACTTTGTTTGGTACAAGTATTAGTTGCCCGTAAAAGCTCTCTATTAGCGTGTTACGTAGGTTTATTGAATGTATTGAACCAAACACATCATCGGTTTCTATTACATCACCTGTTTTAAATGGCTTGCGTACGCCCATTGCTATACCAGCAATTAGGTTTTCGGTCATGTCTTGAAACGCAAAACCAATGGCCAAACCCACAATACCCGCACCAGCAAGTAGCGAAGTAACGGTGCCTTTTAGGCCAACAAAATCGAGCGCTATAAATAAACCTATGCACAACACAATAACTTTAAAAATTGATGCCATTAAATCGGCAATTTGTGTTGAGTCGAGAGAGCGGCGCAGTACGTTTTTCACCAGTTTGCCAGCAAAGCGCGCCAATATTGAAAACACAATGGCAATTACAATTGCCACTATAAAATTAGGGATATGGCTTATTACAACATCAAACCACCCTCCGAGCTTTTCCTCTATTAGCTTTTCGGCTTCGCCAACTGACGGAATACTGATCATTTTGTTTGCACCTATTTAGTTAGTGTTCTCATTAATATTAGATGAGGTTGCAAATATAACGCCAACATCAAAAAAGCCATGCAATGCATGGCTTTTCAATTGTTTATTTAAGCTTATGACCTAATTTTGTTCGTCGCGCATAAATACCGGCTCAAGCTCTTTAACCGTTGCCTCAGGGCTAAAGTAATAACCCGCTACAGTAAACTCTTTAAGTTGGCTTAATTGCGTTACTTTATTTTCGATAATGTAGCGCGCCATCATACCGCGTGCTTTTTTAGCGTAAAAGCTAATTACCTTGTATTGACCGTTTTTACAGTCTTTAAAGTGTGGGGTAATAATTTGTGCATTTAATGCTTTTTTATCTACCGCTTTAAAGTATTCGTTTGAAGCAAGGTTAACTAAGTATTGCGCGTCTTGTGCTTTTAATACTTCGTTTAGTTTGTTCGCTATTACGCTGCCCCAAAACTCGTATAAGTTTTTGCCACGCGAGTTTTCAAGCTTGGTGCCCATTTCAAGGCGATAAGCTTGCATTAAATCAAGTGGTTTTAATAAGCCGTATAAGCCAGAAAGGATACGTAAATGGTTTTGTGCGTAATCAAGCTCGCTAGCTTTAAGCGTGCTTGCATCTAAACCGCCGTATACATCACCATTAAAGGCAAGCACGGCTTGTTTAGCATTACTTTGTGTAAACGGCTGTGCCCACTCACTAAAGCGTGCTGCGTTAAGCCCAGATAGCTTATCGCTAATTTTCATTAAACTGCCAATTTGCGCTGGTGTTAGTTCACGGCATACTTTCATGAGCTCTTCGCTGTGCTCTAGTAATTCAGGCTGAGTGAACTTGTCTGTTGCGGGTGGCGTTTCGTAATCAAGATTTTTTGCAGGTGAAATAACAGTGATCATAGTTAGCTATTGACTTGTAATTTATTTAGTGTCAATTTCAACATTAAATGAAACGAAAAGCACGTTTTGTTTAAATAAATCCTCTCTTAATAACCCATGCATTACCGTTTTTTTATTGATCAGGACATAAGACCTATCAAGCATTGTCACACTGTTGCAGTATGGATTGTATATATTAAGAGTGATTAGATTTTTCTTTTAACTTGCTTGGAATGAGGAAAGCAAATGACTTCAGCTCTACAAAGGCTAAAACAACATTCATCTATCGTAGCCGACACTGGTGATATTGAAGCTATTAAAAAGCATCAACCAGAAGATGCAACTACAAACCCGTCGCTTTTATTAAAAGCGAGCGAGATTGAAGCATATAAGCCTTACCTAGATAAAGCTTGGAGCTATGCAAAAGAAACCGAGCAAGAGCCGGCTAAACAACTTGAATTAGCATGTGATTACTTTGCCGTATTACTTGGTAAAGAAATTAGCGCTATTGTACCTGGTTATATTTCTACTGAAGTAGATGCACGCCTTTCGTTTAATACGCAAGCTACGATTGATAAAGCACATACCCTACTTAGCCTTTACGAAAAAGAAGGTGTAAGCAAAGACAAAATTTTAATTAAAGTAGCGTCTACATGGGAAGGTATTAAAGCCGCTGAGCAGCTAGAAAAAGAAGGGACTAAATGTAACCTTACTTTATTATTTAGCGATGCCCAAGCCCGCGCGTGTGCCGATGCAAACGTATTTCTAATTTCGCCATTTGTTGGCCGTATTTTAGATTGGCACGTTGCTAACGGTATGGAAAAACCAACCGATCCGCTACAAGATCCAGGTGTTCAGTCTGTACGCAGCATTTTTGAATTTTACAAACGCCATGACTACAAAACAGTTGTGATGGGTGCAAGTTTCCGTAACACAGGCGAAATTATTGCACTTACAGGTTGTGACAAGCTAACTATTAGCCCTAATCTTTTAGAAGATTTAGGCAACCTTGAAGGCGCACAAGAATACTTGCTGCAAAGCGATGTTCCACAAGAGCCAAAACCAGAGCCATTAACAGAAGCACAGTTCCGTTGGTTACATAACCAAGATGCTATGGCTACTGAAAAACTAGCTGAAGGTATTCGCTCTTTTGCTGATGCACAAGAACAACTAGAGGCGCGCTTTAAAGCAATGTAATTTGCTATAATCGTGTTTTAAAAACGTCGCAATAGCGGCGTTTTTTTATGCCTAAAATACGCTACCCCTCTATATAATCTTCTTATACCAACCTGCATAAATCTTTGATCAATTTAACGAATTAAATTGCACTATAACGTCGTTAAATTTTTTTATTTAGAACAACTAGATACAAAAACTTTTGCCTAGTTCTAGCGTAATTTTCTTAACGTTAAATAGACCCCATACATAAGCAGATGGTATTATAAACCTTCATCAATTAATCACACTTATGTAACATAACTGTCACTTTTTTGTTCTATTTTAGCTAGGCCTGTGGTATAGGTATTCTTGAGGTCATAAATCAATAGGAGAAATTCATGGATAGCCTAAACGATATATTAGAGATATTAGAAGGTCCTGATACAACTAGAAAAACCTCTCAAAAGAATAAAAAAAGGAAGTGGCGTGAAATAGAAGCAATAAAAGACAAACAGCGCCTACGCAAAGAACTACAAGAACTAGATTATTTTACAGACAGTATTGCAATTGATGAGCTCGATTTTTAATTCAATACGCCCCAACTAAACAAAAAGGCTTCCAGAATCTGGAAGCCTTTTTTAATGGTTTAAACAATTTGAGTTCTTTGGAGTAAATTAGATTTGCCAGTTAATTGGCTTATCTCTTTGGGCTTGCAATAGCTCATTCGTTTGTGAGAAATGCTGACAGCCAAAAAAGCCTCTATGCGCCGACAGCGGCGATGGGTGTGGCCCTTTTAAAACATGATGGCGAGCGCTATCTATGCCTTTACCTTTTTTTTGTGCGTGTGCACCCCATAAAATAAATACCACACCTTCGCAGTGTTTATTAATATGCGCAATTACATTATCGGTAAATTGCTCCCATCCTAAATGCTTATGTGAATGCGCTTGCCCTTGTTCAACGGTCAATACTGTATTGAGTAAAAACACGCCCTGATCTGCCCAGCTTTGCAAGTCACCATGCTCAGGAATAATAAAATCGCTGATATCGGTAGCTAACTCTTTGTACATATTTTTAAGCGACGGCGGCAGCTTTTTTACATCAGGCAATACCGAAAAACACAAGCCATGCGCTTGCCCTTCTCCGTGGTATGGGTCTTGTCCTAAAATTACAACGCGTATGTCATTAAGTGCGGTGGCATCAAAAGCACTAAAAACTTGAGCTTCAGGTGGGTAAACAGCAATACCTTCATTGCGGCGATTAGCCACATACTCTAACGTTTGCTGCATGTAAGGTTGCTGTAATTCACTTTCTAAAAATGTAGCCCAATTGCTCATTGTGTACTCTTAATCTGTTTACGTGATACGTCTATTTTATCACACATATCCGCAAGTCCATCTAGCATGCGCACAGTAAAACGATGTAATAAATCGGCATTTACGCTAATAAATTGATCATTTTTAACAGCGGGTACTTCTGGCCACTTTTGCCAATTAACAACCGGCTGTGGCGTTTTTGATTTTTCATCAGGGATAATAATAACTTGCGGCTTAGTAACAATAACATTTTCGATACTAATTTGCGGGTAATCTGTAATGCTTTGTGCAAATACATTACTTACATGGCATGTTTCAATCAGTTGGCTTATCCATGTATTTTTACTTACTGTCATCATGGGCTCAGCCCATAACTGATAAAATCCGGTAATATTTTTTTTATCTTGCTGGCTTTTAACAATCGCGTTTAGCTTTTGTTTAAATGCGCTTGCCGCTTGCTGGCTTTGCTCAATATTCCCTGTAAATTCACCAAAAGTCAGTAACTCGTCGGCAACACCTGCGATTGTGGTGGGATTACTCAAATACACTTTTATACCTAAACGCTCTATTTGGGCTAAATCTTCGCTTTGATTTCCGCTTTTCCACGCAATAACTAAGTCAGGTTTAAGCGCCAATACTTTTTCAAGCGAGATGCCGTAATAACCCCCTATGCGCTCAATACTTTGGGCTTCACTTGGGTAGTCGGCGTAATCAACCGTGCCCACAATATTATCGCCCGCCCCTATGGCAAATAGGTTTTCGACTATATGTGGTGCAAGCGCGATTATCCGTAGCTTTTTAGAATCATTTGCCTGCTCTGCAAGTGCACTGCCCGACACACTAAAAAGCAGTAGCCCAATAAAAAACGCTTTAAGCATTAGTAATCAAACCCTTCTAGCGCTTTTATGCCTGAGTCGAATGCATGTTTTACATTACGCACTTCACTTACGGTGTCGGCAAGGTCGGTTAAAGTGCGGTGTGCTGCACGCCCTGTAATAATAACTGACTGCATTGGTGGGCGGTTATTAAGCGCTGTTACTACTTCATCTAAATCAACGTAGCCGTAGGTCACCATATACGTAAGCTCATCAAGTAATACTAAATCAATACTGCTATCAGCAAGCATGCGTTTTGACTCTTGCCATGTTGCTTGGGCGGCTGCAGTATCGGCTTCTTTATTTTGCGTATCCCAAGTAAAACCGGTGTTCATTACAACAAACTCAACGCCTGCACCTTGTAATAAATTACGCTCGCCACATTCCCACGTACCTTTAATATATTGGCAAACAGCGGCTTTTTTACCATGCCCAACGCAGCGTGCTACAACGCCAAAGCCCGAGGTTGATTTACCTTTACCGTTACCGGTAATTACCTGAAAGATACCTTTTACATCTTGCGCAGCGGCAACGCGCGCATCCACTTGTTCTTTTACTTTTTGTTGGCGCTGCTTGTGCTTATCGTTGTTTTGTTCAGTCATTATTGTGCCCTTCATAAATCGAGATAATTTGCTGTATATTTAAATGCGCTTCGCACATGGTTGCTAATCGTTCTAACTGCTGCTCGCGGTGAGCGGCAATACTTATTGGGTTAATTGAGGCGCTTGGTTTTACCCATTTTAAAATTTGCGATGTAGCATCGGCCTCATCAAATAAACCATGTAAATAAGTGCCTGCAATGGCGTTATCATCGCTAATAAAGCCATCAAACGTAAAACCATGTGGATGGCTTTCATCAAAGGTTAAAAATGGCTTATTAAGCGCTGCACCTTGGCTAATCCCTGCATGTATTTCGTAGCCACTACAGGGTGTTGATTGGTTATTTAAAAGCAGTGTAGCGGTTATTTTAGTTAATACTTTTTGTGCCGTTAGCGTGGTTTCAAAATCGCACAGAGCAAGCCCATTTACTTGCTTTAATGATGATTCAATACCCTCGGGATCGTTGAGCGTATTGCCCAGCATTTGCATGCCGCCACAAATACCAAGTACTTTACCACCATAGCGTAAGTGGCGTTTAATTTGAGTGTCCCAGCCTTCATTTTTCAAAAAACTTAAATCGCCCAGTACGTTTTTACTGCCTGGGAGAATGATCAGATCAACGTCTGGGATCGTTTGCGTATGGCGCACATAATTTATATTAATGTTTGGGTGCAAACGCAGTGCATCAAAATCGGTGTGGTTACTAATGTGTGGCACAAGCAGCACCGCAATATTAATTGTGGCGTTGGTTACGTTATTATCAATTGCGACGGCGTCCTCAGCATCAAGCGCGAGGTCATGCAAATAAGGTAATACGCCAAGTACGGGTTTGTTTGTGTATTCTTCAAGCCAATCAAGCCCGCCTTGTAGCAAACTCAAATCGCCCCTAAAGCGGTTTATAACAAAGCCCTTTACGCGCGCCTGTTCTGACTCGCTTAACAACGCAAGCGTACCTACCAAATGTGCAAACACACCGCCTTTATCTATATCGGCAATAATAATGACAGGGCAATCTACCTCTTCGGCGTAACCCATATTGGCAATATCGTTTTCACGCAGGTTTATTTCAGCAGGGCTACCCGCTCCTTCAACAAGGAGTAATTCAAAGCGTTTAGCTAAGCGGTTATGTGAGGTAATTACTGCATCCATCGCCACTTTTTTATAGTCGTGATATTTGCCCGCTTCCATATTGCTAATGGCTTTTCCGTGAATAATCACTTGTGCGCCCGTGTCGCTATTAGGTTTAAGTAATATAGGGTTAAAGTCTATTTCGGGCTCTACTTTAGCTGCTATTGCTTGCAAAGCTTGCGCACGACCAATTTCGCCACCATCTTTTGTTACTGCGCTATTAAGTGCCATATTTTGTGGTTTAAAAGGCGCAACCTTTACCCCTCGCTTAGCAAACGCTCTGCAAAGGGCTGCAACTAAAGTACTTTTACCAGCATCAGATGTAGTGCCTTGCACCATTAAGGTTTTCATTGAGTTACACCTTTCGCTTTCTAAAAAACAATAAGCTTAAAAAGAACACGCTACCAATAGCAGCGGTTATAACACCTACAGGTAACTCTTGGTTTTTTAGCAATGAGCGCGAAAGTACATCAACCCACACCATAAATGTACCGCCTACTAAGCTGGTTACTAGCAACCCCGCGATAGTGCCTTGGGAGATAAAAAAGCGCACAATATGCGGCACCATTAATCCTACAAACCCAATACCACCACACATAGCCACCAGCACAGCGGTAATTAATGAGCTTAAAACCAGCATAAGTATTCTAAAGCGCTGGACTCTAACACCTAATGTAATTGCGCTTTCATCGCCCAGTAACATCGCATTGAGCTGCCTTCTAAAGCTCAGCATTACAAACGTACATAATGTAATTACCAACAAAGGCAACCAAAGCGTTGCCCACTGCGCACGTGCAAAGCTGCCCAGTGTCCAAAATAGGATAGCGGCTACCGCCTGAGGGTCGCTCCAATAAAGCAACAAACTGGTAAATGCACTAAATAAAAACGACAGAGCAACGCCAGCTAATAACATTGACTCTACCTGTGTACTTTGCTGCCTGCCTGCAATCAATATTAATAAACTCATAGCGAGTAAGCTACCCAGCAGTGCCGCTGCCGATAGCATAAAGCCTGCGCTAATACCGGCAAATGCCATAAGTAACACCACGCCAAATGAGGCACCCGACGATATACCAAATAAGTAAGGATCGGCTAAAGGGTTGCGCGTTACCGTTTGTAAAATAAGTCCCGCAATTGCTAAACCTGAGCCTGCTAAAAAGGCGAGTAACGTACGTGGCATTCTTAGTTCAAAAATAATACGCGTATTAAAAGACGCATCATTTGAGAGTAAAAAACTATTAAGTACGTCTTGAAGCGAGGTTTCTGCGGCGCCAAAACTAAGTGCTGCAAATAAGCTAAATAAAGCAGCTGCAATACTTATACATAGTGCAAGTGAGTGACGAGTATTAACTGCACGCATATTATTCGTAACCATAAAAGTAAGTGATATGAGGGATGCTATTTCCCGACTTCGATATTTGCGGATGGTTATTTACTTGGGCGCATACACCAAAAACGTCGCCTAGCATGTTTTCGGTTAATACCTCACTTGGCGTGCCTGTATGTGTAATTTCACCATTTTTAATAACGAGCAGTTCATCACACATTGCAGAGGCTAGGTTTAAATCATGAAACGATGCAAATACAGTTACACCGAGCGATTTAGCCAGCTCCATAACTTGTATTTGGTATTTAACATCTAAATGGCTGGTTGGCTCGTCCATTATTAACAGCTGAGGTTGCTGGACTATCGCACGGGCTATCAAGGCACGTTGCTTTTCACCACCCGAAAGTGACTCAAAGCTTTGTTCGCTATGATCTGCCAACCCTACAGTGTTGATAGCTTGGGTGATTTTTTGTTTATCAATGTTAGTTACTGAGCTAAATAGCGATTTATGAGGCGTTAGCCCAAGCGCAATAACGTCAAATACACTTAAGTTAAATTGCGACGGAGTTTCTTGTAAAACAACCGCTACTTTTTTTGCGTACTCATCGCTTTTTAATTGCCAAATATCGGTGTTGTTAAATTCTACAACGCCATCACTGGGTTTACTAAAACGATATAAACAACGCAATAAGCTCGATTTACCAGCGCCATTGGGGCCAATCAAACCAACAAATTTACCTGTAGTTATTTTAAGGTCTATTTTTTTGAGAATCGTTTTATTGCCAATACCCCACGATACGTTTTTAACGTTTAGTAATGGTGTATTTAATGGCGTTTGAGTGTGCAATAGTCAGTCCTAGGCTAGGGTCTGTTGATCTTTCAAGGTTAAATTTGCAACAGTCTGTTTGGTATTTAGGCAAGGCAGAGCCTATGTAGTGTGGTTATTCCCCATAAATGGGCGATAACGTAGCATTAATGCCAAACAGGCGCTGCCCAAAGGGTTCTTCCTAGGGGCTATTTACTCTTTGTTGCTCGGTTTTTACTTAGCCCACTAGGTTACAAACCTCGCGCCGCGATTAAATAGCCCCTAGTTTGAACAAATTTTAATCCGCAAAGTTCGACAGACCCTAGGTTAAACTCACCAAAAATGCGATAAAAATACTAATGCACTACAAGAAAAATGAGTAAACCCGCTCGTTAAAAGAATTCATACCAATTGCATTAAATTAGTGATTTATTATAGCGACAAATAAACAGCTTAATAACAAGGCGGAAATTATGACATATAGTTGTTCTATATGAATAATTTTTAACGAAGTTAGTAAGTTATTTAATTCACTAAAAAGATCATGTTTTTAATAAAATTGGTACTATACCATTTGTATCTGACTTAAAGCTTTGCGCTAATTACAGTTGCGGGAACAGTCGAGGGCTCGCACCTCATTCCAAATTAAGCTCTATTATGGGCGGCTAAGTAAATAATTTAAAGCAAAAAAAACCGCACTCAAAAGAGTGCGGTTAAAAAGGGAGTGTTTTAACTAATTTAGCGAATAGTTAAAACTTGTATTCCATACCTAAGCCTAAGTAATCTTGGTCAACGTTGTTGTCCATGTCGAAGCCCGAGTAAAAACCAAATACTTTAATATTTTTATTTAACTTGTGATCAACACCTACTGAGATTGCTGACTTATCATCGCTGTCGTCAAAATCCATAGTTTGGTATTGCACTTTAAATGTATTGTTTCCCATTATGTAAGCTGCACTTAATAAGTACCCGTCAGCCTCTGCGCTGCCGTCTACTTTTTCTTGTGTTTGGTACATTGCGCCTACTTTAAAATCATTAATTTTACCTTGAACAGTTGCACGAACTACATCGTAGCCATTTACTTCACTATCAACACCAATTGATGCATATACTTTACTCTTTTTAAGTGAAGAATCGCCATAAGTAAGTCCTAGTGAATAGCCATTTTTTGCATCTTCATCATCTTCTGCAATAAAAGTAGCAAGTACTCTAAAATCTTCGTAAGTATTTGATGAATAAGTAACAGAATCACCTAAACGATTTTCGCCTTTAAATATACTTTTAATATCGCCTTCAAGGTCGCTAAATAAATCAACTTTACCTTGAGATAACTTAAGTGCAGTATCGTGTCGACCAACAACAACTTGGCCAAATGCACCTTTTAACCCTATATATTGGTTACGCGCAGAAATATTGTCATCATTATCACCCTTTGAGTCCGCATCAGACACGTCAACTTGAAACTCAAATTTATAAACAGCCTCTAAGCCCTCTGTTATCTTTTCAGAACCTTTAAGACCAAAGCGAGAATTATTACTTTTAATTTCAGTGAACGACCCTTCACCGTCATCAGATGATTGAATAGTTACATTCGCTTTGCCGTACACGTCTACATCAGCAAGAGCATTAAAAGATAAGCCACTTAATAGCGCTAAACATAAGCTCGATTTTACAAATTTCATGTTATTTCCTTGGATAATCACAAAAGACTAATTTTAAAACAGCAGCAGTTTGTCACTGTAAAATTACAGAAATATTACAATCGAAATATTTCTGTAATTTTAAATTAATAAAAGTGCATTAAATATGAAATCAAAATAACATCGATACTCAGCAACTCATTTGTACCTATAAATTAGGCTCCAGCGTCAAGCTAGGTGTCATTTGTGATAACAAATTTACCAACGTTTCTATTAATTCTTTCTGTTCATTATCTCTATGATAGGCAATAAATACATCTCGTGACGTATTTTTTACATCTTTAACATGAAATAAATCACCTTTATTTAAATGATGCTCTACAAGTACTTGAGGAATAAACGCACTCCCGCCGCACTGTAATATTAAATCAAGTGCTATACGACCAGTACTTGTTCTGAAGTAAGGCGGCGTTTTACCTGTAAACTGACGCGCATGCCAAAGTGAAAAAGTTGTTCCCCAATCAACATATACATATTGGTTATCAAAAAAGTTTTCGTTAGTTGCAGTATCATAGCCACTCACTGGAATAATAGGCAGTTCACAAATTCGCTCTACTACTAATTCATCTACTTTAGGCGGATCAAATAAAATGGCTAAATCGAGAGTTCGCTCTAACAGCAACCGAGTGCTTTCTTGTTGTGCTTTAACTTCTGCGACTAATGACACGCCCGGCATCGCCGATACAATATTTGTTATACCAAACTGTAAAAAAGCATCCCAAATATTAGGCGTTCCTGCTAAGCTAATTTGCTTATGCATATTATCGGCAAGCGCAACATCTACTTTGGCGCGTTGCATACCCGTAATAATCATTTGAGCATGTGGCAACAAACGCTCACCCGGCGCTGTAAGTTGAATATTATTACGCTGGCGTATAAATAAATTAACCCCAAGTCCCTGCTCTAGCTGACGAATCCTAAAGCTCACCGCAGATTGGGTGATATAAAGGTTTTCGGCCGCTTTACCAAAGTGACGTGTACGCACAACTTCAACAAATGTTTTTAATAAATCTATATCCAATTTTTTATCCTCACGATAAAAATAACTTGTTTAATAAATTGCCAAACTTGCATCATACTCCAGCTAATTACTAAGGCATGAGGATAAAGCTATGAGCAATGATATTTCACTACTTCGTCAAGCATTTGTTAGCCAACGTCAGTTTTATGATGATCACAACTTCCCACGCGGTTTTAGCCGTAGTGGAAACTTCACCTTATTAGAAGCCAGCATATTAGACCAACATGGCGTTGTTTTAAAAGGCTTACACAACAAAACTATTGAGCCTCAAAACGAACACCAAGAACAATTTTTAGCCGTAGCAATGGGGACTTTAGAGCCAACAAATCCGATTGAGCGTGCTTGGGTTAAATACCTTAAACTTACAACATGTAAGAGTAAGTTTCATACCCTATTTGGCCGCTCAAAAATATCAGGGCCAGCTCCTATAAGCCAAGAGTATTATTCTGAAGCAGATAACCTATAAGCTCTTCACTTATTTGCTTTTTTGCGTTTTAGCAGTTACAACTTGTATAAGCAAATACTTTTGCAAAAATATAAACAAGGTTGTGACGTGACGCGAAGAATACTAATAGTTGAAGATACGCCAACAATCGCGCGAGTGCAAAAGCACATCGCGCTTAAGGCTGGATATGAGGTTGATATAGCAGAATCATTGGCACAAACAAAAGAACTTATAAGTAAGAATAACTACTTTTGCGCTGTTGTCGATTATATTTTACCCGACGCCCCGTCAGGTGAAGCAGTACCCTGTACTGTACAGGCCGAAATTCCAACAATTGTTATGACGGGTAATATCGACAAAAAAACCCGTGAAACAGTAGAAAAATACCCAATAATTGATTACATCATTAAAGAGAATAAACAAGCTTATCAGTATCTCGAAAAACAATTATTAAGACTTCCTCGAAACGAAGACATAAAAGTGCTAGTTGTTGATGACTCTTTATCCACACGACAGTATATATGTAGCTTGTTAACCCGTCATAAATATCAAACTTTACAAGCTGAAGATGGTAAACAAGCACTTGTTATGCTTGAAACATCACCTGATATCTCCGTTATTATCACTGATAATGAAATGCCAAATATGAATGGTGATGAGTTATGTACCGAAATACGCCGCTTATATAACAATGATGAGAAAGCAATAATTGGTATATCAGGCGCTGATTCATCTGATTTATCGACGCTGTTTTTAAAAAATGGCGCAAATGATTACTTACATAAACCTTTCAATAGTGAAGAGTTTTATTGCAGGCTTAGCCAAAACGTCGATATGTTAACGCTTATAGCAACCATAAAAAAGCAAGCTAATACTGACTACCTTACTAAATTACCTAACCGTCGTTACTTTTTTGAAGAGGCAAAAAAGTCCCTTAAAAAAATTGAACTTGATGAAGGCAATGGCGCATTAGCGATGCTGGATATTGATCACTTTAAAGCAATCAACGATACCTATGGCCACGATGCAGGCGACGAAGTGTTAAAAGGTTTATCTATTTGTTTTAGCAAATACTTTAAAAAGTATTTAGTGGCACGCTTGGGTGGCGAAGAGTTTGCTGTTTATTTTGCCGATACAGATAAGCAAGAAGCACTTAAAAGATTAGAAGGCTTTAGGTATTTTATCGAAACAAACAGCCAAGAGTTTAGCAAAGCTAAAATTAAATTTACTATTTCTATTGGCTTTTCAATTGGACCTGTTTATCAAATTGATGAATTATTAAAACAGGCCGACTTAAAACTTTATGATGCAAAAGAAACTGGCCGTAACAAAATTATTAGCTAAAATAGTTAACTAGCCACTTGTGCTGTCGCCACTGCCGCTTTTTTTCGTTTGCGTGATTGATAGTAAGAATCCCAACTAAATATAGCAAGCGCACTCCAAATACATGCAAATGTAACTAACCTTTCTGCATCAAATACCTCACCGTAAAACACCACTGCGAGCATAAACATTAAGCTTGGCCCAATGTACTGAAAAAAGCCCAATGTAGTGTATTGCAAACGTTTAGCTGCGCCAGTAAAACACAATAACGGTAATGTAGTTATAATGCCCGCGCTAATTAGTAACGCATTAGTATGCCAATCGTTAGCGGGAAGGCTTGATGTGTCAGAAGGCGCCATTAACCACCAATAAACAAGCGCTACAGGTAATAATATAAGTGCCTCAAGCAATATCCCTGGCAGAGCTTCAACGGGGAGTTTTTTACGTAATAAGCCATAAAGTGCAAATGATATTGCCAATGAAAAAGCAACTACCGGAAACGAGCCAAAGCTAACGAGTTGCAATAATACTCCCGAAAACGCGAGTGCAACGGCAACGCCCTGAAACTTACGTAAACGCTCGCCTAAAAAAAGCATACCCAGCAATACATTTAACAATGGGTTTATGTAATACCCCAAGCTTGCATCCAGCATATGGTTATTATTTATCGCCCATATGAAAAGTCCCCAATTAAACCCCAGTAACGCTGAAGTAATAACAAGCATTAACACTAGTTTGGGCTGAACAATAATACGCTTTATTTTGTGCCAATATTTAAGAATACTTACCACAAGTACTAAAAAAACGACAGACCAAACAACGCGATGCATTAATATTTCAAAAGCTGACACATGCTGGATAAATTTAAAGTATATAGGTGCTAACCCCCACATCACAAATGCTAGGCAAGCAAAAACAGCGCCTTTACGCTGCTCTGTATCAATAGACATAATAAAAACACTTAGTGATACTAAAAGGTCGCTAGTTTACTCTCCATGGATTGTTTATCCAACTAAATACGTACCAGTACCAAACGCAATTTGAATTGCTTTTTCATTATGTAACTCCATTCGACATACACACACTTTGTTGCCTGAACGAATAAGCGTTGCACTCGCGGTGAACACTTCGCCTTTGCCTGGACGTAAATAATCGGTGCGTAAATCGATGGTTCCAAGCGTAGCTAGCCTCGCTTGCACACTACCAATATCTAAGTCTGTTAATTTATCAATCACACTTGCTGCAGCAAGCATTCCTCCCACATTATCAAGCACGGCTGAAATAACACCTCCGTGTAATATTTTTTGCGCTGGATTACCAATAAATACATCCTGCCAAGGAAAGGTAATTTTTGCTTGTTCAGGACTCAGTGATTCTACCGATATTTGTAAAAACTGATTAAACGGCATGCCATTTACAAACAACGCCCCGACTTGTTCAATTAACATTTCTTTATTCATTATTATTCTCTATGCCAAAACTGGTAAGATGAGTAAAACATACATAGTGTAAAACTACGAGACTCCACTTAAATAATTCATCAAGTAACTCAGCTAAAGACATCTCGTTAAAAAACCACTAAAATACCCGCCAATGAATACATTAACACCACCTTCTAGTACGCTTGTGCGTAAACCAGAGACTGTCCTCAAACAAGTGTTTGGCTACAGCGAATTTCGCGACGGTCAAAAAGCAGTTATTGATGCAGCTATAAATGGGCATGACTCACTTGTATTGCTACCCACAGGTGGTGGGAAATCTGTGTGTTATCAAATACCCGCTTTAGTGCTTGAAGGCGTAACCATTGTTATATCTCCGCTTATATCGCTAATGCAAGATCAGGTAACGCAACTCCAAGCACTTGGCGTGAAAGCCGCTTACGTTAATAACAGCTTAGCGCGAGAAGAACAGCAATTGGTGTATCAACAACTTCACCAAGGTTTAATTAAACTATTATATGTTGCGCCTGAAAAAGTATTGCAGCGTGACTTTTTAGAGCGTTTATCGCATTTAAATGTGAGCTTATTTGCCATTGACGAAGCGCACTGTGTGTCGCATTGGGGTCACGATTTTAGACCTCATTACTTTCGCTTAAACGAATTAAAGCAACGTTTTGCACATGTTCCTATGATGGCGCTTACCGCCACGGCTGATAAAGCGACCCGGTTTGATATCGTTGAGCAACTCAAACTACAGCAGCCTTATATTCATACTGGTAGCTTCGATCGTCCCAATATTCGTTACACCATAGAAGAAAAATTTAAACCTATGGTGCAACTGCTTCGCTACTTAAAAGAACAAAAAAACCAAAGCGGTATTATTTATTGCACCAGTCGTAAGCGCGTAGACGACATTGCTGAAAAACTTGCAGACGCAGGGCTAAACGCTGCCGCTTACCATGCAGGTATGAGCAACGAACAACGACAATTTGTGCAAACTGGGTTTGCCCGCGACGACATTCAAATTGTAGTAGCAACTGTTGCTTTTGGGATGGGGATTAATAAACCTAACGTACGCTTTGTATTGCATTACGATATTCCAAAAAGTATAGAGTCGTACTATCAAGAAACAGGACGAGCTGGGCGAGATGGCCTTGCCGCAGAAGCCATCATGTATTTTGATCCGGCTGATATTGGCCGTGTAAGGCGCTTTTTTGAAGACATTGATGACGAACAACGTCGCCGTGTAGAAGAACAACGCTTTAACGCCATGGCTAGCTTTGCTGAAGCACAAACGTGTCGCCGCCAAATATTGCTAAACTACTTTAGTGAATACCAGCGCGAACCTTGTGGCAACTGTGATATCTGCTTAAACCCACCTAAAAGCTTTGATGGTACGTTAGTCGCACAGCAAGCGCTTTCGTGTGTGTATAGAGCTGAGCAACGTTTTGGCCTAGGTTATATTGTAGAATTACTTCGCGGTGCAAACACGAGCCGCATACGCGATAACAACCATCATGAGTTAAGTACTTACGGTATCGGTAAAGATAAAAGCAGTGAATTTTGGCTTAGTATTTTACGTCAACTTATTCATCAGGGTTTACTAAGCCAAGATATAACACAAGGTGCGTCACTTAGGTTAACAGAAGCCGCGCGTGCAATTTTAAAAAGTGAATATGCTTTGCAATTGGCTGAACCTCGCCTGCAAGCCAAGCACGTGTACCAAGATAAATTAGCGCAATTTAATTATGATAAAAAGCTCTTTGCCCGCTTAAGAGCACTGCGTAAAGAACTTGCTGATGCCGACGATGTACCACCGTATGTAGTATTTAATGATAAAACCTTGGCTGAAATGGCGCAGCTTATGCCAACAAATGACAGTGAGTTTTTAAAAGTGTCGGGAGTTGGTTTCACTAAATTAAATAAATATGGCGGCGCCTTTTTAACTGCAATTCGTAATTACTTAGCTACAAATTAAGAGCATTATGACAAAAATAGAATACGACCATACTCATAAATGTATTGTAATTACGCCCATCGAGCCTCCGCATGACGAAGACTTTGAGCTGTGGAGTACATTATTTTTACATTCAGACGATATAACGCTCAACGAGTATTCTGCTGGTGCTGACCGTCATCAAGTTCGCTTTAGCTACCAGCAGCAAACCTTTAATTTAAACTATGAGCACTACAGCCAAAGTATTTGGATAAATGGAGAAGGCACTGAAGCCGCTCATCTACTTGCTGCACTCACCTTTTATTTAAGTTAGCGGCTTTAGTTCAAAGTCCTTATATTTAATTTTCAAACTCAATACTTTTAACTTACATTTTAGTAACTATGATGTAAGCTGATATTACGGTAGTAATTTGCTACGTAGCAGTAAAGGGTTTGAATGGTAACTAAGAAATGGATCACACAGTACTGTATTAGCTTAAGTATTTTAGCCTTATTCATGCAAAGCGCATTAGCACAAACTCATGATAATACTCGTTGCCAAGTTGAAAAGTTAGACCACTCTAATAATAAAAACTTACGCCGCCAACTCAACGACGATATCTCCATTGTAAGCGCTAAACCCAATGCTAAAATTGCCACTATTTCACTTAAGCAACTCAATGTATTTAATACCGAACTCGAAGAAGAAAATAATGCATTATTTCGCTTTGCCAACCGCGCACATATTCAAACCGAACCGGATGTAATTAATAACCTCCTACTGTTTGCCACCGGCGATAAATATGATGCTAAAAAATTAGCTGAATCAGAACGCCTCCTACGCAAAGAAAGTTACTTATATGACGCCCAAATTAGTGCAACTGAGAACTGCGATGGTGACATTGATGTAAAGGTAGTGACTCGTGATTTATGGACGCTTCTACCTGAAATAAACTTTAGCCGCAGCGGTGGTGAAAATAAATCAAGCATTGGCTTTAGAGAATCAAACCTCTTTGGTTGGGGTAAACGCCTATCGTTTTCACGCACTACCGATAGCGACCGCAGTGGTTACTTATTTGTTTACGACGATCCTAATATTTTATCTACTCGCTACCGCGGCCGTCTAGAGTACGCCGATAACAGCGATGGCAAGCGCCATTTACTTGAGTTAACCTATCCATTTTACGCAATTGACACCCCTCTTAGTTACGGTATTTTAAGCTATTCAGAACAGCGCGAAGAGTCATTATATAAACGCGGCGAAGAGTTTAGCGAATTTGATCAAACTAGCGATTTAAACAGTGCATTTATAGGGCACTCTAAAGCGCTTAGTAATAACTGGACCCAGCGCTTAACCTTAGGTTATACCGACGAGCAGCATACCTTTGAAGCTATAGACACCACCTTTGCACCACTTGCCGATGACAGAAGTTTAAGTTACCCATTTATAAGCGGCCACTGGTTTGAAGATAACTTTATAAAAGTACGCAATTTCGACAGTATGTACCGCACTGAAGATTTAAACCTAGGCTGGAATGTTAAAGCCCTTGTTGGTTACTCTGATGAATCTTTGAGTGATGATGATAGTCGTGCTATTTATTCATTAAATTTTAAAAAAGCACATTTTTCTGGCGATAATACTCTATGGCGTTTTAACACAGACATTGAAGGATATTGGAATAAAGAACACAAACAATTAGAAAACTTTAGGGCCACTAGTCAAATTCAATACTACTTAAACACCAGTGTTGATCAATCGTGGTATGTAAAAGGGCGTTTGCAATATGCTAAAAACTTAACTGCCGACCAACAACTTACTTTGGGTGGTGAAACTGGTTTACGAGGCTACCCTATGGATTATCAACACGGCGATCGCAGTTTTTTAGTTAGTTTAGAAAAACGCTATTATTGGGAGTACGATTTGCTTCAGCTATTTAAAGTAGGTGCCGCTGGGTTTATTGACGTTGGCCGTGCGTGGTTTAACGACAAAGATAATGGCGAGAACGATCACGTACTTAAAAATGTTGGTATAGGTTTGCGCTTAGCCCCAAGCAGAGCTAACGCAGGTACTATGATCCACATTGACATCGCCGCACCGCTTGATAGTTACGACGATGTAGACTCAGTACAATGGTTAGTTAATGTGAAAAAATCTTTTTAAATAACTATTTCGCATCATCTTAAAACGTTAAACTAATTACTTAATTATTACTTACTCCCCATATGAGAATGTATTTTGGAACCGTTAGAGATTTTAGATTTTTTTGGTACACAATATAAACTGATTGTGACCCTAATCGCCTTACTACTTTATCCGTTGCTATTAAAGCTGACTAAAAAGCTTCTCGAAAAAACTATTAAGGGTAAAGTAGATTTACATCACAAATCGCGCGCAGAACTACTGCTTAAAATAATACTTGCCTGTGTAATGATATGCTTAGTACTGGTATTTTGGGGCATTGAATTACGTGGCTTACTTGTACTTGGCTCCTCATTATTTGCCATGCTAGGTGTTGCACTTTTTGCCGCATGGTCGTTATTAAGTAACTTAACTGCATTCTTATTAATGTTTATTCAAAACGACTGCCGCGTTGGTTATTGGGTACGAATTATTGATGGCGCGAATCATGTTGAAGGTCGCATTGTCGAAATGGGTTTGATGAATGTAGTACTTGAACACATTGATGGCCATCGTGTTATTTATCCTAACAATTTATTTGTGACGCGCCCTGTCATAGTTTTAAATAAAGAACCAAAACCAACAAAAACGCCTGTTATAAAGCGTATTATTGGCCCTAAAAAAACATAGTTAAAAAATAATAGTCACAAAAAAGCCGCAGAAGGTAATTACCTTCTGCGGCTTTTTAATGCTTAACTAAACAGAACTTAGGTTAACGATTAATTATTTAGTTCCGCAGTTTTAAGTTCGTCATCTAAATCATTTATTTCGTCTATAAAGCTCTCTAGCTGCTGCTCAACTAAACCATTGTCACTCGCAAAGTAAGCTAGATGAAAGACTGCATCGCCCTCATTTACTAATGGCATCGTTTGTTGGCCAATAACAATCCCACCTTTAGGTGCTAAAAGCTCAAGTTCAGAGTCACCCAACGGACTACTAATATAAGCAAGTATTTGGCCCTTAATTACACGTTCGCCCAATGATACTTGAGCACGAACAATGCCATCAACTTCTGCGCGTATCCAACTTGTAGAACCTGCAATAATCGGATCTGGTAACTTTTTCGGGCGTTTGCCACGAATCATTTTTAAATGACGCATAACATAATCAACGCCCTGCACACCGGCTGCAATTGCAATAGGATCAAATCGTAGTGCTTCACCTGCTTCATAGGTTATAACAGGTATGCCTAAGTTAGCCGCTTCGCTGCGAAGAGAGCCATTACGCAGTGATGCATCTATAACCGCTGGCGTGCCAAATGCTTTAGCCATTTCAGCTGTTGCTTCATCTGCTAAATTAGCACGAATTTGTGGCAAATTAGTCCGGTGAATAGCCCCCGTATGTAAATCAATGATATGCGTACAATGTACTGCTACTTGATTAAAAAACATATAAGCCATACGTCCTGCTAACGAGCCACGTTCAGAGCCTGGGAAACTGCGGTTCATATCACGTCGATCTGGTAAGTAACGCGATTTATGAATAAAGCCAAACACATTCACAATAGGCACAGCGATTAACGTGCCACGTAACTGACTAGGATCTATTTTAGCAAGTAACTGGCGTACAACTTCGACGCCATTTAGCTCATCACCATGAATAGCAGCACAGACCATTAGCACAGGTCCTTCCATTACACCATTTACCACTTCTATAGGAATATTAAGTGGTGAATGGGTGTAAAGCTTTGCGGCTTCTAAGGCAAGCGTTTTACGCTCGCCTACGCCAATCTGTTCACCTAATAAGGTAAAAGGACGGTTAATTTTAACCTTTGCCACGTGTTGCTGTTCCTTTACTTGAAGCATTCTTTTCGATGAAGTCAATCACCATACCTGCAATATCTTTACCTGTTGCGATCTCAATACCCTCAAGACCAGGTGATGAGTTTACTTCCATCACAAGTGGCCCACGAGATGAGCGAAGTAAATCGACACCAGCCACATTTAAGCCCATTGATTTAGCGGCTGCAACTGCTGTTTTACGCTCCTCAGGAGTAATACGTACTAATGTCGCGCTACCACCACGGTGAAGATTAGAACGGAACTCACCTTCTTGTGCTTGGCGCTTCATTGCTGCAATTACTTTATCGCCCAATACGAAACAACGAATATCTGCACCACCTGCCTCTTTAATATATTCCTGAACCATAATATTAGCTTTTAAGCCCATAAATGCTTCAATAACACTTTCAGCCGCTTTACGCGTCTCAGCAAGTACAACACCAATGCCCTGTGTACCTTCAAGTAATTTAATTACAACAGGTGCACCGCCTACCATTTCTAGTAAGTCTTTTACATCATCTGGTTTGCTAGCAAAACCTGTTACTGGCATACCAACGCCTTTGCGCGAAAGTAACTGAAGCGAGCGCAATTTGTCGCGCGAACGAGAAATTGCCACGGATTCGTTTACAGGGTAGACACCCATCATTTCAAACTGACGAAGTACCGAGCAACCATAAAATGTAACCGATGCACCAATACGCGGGACGATTGCGTCAAATTCTTTTAAATTTTCACCGCGATAGTGAATTTCTGGTTGCTCTGAATTTATATTCATATAACAGCGTAGTGCGTCGATTACTTTAACTTCATGGCCACGCGCTTCTGCCGCTTCGATTAAACGACGTGTTGAATATAATTTTTTGTTACGAGATAAAATACCGATTTTCATAGTTAAAACCTTAACTAAATTGTATGCATTAATTATTTATGGCTGATTTTCAGACATAAAATTCAATACTTTTATAATAAATGAGATAAAGCCGTGTCAACAATGACACGATTTTCCATGGCTGTACGCCCTAATAACATTCTAAACTTCATTGTTGCTCGACTGGTTAAAGTCATCTCTATAGGCCAGCTATGCTTACCCGCATGCAATGTTGTTTCTATAAAATAACGTAATTCTTTTTGTCCACTTGAGCTTGTTACGTTTTTTATTTTTTTAACCTTTGCATTACAAGTGATTTTCGTTTGTTCATCATCTTGCAATGGCTGGGCTGTAAACTTAACCCATTTTTCTCCATCAACTTCGTACTCTTCAATGTTAATAGCATGAATACATGATGTACGAGCGCCTGTATCAATTTTAGCTTTTATTCGCTCAATACCCAGTTCAGGTAAGCTCAACCACTCACGCCAACCAATAGTGATCTTTGTCGTCATAAATGTGCCCTTAATAAAAAAGTGACTTATACGCTACAGGTAAAAAAACACCAACAAAATAAATTTATCCCGTCGACAAGTGAATTTGATTGATAAATATCGACCGCAAACTTCACTATATTTTTCTACTGCACAGTTAAATATATTGGTTTACTAGCAATTTAATTCACACCAAATTTATGCTTTATTAATTTAAAAACTAACTTATTAAAAATAAAGATAAGTCTATTTTGATTAAGTAGATACACTATAGTTAACAGTATTAAAAATACACTATTATGAGAAACTAATATGATTAATGGTTTACTCCACGCCCTAGTTCTTGACGAACGAGGTGGTGCACGCCCCATTTCAAACACTGATGAGCTACATAATTGGAAACCTGGACAGGGTAAGCTCTGGGTACACATGGATTACAGTCAAACAGAAGTCGTTACATGGCTTAAAAATTGTGAGTTTTTAACCGATTACGAGCTAGAGTCGTTAACCGCAGATGAGACTCGCCCACGTATTACATCTGCCACAAATGGTCACATGCTATTTTTACGCGGGGTGAATTTAAATCCGGCGCAAAGCCCTGAAGATATGGTATCAATTCGCTTTTTCATTAATGAAGATATTGTAATTACGACACGTAAACGTCGATTATTATCAATTCAAGATATTTTAACATCGTTTAGTAGTAATACCGGCCCATGCAACATATCAGAATTAGTATGCGCAATAGCACAAAAATTGACATCACGAATGCAAAGCGTCATTGATTCGCTTGATGAAACATTAGATGATTTTGAAGAAGAAATAGACGAACCAAGTAAACCTTTTGATAACCAAGGGTTATCGCAACTGCGTCGCCAAACAATCGCCTTAAAGCGCTACTTAAGGCCGCAAAAAGAAGCATTAAGCAGTATGGTGAACAACCACTATCCATGGTTATTTGATGACGATAAAGCAAAGTTAAATGAAACAACAAATTTGCTTATTCGCTATCTAGAAGAGCTAGATAGTGCCATAGAGCGGGCACAAATTATTCAACAAACAATCACAAACCAAGTGTCTGAGCAATTAAATCAGCGCATGTATGTCATGTCGGTTGTCGCTGCTTTATTCTTACCTCTGGGGTTTTTAACTGGCTTATTAGGTGTGAACGTAGGGGGCATACCTGGCACAGAGAGTCCATATGCATTTACGTTATTTGTGGTTTTTTTAATCGTATTAACGGGCAGTATTGGCATTTACTTTAAAAACAAAAAATGGTTATAAATTAAATTCATATACTATCAACGAGTATAAAAGCCACTCTACTTTGAATTAAAGTGGCTTTATAAATAATACTTAATTATTTAGTTACTCGAGTATAGCTAACATTTGTCATTGTGATTTTAGATTTAGTAATACCTAAATCCTTAAAGCACTCTTTAAAGGAGTTTGAATTACCCGATTCACCACAATTATCTAATGTATATGGGTCTTGCGATTGTAGGTAGTTACCAAATTTGAAGTAAGATTCGGAATCATCTTCGACCGGAATACCAAAAGTACTGCCAAGTGCGGTTACATCAACATCACCGTAATTATTCACAACTTTTAAATTAAATGAACCACCACTGGTTATAGTACCTAGTGCAAACTTTTCTTCATTACCACTGGTGTTACGCAAACGTACATACACGTCAAAAACACCATTATTTGCAGTACTATCATCAAAACCTGACTCTGACGAATCAGACACATACACTTTCATAATAGTGCCTGTATCACTTGCATGGTGTTGGGCAACAATAGTTTTTCCACCATCGGACATTTCAACTTTAACATTAGCTTCAAATACTTCGTAAGTGTCAGTCATCGCAACACGTAAATTAGATTTAACTTTATACTCATGACGCCAACCATTTCCATTAGGCGTAATATGTTGCGCTTCTAATGGCACAAATACTAATGTGCTATCGTTAACCAATGGATTAGGATTATCCCCCTCTAAATCAAAAATACTACCACTTGTAATACTGCTTGGAATATTACTTCCGCCGCCAGTGTCACCCCCACCAGTGTCACCCCCACCAGTGTCACCCCCACCAGAGCCGCCACTGCTTAGCGTAAAATCATCAAAACGTACATCATTCGAACTATTATTATGTTTAGCAAAAACTTGTAATGAATCCGTATTCGCAGAAGTAAAGGTTTTAGATACTTTAGTCCACGAAGAAACATCAAACTTCTCGCTTTTAAACAAACCATTCAGATCATTGACTCCAATTTCACCTTTGCCTAGTACGTACGCACTTAATGTGTATTGAGTGTTTCTTTCTATATCAACAACTTGATGTACACGACCAGGGCTACCTTGAATTTTTAAGGATTTGGATCCTTTGTAAGCACTTCCCGAAATAGCTGCTGGTTCGACTTCATTCCAATTACTCCAGCCGTTTTCAAAACCAGCATTATTAATCGTTGCTGCTTGCAAAAAACTTGAGCTTGTAGCCATTATTGCAAAAATAAATAGGGATTTTTGATTAATCATTATCTTCATTTCTCCGAACCTGCACATGAAAACAATCTAACTGCCTAGTTTAGTGGCATTTCCACCGAACCTAGATCACCGCCTGTAAACAGGTTTCAACTTGTGTTTGTGTTTGTGTAACTGGTAATTTAATTTTAGATAAAAACCAACAATTGGACTTACAAAAATAAATTACCAATTGATATTGCCAGTGTGGCGAGACACAAGTTATATCTCTTGTAATAAATTTGCAATAATTAATTAAATAGGTAATAAGTATTAATACCATTTCTATTTCAGATTAAATACACACTAAAAATGATTTAAAACAGTAACTAATATTAATTAAAATATAAAAAGGATGTAATTTAAATTTTTTAAAATAATGAATAAGCATTAAAAACACAAAAATTGGTATACCAAAAAAAATACAATTTAAAAATTTGCATAAACAAAAATACTGGTCTAGTCTTTTTTATAAATAAAACGCCAACATTGGTTGACCAATTAAGCATACTTACTTAAAGTAAATATAAGATAAAAAATCACTTAACAATGGCAACATAGAAAATGCTCTAAACATGAAACTCCATACCCGTTGTATTAATAAATTAAGCAATGGGTAAATGGTTTAATAACAAGGTAAAAAATACAGGTTCAAATGGGGGGTTAACGCAGCAAGTGAATTATTCATGTGGCTCGAACGGTCAATGCTTTAAAAATAGATACTAATACACTTAAGCAAGCCTTAACCTGTACATGAAGTTTATTAAGAAAATAAAAAATTCAGTTATCACTTTCATACATTTCACCTATTTTAGTGAGGTATTAAAACTTATTTATCTTTCGAGGTTAAATATACAGCAATGTATTTTTTAGGCAGAGCCTATGGTGTGTGATTATTTCCCCTAAATAGGCGATAACACAACATAAATACCACACATTATCAGCCCTTTGAGTTCGCCCTAGGCCGATTGACTCTTTGTTTTTTGTCTATATGACTATAGTTAAGGTGAATGTTCTGGACACAGAAGGTTTGCTCGGCTTCTACTCATTTTGTGTAGATGTAAGACAGTAGGGTAATACTGGAGCTTTTACTAAATCACCTTGAACTCTGGATAATAAATCTATCTCAAGCAGTTATTTTCAGCGCTAACTGCATTGAATTTATACCAATTCACTTAATTAAGTGACCTGTTTTTTAGGTAAAAACCATGTCGATAACAAACAAAAAATTAGTTATTTAGTTGTTATAACTAATTGTTCTTACATGACTCTACCTTCTGTAACCATGTAGTCGTATATCAGATATTTTTAACACAATTAGCGTCAGATTTAATCCCTCAAATTGATTAAGCACTATTGCGGATTGGTATCATACACCTCGATAATACTCACTTTCAAAAGACATTAAAAAAGGCAAGCATCTATAATGCTCGCCTTTTATTTATGGTTATGCAGCTAATTACTCTTGAAAGTAAGTGCCCCAACCGTCATATTCTACTTCACATTCGACGGCTAATTGCGCTAATTTATCAACGTCTTCCATTATCACGTCTACATCAAGTTCAGCTTCAACAACGATGTCAAAACTCCAAATTTTACTGCCATCTTCAAGCTCAAGCTCTGCAGGCTCTTCAACATCGTAACCCAATTTGAACGCAGCAAGGGCTGCTTGTTCCAATTTAGGGAAATCTTCACACACAAAGTGGTGCTCTACTTCATAAAGTATTTCAGGATCAGACCCGTCTTCGAGTAATGAAGATACAATGTCTTCACTTATTTCACGCCAGTTTTCCATTATTTATCTCTCACTTGAGCATCTAATTCAGTTATTTTAGCAGCCATAATATTGTGTACATTCTGGGCGTGCTCGCGCGCGCTAATACTTTCATCAAGTGATATAGGCGCTAACATTTCAATATAGATTGTACCATTATCCCAACGATTTAGCTTAATGGTTTTATGTGTTGTATTCATACACACCGGGACTATTGGTACTTCAGCACTCATAGCAGTATGAAAAGCCCCTGTTTTAAAAGGTAATAATCCACGTCCATAACTGCGTGTGCCTTCGGCAAATACCCAAACAGACAACCCATCTTTCTTTATTTTTTCAGCAGCTTTCGAGATTGTACCTGCTGCTTTTGAACGATTTGCCCGATCAATTAAAATATTACCCGAAAGCCAATAAAGCTGACCAAAAAATGGAATCCACTTTAAGCTCTTTTTGCCTAAACTTACGCAGTTTTTGGGCACCATTGCTGGCACTGTAAATAAATCGTAGCTATTTTGATGATTAGCAACATAAACGGCAGGACCAATATCAACAGCATCTTTATGACGTGTTAAAACTAATTTAACACCAATCATTTTAGCCATTGAGCCAAACCAGCCCGCTATAATGTGTACGTTATTGGGATGAAATGGCCTTACTAATGATAATAGTAAGCCAAAAAAACAACTCAATAGTATAAATAGCAGCATAATAAAAATACGTATAACAGCGAGCAAATCGGCTTCTCCAAAAATCAGTTACAACTATTATAGCGTTATTTTATGACACAAACGAGACAATAGCGCACAAGTGTACGCTGAAAAACTTTAAGTGCTTTATTTTAAAACAAAAACGGCCTGCAAATGCAGACCGTTTCTAATTATACAAAAAGTAATTGATTACTCTTCGTTAATAGCTTCTATTGGCTCATCATCTTGAGGAGTTAGCTCAACAACGGCTTCGTCAACACGCTGTAAGCCACGTGGTAACTTATTACCACGACGACCTCGCTCACCATGATAATGCTCTAAATCACTTGGTTTAAGTGTTAGTTTACGCTTACCAGCATGAAGCGTAACACTGCTTCCTAATGGCACAACAGCTAGCACTTTTACAAACTCTTCACGGGCTTGTACTTTTGCACCTGGTATAGAAATGATTTTATTACCTTTACCCTTACCTAATTTTGGTAAGTCTCGCAGTGGGAATAAAAGCATTCGACCTTCGTTAGAAATAGCCATACAGTAATCGCTAGCAACATCGTTCACCCTAATAGGAGAAAGTAATATGCCACTTTTAGGGACACTGACCAGCGCTTTACCATTTTTATTTTTACTCACTAAATCTTTAAAGTCGGTAATAAAGCCGTAACCTGCATCTGACGCCATAAGTAAGACTTGCTCGTCTTCACTCATTACCACGTGCTCAAAATTAGCACCTGGTGTTAAGTTAAAACGACCTGTCATTGGTTCGCCTTGGCTACGCGCCGAAGGCAGACTGTGCGCATCGGTTGCAAATGCCCGCCCTGCTGAATCTAAAAATACAGCCGGTTGATTGCTCTTACCCCGAGCCGAGGCTCTAAAGCCATCACCTGAACGATAATTTAAGCCTTGTACATCTAAATCATGGCCTTTACCAACGCGTGCCCAGCCTTTATCTGATAGCACAACAGTGACTGACTCTGATGGAATTAAATCTTTTTCGTTAAGTGCTTTCGCTTCTGAGCGCTCAATCACTGGCGAGCGACGATCGTCACCGTACATTTCAGCGGCTTCTTGAATTTCTTTTTTAAGCAGTGTCGACATACGACGTTCTGAGCCAAGTATTTGCGCTAATTTATCACGCTCTTTGGCTAGTTCATCTTGCTCACCGCGAATTTTAAACTCTTCAAGTTTTGCTAAATGACGAAGTTTTAATTCTAAAATAGCTTCTGCTTGTGTATCAGTTAAATCAAAGCGCTCCATTAGTACAGGCTTTGGTTTATCTTCACTGCGGATGATTTCAATCACTTCATCAATATTTAAAAAGGCGGCTAATAAACCTTCTAAAATATGCAAACGCGCTAATACTTTATCTAAGCGATACTGCAAACGACGGCGCACTGTTTCGCGTCTAAATGTTAGCCACTCACTTAAAATACAGCGTAAGTCTTTAACTTGCGGGCGGCCATCTAGGCCTAGCATATTTAAATTTACGCGGTAATTTTTTTCAAGATCGGTGGTTGCAAATAAGTGAGCCATTAATGGCTCAGCTTTAATGCGGTTTGAGCGTGGAATAATTACAATGCGTGTTGGATTTTCATGATCTGACTCGTCACGTAAATCGGCAATCATGGGTAATTTTTTAGCGTTCATTTGCGCTGCAATTTGCTCAAGTACTTTACCACCTGAACACTGATGCGGCAGCGCTGTAATAACAATATCGCCATGCTCTTCGGTGTAAACCGCACGCATTTTGATTGACCCACGACCGGTTTTATATATTTTATGAATATCAGCTTTTGGGGTAATTATTTCAGCATCTGTTGGGTAATCTGGTGCATGGACAAGCTCAAGTAATTCTTCAAGCTCTGTTTTTGGTTTATCAAGTAATAAACAACATGCACTAGCCACTTCACGTACGTTATGTGGCGGAATATCGGTTGCCATACCTACGGCAATACCCGTTATACCGTTGAGTAAAATATGCGGTAAGCGAGAAGGCAGTACTACTGGTTCATCCATTGTGCCATCAAAGTTTGGTGTCCAATCGACGGTGCCTTGGCCAAGCTCTTTTAATAGTACTTCTGAAAACTTAGATAAACGCGCTTCGGTATAACGCATTGCTGCAAACGATTTAGGGTCATCTGCCGCGCCCCAGTTTCCTTGTCCATCTACCAAAGGGTAGCGGTAAGAAAACGGCTGCGCCATTAATACCATCGCTTCGTAACAGGCACTGTCGCCATGTGGATGGTACTTACCGAGTACGTCACCCACAGTACGAGCTGATTTTTTGTACTTGGCATTAGCCGACAAACCCAGTTCGCTCATCGCATAAATAATACGACGCTGTACTGGTTTTAAACCATCACCTACATGCGGTAAGGCGCGGTCCATGATCACGTACATGGAATAATTTAAATAGGCGTCTTCGGTAAAACGCCCCATTGTTTGTTGCTCAATTCCTTGCATTAGCAAGGTATCTGTATCACTCATTAAAGCTTACCTAGTTTTTCTTATAGCTTACACGGTAGATTACATTGGCGTAATCATCGCTTACTAACAGACTGCCGTCACCTAATTCTGCAAATGCAACAGGGCGTCCAAATGTTGTTTCGTCTTTCATAAAGCCAGTAATAAATGGCGTATATTTAGTTACGCGACCTACCTCAATTGTTGCTAGCCCTACTTTATAACCTGCCTTTTTAGAACGGTTCCATGAGCCATGTTCAGCAACAAATAATTGGTGCTTATAACTTGCTGGAAATTGCTTGGCGTTATAAAAATGAATACCCAGTGGCGCTACATGCGCAGGAAGCGCAAGTGCTGGCGGCACGTAATCGGCAATGTTTTTACCTTCACCAAATTCAGGGTCAATAATCGCACCGGCATGAACATACGGAAAACCAAAATGCTCACCTTCTTGCGTTGCGCGGTTTAATTCATCAGGTGGAATATCATCGCCCATCATGTCGCGACCGTTATCACTAAACCATAGGGCTTGAGTCGCTGGATGAAAATCAAAACCCACTGTGTTTCTAACGCCCTTGGCTATTGTTTTTATTTGTTTTGTTTCTACATTAAGCGCAAAAATACGGCCAAAACGCTCATCTTCAGCACAAATATTACACGGCACACCCACTGGAATGATTAATTCTCCCGTTGGTGCAAAACGTAAAAATTTCCAACCATGATGACGCTCACTCGGTAATGCGCCATAAACCACATCAAACTTTGGCTCTTTTAATTGGGTATCAATATTTTTAAAGCGAATAATACGATGCACTTCGCCTACATATAAATCGCCATCTTTAATCGCTATGCCGGAGGGCATGTTTAAGCCTTTAGCAACAACAATTTTTTTATCTGCTACGCCATCGCTATTATGATCAATAAGCGCGTATACATTGCCCGCTTTACGAGAGCCAACATACACAATACCTTTTTTTGAAACAGCTATTTGACGCGCATTTTCTACATCATTTGCAAATAAACTTATTTCAAATCCCGGTGCTACGGTGAGCTTATCGAGTATATTTTTAGCCATTGCAGGAGCAGTAGTTAGCCCAAGTAATAGCAAACTTCCTAGTAGTTTATTCATTCATATCTCCCAGTATTAAACACAGGCGATCAAACTTGCGCCTTGTTACCATGATCTTCTAACCATTGACGACGATCCGGCGATCGTTTTTTAGCAAGCAGCATATCCATCATTTCCATGGTTTCTATTTCTTCATCAAGCGTAAGCTGTACTAAACGTCGTGTATTTGGATCCATGGTTGTTTCGCGCAATTGCAGTGGGTTCATTTCACCCAGACCTTTGAATCGTTGCACGTTTACTTTTCCGCGTTTCTTTTCTGCTTCTATACGCGCTAAAATAGCGGTTTTCTCGCCTTCATCTAGTGCGTAATAAACTTCTTTACCAATATCTATTCTAAATAATGGCGGCATTGCAACATACACATGCCCTGTTTTTACTAACTCTGGAAAATGGCGAACAAACAATGCACACAATAGTGTTGCAATGTGTAGTCCATCCGAGTCTGCATCGGCCAATATACAAATTTTATTGTAGCGCAGTCCCGACATATCGGTTGATTCTGGATCAATTCCCAGTGCCACTGAAATATCGTGTACTTCTTGTGATGCTAATATTTGGCCTGATTCGACTTCCCACGTATTCAAAATTTTACCACGTAGCGGCATAATTGCCTGAAACTCACGGTCTCGCGCTTGTTTAGCAGAACCACCAGCAGAGTCACCTTCCACTAAAAACAATTCGGTACGATCGTTATCGGCAGCACTACAATCGGTTAGTTTACCTGGTAATGCAGGGCCTGCAGTAACTCGTTTACGTACTACTTTTTTAGCTGCACGCAAACGGCTTTGTGCGTTTGAAATACATAGTTCAGCTAATAATTCTGCGGTATCGGTATGTTCATTTAGCCATAAACTAAACGAATCTTTTACAACACCCGATACAAATGCGGCACATGAACGTGATGAAAGTTTTTCTTTAGTTTGCCCTGCAAATTGTGGATCTTGCATTTTAACTGACAATACATAACTACAACGTTCCCAAATGTCGTCAGGCGTTAACTTTACACCACGCGGGAGTAAGTTTCTAAACTCACAAAATTCACGCATTGCTTCAAGTAAACCTTGGCGCAGACCATTTACATGTGTACCACCTTGCGCGGTAGGAATAAGATTTACGTAACTTTCAGCTATTGATTCTCCACCCTCAGGTAGCCATACAACAGCCCAATCAGCGCCTTCAATAGAGCTTTTAAACTCACCTACAAACGGGTCTTGTGGTAATGTTTCAAAACCTTTAACGGCTTCAATTAGGTAATCTTTTAAACCCGTTTCGTAAAACCACTCTTGAGTTTCTTTCGTTTGCTTATTAACAAACTTAATACGCAGACCTGGGCATAAAACCGCTTTGGCTTTTAATAAATGATTAAGCTTGGTAATTGAATAGTTTGGTGAATCAAAGTAGCTAACATCAGCCCAAAAACGCACTGTAGTACCCGTATTGCGTTTACCGACGGTGCCTATTACACTCAAGTCTTCTACTTTATCGCCATTTTCAAATGCCATTCTGTATTGCTGGGCGTCTCGTCGTACAGTTACTTCTACGCGCGTAGATAGCGCATTCACTACAGAAATACCCACACCATGTAAACCACCCGAAAATTGGTAGTTTTTATTAGAAAACTTACCACCTGCGTGTAATTTAGTGAAAATTAACTCAACCCCAGGAATACCTTCCTCAGGGTGGATATCAATAGGCATACCACGACCGTCATCGCTCACTTCAAGTGAGTTATCTTCGTGGAGTATTACGTCGATACGTGTGGCATGACCAGCCATAGCTTCATCGACACTGTTATCGATAACCTCTTGGCCTAAATGATTTGGGCGTACGGTATCGGTGTACATCCCTGGGCGTCTTTTTACCGGATCTAATCCATTAAGTACTTCAATGGCTTCGGCGTTATAATTTTGATCACTCATAGTTTTTATCTTTATATGCGCTAAGGCTATGCTTAGCTAGTTTTACGTGATTTTAAGAAAATCTACAATACTGGTAAAGGTGTTATCAAAACCTGTATAGCTATGATCGCCACCAAACTCTACCCGTTGTTTGCATTGTGAATAATAGTTTACTGCGTGTTGAAAATTAAGCACTTCATCGCCGGTTTGCTGTAATAAATACAGCAACTCAGGGTATTTTAGCTTATCTACAGACAGTATTTTTAAGGCATTTATATGACTGCTATTTAAATCATAATGATAATCTTGGTAAGGATTATAGTTTGGCCCAAGTAACGCTTGTAATAAATTGTATGGTGCTACCGCTGGATTAATAACCACTGCAGGAATTTGATAACGCTGCGATAAATATGTGGCAAAAAAACCACCTAACGAGCTCCCTAATAATACTGTATTAGGTGTTAGTAATTGCTCAAGCTTAATGATAGCTTGTATAGGCTCATGGTTTAGGCACGGTACACAATAATCAACGTCATAGTGTGCCATAAGCTCGCCAAAGCGCACAGCTTTATATGACTTATGTGAGCTATTAAAACCATGAATATAAATTACCCGTTTAGCCATACTACTTCCGTTTTCATGCCTATTTTATCTTTTTCTGTATCTATATAAAGCATTCTATAAGCTGGGCCGCAGTTTTGCTGTTGCCACTGCGCACTGTATTTTTTAAACTGCGTAGAACTCGCCGGTGTTGCAAACACGCTTAACTCTCTATAACTTTGCTCATATTCATTATGAACGTGACCATGGAAAACCCCAATAATATTACCACTATTTACCAGTACATTTAATAATTGAGGCCCATTTTCGAGCATGTGCTTATCAAGGTAGCCATTTATTGGTAACGGATTATGATGACAAAATATGATCTTTTTACTGCTTGATTGAACCAAACACTCCGTTGTTTCATCTAAATGCGCGCCAGTCACCCACCCAGCAGGTGTAGGACCTTTCGAATTAATAAGTAGTAACTCAATGCCGCTTGCCGCTATGTGTTTGGCACTATTTATTTGCCCACCACTTATACGGTTAAGCATTGTTATCTCATCGTGATTACCTGGCAACCAGAATACGGGACATGTTAATGCACTTTTATGTATCAGTTCACTAAACAATAGATAAGACTCAAAGCTGTGATCTTGTGTTAAATCACCACCAAATATCACACAATCAAGTGGTTTTTGAGCCATGTGTGCTAGTGCTTGTTCAAAATGCGATGCAGTGTTTACTCCAAAGTACTCACCGTCTTTATCGGCAAATAAATGGCAATCGGTTACATGCGCTATGCGCAGCACCGATTTATTAAATGTATGTTTATCATCAAACCAAGCCATTATTTACATCCCAATTAAGGGTCGCTTGTCCGTGTTCAACACAGGCAACAAGCCAGTCATATAAAAAAGCGTTAAGTTGGTATTTTTCATCTTTTTGATGCATTTTAGGGTTAGGATACCCATAAGATGGCTTTATCCTTTGATGATAATCGTGATGAATAATCTCAGCTACTTTAGCGTCATGATACAATCTAACCGTTAAGTAAAGCGGCGCTATGCCTTTAACCATTCCTGTTAACTGCTTAATTGAAATATCCATAGTGTATTTTGCACTACCATCAATTTTTGTAGCAAACTCACTGTTGCCAAGTTTTACTTCACGAATGCTTCCTATATTGCGCTCGCTAGGCAGTAATTTTAATAGTCGCACATAATTATGCTCGCAAAGCGTTAAATACTTTGGGAGGCTTTGAATATATCGTTTTGTTGCTAATCGTGCTGTCAAAGTACCACCATAATATTAGTAAGAATTTATGCCCATTTACTTGCCATCTTTTCGCGATTAAGTGCAAGCCATTGCATACAGATAACCGTTGCTGCATTATCCATTTCACCGTTATTGAGGCGAATTAAGGCATCATCAACCGTTAATATATGGGTTTTTATGTCTTCACCTTCCGTTTCCAGCCCATAAACACCCGACTCTATTTGGCTTAAATCAGCGCGTGCTAAATACAAATGTAGGCGTTCAGTTGTGCCACCGGGGCTTGATAAGTATGAAAGCATAAACTCCAACTCATCTAACTCAAGCCCAGCCTCTTCAAATGCTTCTTTTTTAACGACAGCTTCATAATCATCACTACCATCGGTCATGCCAGCAATACATTCTAGCAGCCATGGCGAGTCCTTGCTTTTAATAGCGCCAATACGTATTTGCTCAATTAAAAGGATAGTGTCTGATACTGGGTCGTACGGCAATACAGCAATAGCATCACCGCGCTCTAATATTTCGCGACGAATAGTTTTTGATTTTCCACCTGCAAATAATGCGTGTTCGAACTGATATAAGTTCACCTGGAAAAAACCTTTATAGAGATTTATTACAGGTTTTATTTTCACATCTTTATGTGTAAATTTAACCAAACTTTTATTTACCATGCATCGACTTCCTGTATACCTAAACGATTAAAATGCGTTAATATATTCTGTTACATTTGAACATGCGGTTTTACAAATTTTTTTTTTTTTATTAAGTAAAACAGGTTAACATGCTTTTAGTATAAAAATTGTCTAAGGACTGAACCCATATGAAAAAGAACATTCTTGCGGCACTGATTAGTTTATCATGTGCACTAGGCTCAACAGCAGCTAATGCTGAAGATTTACTAAACGTTTTTGAAATAGCGACAGCTAATGATCCTACCGTTTTAAAGGCAAAAGCCCAAGCAGATGCACAATCTTACGAAAGTGATCGTGCTATGAGTGTATTATTGCCTCAAATTAATTTAACTATGGGGTATGACAAAAGTGATGCTACGTCTTACCAAAGTGTTGGTGATTTAGCTAGCCAAGTACAAGTTGAAAGTGACACAGACCAATTCACACGTGGTGTTAGCTTAAGCCAAACATTATTCGACTTAGGCGCTTGGAATTCTTTAGGTATTGCTGACAAACAAGCTCTGCAAGCAAGCGGTCAGTACGATGCAGCTAAGCAAAACTTAATTGTACGCGTTGCTGAAGGTTATTTTAACGTATTAAGTGCGGTTGACAACCTTGAGTTTATAGAAGCCGAAAAACGTGCTATTGAACGCCAACTTGAACAAACAAAACAACGCTATGCGGTAGGCTTAACAGCTATTACAGACGTACACGAAGCACAAGCACAGTTTGATAATTCAGTAGCTCAAGAGATTATTGCAAGCAATGCAGTAGAAACAGCCCGTGAGCAACTTCGTGAAATCACGGGTAAGTACCATGCAAAATTAGATTTTTTAAATACCGATACTTTCTCTACAACTAAGCCAGCTAAACTTTCTTCCGATTTTATTAAAGTCGCTGAAAACAAAAATATTAGTTTACAAGTATCCAAAGTAACCGTTGATATTGCAAAAGATCAAATTGAATTAGCAAAAGCAGGTCATTATCCAAAACTAACTCTAAGTGCAAGTTATGGTGACTCTCTTACAGACACTCAAAGAAATGGCGTTAATTTTGATGACCAACCGCGTTCAGACTCAAGTTCTGTAGGGCTTAACTTTAGCGTACCTTTATATTCAGGTGGCGCAACGGTTGCTGCAACTAATCAAGCCCGTGCATTTTACGTAGCTGCAAGTCAAGATTATGAAACAAATTACCGTGCTATAACACGCACTGTTATTACATCTTACAACCAAGTTGTTTCGGACATTGCAACTTACAAAGCACTAGAGCAAGCGGTTGTTTCGGCCCAAAGTGCGCTTAAAGCAACTGAAGCAGGTTTTGAAGTAGGCACACGAACTATTGTTGACGTACTGGTTAGTACACAAAACTTATACAATGCAAAGCGTAACCTTGCTGATGTGCGTTATAGGTATGTACTCTCTACCCTTCGCTTAAAACAAGCAGCAGGAACATTAACAAGTGAAGATTTAGTGGCAATAAACCAAGGGTTAAAAGCCGCTTAAATTACACTTTTTGTAATGTAAAACTAGAAAAGCCAGCGACATTGCTGGCTTTTTGTATTTTATAGCGCTTAGCGTTAAACTAGCATTTTTATTTATAGAGAGTTTTTTGTGGTCACCTCATCTCCTTTTAAAGCATCTTTTTTAGGTCCTCGATACTGGCTAACGTGGATTGGCGTTTTATTCTTATATTTACTCTCTTGGTTGCCACAAAAACTACAATTAGCCATGGGTAAACAGCTGGGGCGTTTAGTTTATAAATTCATGAAACGCCGTCGCCATATTGCACAAGTAAACATTAAACTATGCTTTCCTGATATGAGCGAAGCAGATCAAAAAGACCTAGTACTCAAAAATATGGAAAATACAGGAATTGCGATGGTCGAGACCGGTATGGCTTGGTGGTGGCCGCAATGGCGTGCTCAAAAAGCATTAGGGTCTTTTAAAGGGCTTGAACATTTTGAGCGGGTGCAAGCTTCTGGCAAAGGCGTATTATTACTTATTCCCCATGTTTTACATCTTGAAATGGCTAGTCGCATAATGGGATTAGCGTGCCAAGGAGTTGGGTTTTATCGTCCTCATAACAACCCATTGATGGAATACTTTACAACCAATGGACGCCTCCGCTCTAACGAATATTTAATTGGTCGTAAGGACGTAAAAGGTCTATTAAAAGCATTAAAAAATAAAAAAGTTTGTTATTACTTGCCTGATCAAGATTACGGTCGTAACCGTTGTGAGTTTGTTCCTTTTTACGCAGTACCCGATACAGCAACCACAACAGGCACACTGATGTTTGCTGGTAGTAAAAACTGCGAGACAATGAGCTTAATCACGCGTCGTGACGACAGTGGTAAATATCACTTAGAAATATTACCTGAGCTTGAAAATTTCCCAAGTGGTGACGATAAAGCGGATGTAATACGTGTAAATCAACGTATGGAGCGTTCAATTAACGCGGCGCCTGAGCAATATATGTGGCTCCATCGCCGTTTTAAAACGAGACCAGACAAAAATACCCCTTCTTTTTATAAGAAGTAGCAGTGGAATAACACTAAATACAAAAAGTGAGTAGAGATTATGTGGTTTTGGGTTAAACATTTATCATTTGCTGCAGTATTAATTATACTGGCTATCTATTTTTTATTCAGTGATGGGCCAACATTTGATATTAGAGATTCTAAAAATGCGGCAGCTGAAGGGCTATCTCGCTTTTATTCATCCATCCGTAATCAAGTTCAAAGCAATAAAGAGCGAGATCAATTTGTACTCCAACTCAAAAAGCCAGATCAGACTCTTGATCGCGTGTTAGCGGAGCGAGGCCGAACGGTTGATCCTATGCCAACTAGCTGGACGGGCGGAATTGAGCCCAGACGTTTTGAAAGTGGAACAACGTTAAAAAAAGCACTTTCTCAATATGCTGATAATGAGGGTCTTGCGCTTTATTGGTATTTAAGTAAAGACTACGTAGTAAAAGATCATTTTAGAGTCGACAGTAATTTCACCTCTGCATTATATCAAGTAGGCAGAGCTATTAATGATGACTTTGAATATGAGGTCTACACTTATTTTTGCCACAAGCAACGTGCCGCAATAATTACTGAAAAACCATCTGAATTTGTACGTGCTAATTGCTTAAAATTAAACATTTAAACATTTAAACAACCACTTAAAAGAAAAACCCAAGCTTTAGCTTGGGTTTTTAAATTTAACTTAACGCAAAAATGCTATTCCAAATATGTGTTACATGAGTAATATCATTCTGGAATGCTTCTCGTGATACTAATTTACCTTGCTGATCTAAGCTCAGTACATGGTAGCAAGAACGATAATCAATATACGCTTTGACCAACTGCTGCTTTTGCTCTTCAGTAATACAACCAATTTTAGCAGCCTCAGTTAAAATTCTTACGTTGTCAGAATAAACTATTAGCTTTTCAAATTTATAGGCATATTTGAGCACTATATATTGCGTAATAAATTCAATATCAGCCATACCACCAATATCTTGCTTTAAGTCAAATTGATCAGTATTTCCTTTTGCTAGATGATCACGCATTTTTTCACGCATTTTTATAACATCATCTTTTAGTGTTGTAGCATCGCGTTGTTGACTCAGTATATTTTTTCTAATTTCTAGAAAGCGTTCAACTAGCTCATCTTGACCTAAAATTAAGCGAGCACGAACAAGTGCTTGATGTTCCCACGTCCATGCTTGAGTTTGCTGATAATGATTAAAGCTTTCAAGGTTGATCGCTAGCAACCCTGATGCACCTTCAGGTCGTAAGCGTGTATCAAGCTCATATAAAATCCCCGATGCGGTACGTGTATTAAATAAATGCATTAGGCGTTGTGCGAGTTTTAGATAAAACTGCCTTGAATCAATTGGCTTATCGCCATCAGTTTGACTAGAACCGTCGTGGTTATGTACAAAAACTAAATCAAGATCTGAATCGTAACCCACTTCAAATCCCCCTGTTTTACCGTAAGCAATTACGGCAAACCCTTTATTTTCATCGTCAGTGCCAGGCGGCATGCCAAAACGCTTAACCGTATTATGCCATGCAATATTAACAGCTTGATCAACAATTGCTTCGGCCAGTGCTGTTAAGTGATCGCTTACTTTCATAACATCAATTACTCCAGTAGCATCAGCTGCTGCGATACGTAATTGATGTGTTTGTTTGAACTGCCTTAGAGATTCCATTTGTAGTTCTAAATCATCATGTTCAATGCGTAAGAAATATTGCCTTATTTCATATTTATAAGCAGTTAAAGGGGTCGGCTTATACAAAACTGCAGGATCAATAAGCTCGTCAAGTAAGATAGGATAGCGAGATATATATTCTCCTATCCATTTGCTATGGCAACACAATAGTACCAGCTGCTTTAATGTTCCTGGGTTTTCGTATAATAATTCCAAGTACGCAGTACGCGAAATAATTTTATTTAGTATTTGGCAAACCATAGAAAATGCTGCACCACTGGCGTTAAAATTATTTAACTGTTTTAGTAAAGCTGGCATTAATTTATCGAGAATATCGCGCCCCCGATTACCTATTTTTGCCTTTGATATACGTTGTTTAAAATCTTTTAATGGTAATTGCCAATCATCTTTTGGCTCATTTAAAAAACTAATATCACCATGATCCCATGCACTCACAAATGCCCCTTCACTTGTATCTAAAGGCTCAGTTTCTTCACCAATCACCTGTGTAAATTCGTTATGTATTTGCTGCATGACGTGATCTATTTCAACCAATGTTGCGCCAAAATCATCCTGTTCTAATAAAGTATTTAGGCGTTGCTGGTTTAACTCATCATCCGGCAATGTTTGTGTTTGCTGGTCGTCGAATATTTGCAAGTACTGTTCAACTTTACGTAAATAAAGATAATTATTCTCAAGACCTTGCGCTTCAAGCTCATTAATAACTTGGTTAACCGTTAACTCCTTTAACGCTTTAAGTAATGATTGCGTTTGTAAGTTAGCTTCTCGTCCACCTCTTACCATTTGCAACGCTTGAACAATAAACTCAACCTCTCGAATACCACCACCACCTAGTTTGATATTATTAGTTAAACCTTTTCGCCGCACTTCTTGGGCAATCATTAACTTCATTTTTCGTAGTGATTCAATCACTGAGAAATCAATATAGCGACGATATACAAATGGCTTTAAAAGCTGATTAAATTCATCCCAATACTGATTAGGTGTGCCAATTAAACGCCCTTTTAACATGGCATAACGTTCCCAATCTCGTCCTTGCTCTTGGTAATAGTCTTCAATTGCGTTAAAGCTCATAACAAGTGGGCCACTTTCACCAAACGGGCGAAGTCGCATATCAACCCTAAATACTTGCCCGTCACCGGTCGTTTGATTTAGCGCTGCAATTAGCTTTTGTGCCACCTTTGTATAAAATATTTGCGCCTCTAAGTTTCGACGTCCACCTTGTGTTTTAACACTGCGGGGATAAGCAAAAATAAGATCTATGTCTGATGAGTAATTCAGTTCTTGCCCCCCTAGCTTACCCATACCAAGTACCATTAATGGCATTGCTCGGTTACCCTCATCTAAAGGTTCGCCATTAATTTTAGCAACGTGCGTATGCGCCCATTGATTCGCACTTTCTATCAACATATCAGCAAGCTGGCTAATGTATTTTATGCTATCAGCAATTGGGTGATTACAGCATAGATCTAAAAATGCGACCTTAAGCCAGTACTTCTCTCGAAACTGACGAAGTATCTTATGGCATTCATTTTCATCTATCTCAGCTAAATTTCTATTTTCAAAAGGAGAGTTAATAATTCGGCTTTGTATTTTGTCTTTGCATGTCAGCCACTCTTTTAAGTCTGGCTGGGATCTTAAGCTACGCCACGCAAAGTCACTTAATCCGAGTAACTTTACAATAACGGGCTCTTTATTTTGCTCTGGGTACAACTGCTCAAAGCGCATTAAGCCAAGTTTTTGTAATTGAATAGGAAGTTGCTTTACGTTACTCATCAATACTCTCTTTTATATCATCAGTAACCGTACTAGAATGATTAAAACCTAGAAAGGTTAACTCTACTTAGGAATACCATGTCTTATTTGTCATTATCTAACACTAGTTTTGTTGCGATTGCTATTAGTTTTGCGGTTATTTGCATAACTATATTTTGCCTACGAGTCGTAACTCAAATTAAAGCAAAACAAGCGCTTAAAGATGAACTTGCGCAGCACGATAACTTTGCAATGGGGATTAGTTTTGCCTCTGAAATATCAGTTGTTATTGCAACTATGGCTTTTTTGTTTGATGAAATTAGCGTAAGTACTGCGCAATCCAACCCTTTAAAAGTGATTGTATTAATTATTCTACTGTTTATTTTTATCAAAGCGGGACACTTAATTCACCGAAAATGGATCCTCCATCGTTTTAATGAAGAAGCCGCTATATTAAAACAAAACGTATGTGCTGCATTAGTCGATTCAGGTATGTTAATCGCTAACTGCATTATGACTTTAGGACTTTATACGTGGACCCATACACAAGGTCTAAGTAACTTGCTAATTGCTTTTGTTAGTTTTTTTGTCCTGCAAGGTATGTTCGCTTTTGATAGTAAAATCCGCGAGTACCGCTTTGCAAAAGCGAATCAAGGAGCTTCATTACAGAGCAACTTTAATTTAGAGAACACCTCGATAGGGATACGCTATGCTGGTAAGTCGATTGGTTTAGCACTCGCTGTGTATGCCGGTTTATCCAGTGCTGAATTTCAAAATGGTAAAATGGTAGAAAATTTATTCACTCTCGTCATGCACTGCGGTGTAATGTGGATATTACTGTATGCGCTTACTTTTGTAATAAAAGTTATATCCTTACCTAATATTGATACAGCGCTTGAGGTTGATCATCAAGATAACATAGGGATTGCTTGTATTGAATTTGCTGTTTTTTGTGCTATTGGCTACTTGCTAATTAGCATGTTTTCTATTTAGCCTCCCTTTGACTGAAAAGGTTGACCGGCGTATTAAATTGCTATGATATTAAAATTTATTTAGCGCTAGGAAAAATAAGGTGAATTTACACATCAATAGTGGGCTTACTGCACGTGAATTCAACATCGTTAATGTTGAATTCAGCTGTGTAAGATAATTTGGCTATTTTTGGCTCAAGTTATTTTTCAGTGAGTTCTTTAAATTAAACAGCTATAAACGATCTACTTTTAATTAAGTTTGTATACACTGACCTAAATACGATGGGGACTTATGCCATTCCAAGTGACTAACTATTTATTAATAGACATAGATAAAGAGTTTAGCCGATCATTTGCTGAGCATTATTTTAATAGTGAACGACGAAATACATCGAGCCCCTTAGTCATCGCGGGTTCTAATATGCGCCAATTAGTAAAAATGATGTTTGATGAGCTTATAAAAGACTATTGCTATTGCGATTTTGAAAACGAAATAAGCGTTTCTGAACTTGCCAGCTACTTGCATGAGCATCACAGTATCGAAGGTATTTTACTAAATAAAGTCGACTACTTACTGGCCGATGATGCACAGCGATTTATCTATAACTCTTTGCATAAAAATCGCATTTTAGTTAGCCAAGATGAAAATGGTTTTAACTTTTGCCCACTAACAGACCAAAGTCACTCAAATCATCTATCTTGCCACACCGATATAGCGGAAACTCCTTTGAACCTAGTTGAGTTAACAGAACAACTTAATAGAAAATAAATAATTGCACCAAGCTCACAGCTTACTTACCATAGCGGTATATAACTTTTATGCGCTAACCTATAAGTGACATTACATGCGAGTTCCTCATATTTATCAAAAATCTAACATTATCTTAAATACCCCCGTTTCGTTAGATGAAGACGCTGCAGGCCACGTTGGCCGTGTACTTCGTATGAAAGTAGGCGAAAATGTGTCTATTTTTAATGGCGAAGGCGGCGAATACCTTAGTGAAATAATTGAAGTAACTAAAAAAACAGTTGTAGTAATGCCATATGAATTTAATGCTCATGATGTTGAATCCCCCTTAAAAATTCATTTAGGTCAGTGTGTTTCACGTGGCGATAAAATGGATTTTACGATTCAAAAATCAGTTGAACTAGGGATTACCGAAATTACGCCTATTTTTAGTCAGCGCTGTGGCGTAAAACTAATGGGTGATCGCCTTGAGAAAAAACACCAACAATGGCAAAAAATCGCAATTGCAGCAGCTGAGCAGTCAGGACGTAACTTTATACCAATCATTAATCCACCGATTGATTTAAAACAATGGCTTGCACAACAAACCAATGCAATTAAGCTCACACTCCACCCTCGTGCTGAGCACAGCATTAAAACCATTACAGTACCTAAAGATGGCGTGCGCTTTTTAGTCGGTCCTGAAGGTGGTTTTACCGATGATGAAATCGCACTAACTAAGCAACTAGATTTTGTAGATATTCGTTTAGGCCCGCGTGTTTTACGAACGGAAACGGCCGCTTTAACGGTCTTAAGTGCATTACAGCTTCAATTTGGCGATTTAGCTAATTGAAATAACTAAAAGCACCCTCATATAAACAGTAACATTTATAGTAAGGCACAGCGCATGGCAATTAAGTTAGGTATTATTTCAGATCCTATTAGTGGATTTAACATCAAAAAAGACACCGGTTTTGCAATGATGATGCAAGCGCAAGAACGCGGCTACGAAATTTATTATATGGAGATGGATGATTTATCTCTTCGTAAAGGTAAATCTTACGCTACGGCGTCTAAAGCGCAAGTATTCAACAATGCAGAAAAATGGTACGAGCTTGAAGAAAAAACCACTATAGCCCTTGCCGACCTTGATGTAATTTTAATGCGTAAAGACCCTCCTTTTGATACTGAATACATTTACGCGACGTATATTTTAGAGCGTGCAGAACAAGAAGGTACGTTAATAATTAACAAGCCACAAAGCCTTCGCGATGCTAATGAAAAGCTATTTACAGCATGGTTTAGCGAACATACGCCAGATACCCTGGTTACACGTAGTCAAAAACAAATTCGTGAGTTTTTAGCCGAGCATAAAGACATTATTTTAAAACCACTTGATGGCATGGGTGGCGCATCTATTTTCCGCATTAGAGAAGACGACGCTAATATTGGTGTAATTTGTGAAACATTAACCGAACACGGCAGTCGCTTTGCTATGGTGCAAAATTATATTCCTGAGATCAAACAAGGCGACAAGCGCGTATTGGTTATTGATGGCGAAGTCATTCCGTATTGTTTAGCGCGCATTCCACAAAATGGTGAAACACGCGGTAACTTAGCTGTAGGCGGTCGAGGCGAAGCGCGTCCTCTTAGCGAATCAGATTTAAAAATAGCGCAAGCTGTTGCACCAACGCTTAAAGAAAAAGGCTTAATTTTTGTAGGCTTAGATATTATTGGCGATAAATTAACTGAAATTAACGTCACTGCACCAACGTGCGTGCGCGAAATTGAAGCTGCTTATGATATTTCAATTACGGGTATTTTATTTGACGCAATTGAGAAAAAACTAGGTAAATAAGCACATACCCAATCGTTACTTATAGCTTTTTTCGCATTAAAAATTAATGCAGTCACTGCTGCATTAATTTTTAATGATATACATAAGCTTATTTAGTTTTAAAAACATAGGTATATGCCATACTCAAAGTCCACTAACTTAAAAGGGTGAAATCTATGCAGTCATTAGAAAATCATTTTTTAATCGCGATGCCGTCGATGCAAGACCCTTTTTTTAAACGTGCCGTTACCTATATTTGTGAGCACAATGAAGATGGGGCTATGGGATTGGTGATCAACCAACCTATTAATGTTACCGTTGGCGAACTACTGGACAAAATAGAAATAGATAATGATAAAACCCAGCAAGCTGCACAAGTAGCTGTATATGCAGGTGGCCCGGTTAAAACCGATCGAGGCTTTGTACTGCATTCTCCAAAACTGGGTTACACCTCAAGTCAAAAGCTCAGTAGTGACATTATGATCACTACATCTAAAGATGTACTCGCAAGTTTAACAACCGCACAAGCACCCGAGCAGTTTATCATTACCTTAGGTTATTCAGGGTGGGAGCAAGGTCAACTAGAGCAAGAACTGCTTGATAATAGTTGGTTAATTATAGAAGCTGATCCGAAGATCATTTTTAATACGCCCGTTGAAAAACGATGGGAAAAAGCGGTTTCAATGCTGGGCTTTGATATAAGCCAACTAAGCCCTGAAGCCGGTCACGCATAGTAATTTTAATTATTTAAAACTTAAACAAGACAAACATGACAAAAAAAACGCTTAAACCGCAAGGCGAGCGAACCGTAATGGGCTTTGACTTTGGCACCAAAAGTATTGGCATTGCTATTGGTCAAGAGCTCACTGGTAGTGCATCGAGCCTAAAGGCTGTAAAAGCGCAAGATGGTATTCCAAATTGGGATCATATTGCAGTACAAGTGTCGCAGTGGCAGCCCGACTTAATGGTTGTTGGTTTGCCGCTAAATATGGATGGGACTTCACAAGAAGTAACTTTTAAAGCTAAAAAGTTTGCTAACAGGCTGCATAACCATTACGGCATTCCTGTGCAAACGCAAGACGAGCGCTTAACAACAGCCGATGCTAAAGCTCGTTTATTCGAGCAAGGCGGCTATAAAAACTTGGGTAAAGGTAATGTAGATAATATGTCTGCGGTTATTATTTTAGAAAGTTTTTTTGAATCTAGTTACGGTGAATAATAAGGCCGTATAAAATATAAAAGCGCCAACTTGGCGCTTTTATATTTTTCATTTAGCATTTAGTAATTACTGTCTTTTCCATCTAAACCATCTATCGTTACACCTTGTAAAAAACCAGCTCCTTGTTGTTCATTATTACGTAGTTTAATCATCAAACGTAAATCATTCGGCGAGTCAGCATGGTGCAGCGCATCAGCATAGTTAATTGATTGTTGTTTATAAAGTTCAAATAATGCTTGATCAAAAGTTTGCATGCCCATTTCTTTCGATTTTGCCATCGCCTCTTTAATACCACCAATATCACCATTTTTAATGAGCTCTGCAATCATCGGCGAGTTAAGTAGTATTTCGATTGCTGCAACACGACCTTCACCATCAGAAGTAGGTAATAACTGTTGAGCAATAATAGCGCGCAAATTTAGCGCTAAATCGTATTTAAGCTTATCGTGCTTTTCTTTAGGTACTAAATGCATTATTCGATCAATAGCTTGGTTAGCATTATTAGCGTGTAGTGTAGCAACACATAAATGACCTGTTTCAGCAAAGCTAAGTGCATATTCCATGGTTTCTTGTGAGCGTATTTCACCAATCAAAATTACATCGGGTGCTTGGCGCAATGAGCTTTTGAGTGCTGATTCAAAACTTTCTGTATCAAGCCCTACTTCGCGCTGAGTAATAATACTTTTACGATGTTCGTGAACAAACTCAATAGGATCTTCAATTGTTAAAATGTGACCACGTTGATGACGATTTCTATAACCAATAAGCGCCGCTAAAGACGTTGATTTACCAGTCCCTGTACCACCCACAAATAACACAAGCCCACGCTTAGACATAATTACATCCGTGAGCGTAGAAGGCAGACCTAACTCTTCTACATCAGGTATTTGCGTAACTATTCGACGAATAACCATACCGGCTCTATCACGCTGCCAAAAGGCAGAAATACGAAAACGCCCTTCATCAGTTGCAATCGCAAAGTTGCATTCTTTAGTTGCGTGATACTCCGCTTTTTGCTTTTCGCTCATAGCAGACTCAACAAGCTCGAGCGCTTCTTCATCAGTTAACTTTTCATCACCTAAGTGGATAAGTTCGCCATTTATTTTAGCGCTTACAGGTAACCTACTTGATACAAATAAATCAGATCCTTTTTTCTCAATCATTAACAGTAAAAAATGATTTAAAGATAACGTCATAATAGTTCCTTAACCGCCAAATTGTGTTTTGTCTTGTGCTTTTTCTTTAGCTGCAACGTTACTAACAATACCGTGATTAACTAAGTTTGTTAAACACTGATCCATTGTTTGCATACCCACGGATGCGCCAGTTTGGATAGATGAATACATTTGCGCTACTTTATCTTCACGAATTAAGTTACGAATAGCAGGCACTGCAATCATAATTTCATGTGCAGCAACTCGCCCACCACCCACTTTTTTAAGTAATGTTTGTGAAATTACTGCGCGTAATGATTCAGACAACATTGAACGGATCATTGCTTTTTCTTCACCAGGAAATACATCGATAATACGGTCAATCGTTTTTGGTGCTGAAGTGGTATGTAGCGTACCAAATACCAAGTGCCCGGTTTCGGCTGCGGTCATTGCAAGACGAATTGTTTCTAAATCACGTAGCTCACCGACTAATATCACATCAGGGTCTTCACGCAGAGCACTACGTAGCGCATTTGAGAAACTATGTGTATCGCGATGCACTTCTCGCTGGTTAATTAGACTTAATTTATTATCGTGAACAAATTCAATTGGATCTTCAATTGTTAAAATATGATGATGTTTATTTTGATTTATATAATCAACCATCGCGGCAAGTGTCGTTGATTTACCCGAGCCCGTAGGCCCTGTAACCAGAACTAGTCCTCGTGGAGTATCAGATATCTTTTTAAAAATTTCTGGCGCACCTAAATCATCAAGCGTTAACACTTCACTTGGTATGGTACGAAACACTGCTGCTGGTCCGCGATTAGAATTAAACGCATTCACACGAAAGCGTGCTAAATTAGGTACTTCAAACGAAAAATCCACTTCGAGGTTTTGTTCGTAGTCCTTGCGTTGATTATCGTTCATAATATCGTAAACCAGACTGTTTACGTCTTTATCTTCTAATGCAGGTATATTAATGCGACGAACATCACCGTCTACGCGTATCATAGGTGAAACACCCGACGATAGGTGTAAATCGGATGCTTTATGTTGCACACTAAACGCTAATAATTCGGTAATATCCATTTATGACTCCACAACTAACTGATAAATATATGGTTACAATAGCAGAACGACTCACATCCGCCTACGCTAGAATTGCAATGGCTGCAAAAAATGCACAGCGAAATAACAACGAAATAACCTTGCTGGCAGTGTCTAAAACGAAACCAAGCGAAGATATAATTGCAGCTTACAAACACGGCCAGCGCGAATTTGGTGAATCTTATGTTCAAGAGGCTATAGATAAAATAGCTCAACTACAGTCATATAGCGACATCATTTGGCATTTCATTGGCCCTATTCAATCCAATAAAAGTGCCTTAGTGGCTGCCAATTTTGACTGGGTGCAAAGCGTTGATCGCCTAAAGATAGCGAAACGATTAAACTCCCAGCGCCCAGGCGATAAAGCGCCTCTAAATGTACTTATTCAAGTAAATATAAGTAATGAGGAAGCAAAGTCAGGTTGCCACCGCGATGAAATAGATGAACTTGCCGATTATATAAACCAATGTGAGCACCTAACACTTCGAGGTTTAATGGCAATTCCTGCTAAAAGCGACAAACTGGATACACAAATTCAATCTTTTGAGCAATTGCAAACTTGCTTTGATAAACTAAAGACCCAATATCCTCAAGTAGATACTTTGTCGATGGGTATGAGTAACGATGTTGAAGCTGCCATTAGTGCGGGTTCAACCATGGTGAGGATCGGCACAGACATTTTTGGAACACGAACTTAAAAGGTGATAACAGATTTATGTCAAATAAAAAAATCGCATTTATAGGCACAGGTAATATGAGTTACGCCATTATTGGTGGCATGGTAAAAAACGGTTTTAACGCAAGTAATATTATTGCAACTAACCGCAACCAAGAAAAGCTTGCAAAGGTAGCATTTGATTTCAAGGTGCAAACCACCAGTGACAATAACGAAGCCCTGCGCGATGCTGATGTAATTGTTTTGTCTGTTAAACCACAAATGATGGGCGATTTATGTAAATCGTTTCAAGAGTCAGGCATAGACTTTAGCAATAAACTGTTTATTTCTGTTGCTGCGGGCTTAACCGTAAAACGTTTGCGCGAAATGCTAGGTAAAGACGTTAAAATGGTACGTTGCATGCCAAATACACCGTCTTTATTAGGTCGCGGAGTATCAGGTTTATATGGTGCGGGCGAAACACAAAGCGAACACGAATTTGTACAACAAGTTTTTGAATGCACTGGCATTGTGGTATGGGTTGAAGAAGAGTCACAAATAAACGATATTATTGCTGTGACCGGCTCATCACCTGCTTACTTTTTCTTGTTTATGGAAGCCATTGAAGAAAAAGCCAAAGCACTGGGCTTTAACGACGAAGACGCTCGTCGTTTAGTGCAACAAACAGCCCTTGGCGCCGCCGAAATGGCACTTAGCCAGCCTGATATTAGTATTTCGCAACTACGTTCAAACGTAACATCTAAAGGCGGTACTACTCACGCAGCTGTTGAGCACTTAAAAGATGAAGGCTTAACTAAAACCGTTGGCGATGCAATGGATGCGTGTATTGCGCGTGCAGAGCAAATGGAAAAAGAACTTTAAAACTACTTTTTTATTGAAGGTTACACTATGAATGCCATGCAATTTTTAATCAGTACCTTGTTTGATTTGTTTTTAATGGTGGTATTACTGCGCTTTTGGCTGCAGTGGGCAAAAGCCGACTTTTACAACCCAATGAGCCAGTTTGTGGTTAAAGCCACTTCGTTTGCAGTAAAACCACTGCGTAAAATCATTCCTGGATTTGGTGGGCTTGATTTAGCTTCTCTGTTGCTGGCATTTATAGTCGCTGTAGCCAAAATAAGTACTTTAATGCTTGTTATATATAATGCGTGGGCAATACAGCCTGTACTTATTCAAGCACTTATAACGGTACTAAAAGAAGGCCTTAATTTAGTATTTTGGGTACTTATTATTCGCGCTATTTTAAGTTGGGTTAGCCAAGGTTATAACCCTATAGAAGCGGTTTTCCATCAGCTTACTGAACCAATGCTAAAACCAATTCGTAAAATATTGCCATCAATGGGTGGCTTAGATTTATCAGTTTTAGTACTTATTATTGGTATTCAGTTTTTGCAAATGCTGCTTATGGATTTTTTAGTCTAATATGGATTTTTTAATTAGAGGCCCAAAGGCCTCTTTTTTATATGTTTTGAGGAATACATAATGAACCGTTTAATTAAGTTTTGTTTTATTGCTTGTTTAGCATTTGCATTTAACGCGCAAAGCGAAGAAATGCAAGGCGCACAATACAAAGAGCTTGGCCCATGGCAAGTGCATTACATTGCTTTTCCTTCTACTTTTATTCAGCCAAAAATAGCAAAAGCGTATGGCCTTGAGCGAAGCGGATACAAAGGCATTGTGAATATTTCTGTTTTAAAAAATGATGCCGAAAATACAGCCCAAACAGCAAAGCTTACTGGCACAGCTAGAAACCTACTTGGCAACAAACAAACGCTTACTTTTAAAGAAGTAAAAGAAGGTGATTCAATTTATTACCTTGCCCAAGTTGATTACACCAACGAAGAGATTTTACGCTTTGAGATTGAAATACAGCAAAGTAATCAATTTCAAAAATTACAGTTTCAGCAAAAATTTTACGTAGATTAATAACATGACCAAAACTTTAGTACTTGCTACAGGTAACCTTGGCAAAGTAAAAGAGCTAGCTAACATGCTAAGCTCTCTGAATATTAATGTAGTTCCACAGAGCGACTTTAACGTAGGTGAAGTTGCCGAAACCGGTACTACCTTTGTTGAAAATGCTATTATTAAAGCGCGCCATGCCGCTAAAATTACCGGCATGCCAGCTATTGCCGATGACTCCGGTTTAGAAGTTGATGGCTTAAATGGTGCGCCCGGTGTGTATTCTGCTCGCTTTGCAGGCACAGGTGCCAGCGATCAAGATAACATTGATAAGTTACTCGTTGATTTAGGTAATAATCCTATCCGAAGTGCACGTTTTTGGTGTGTACTGGTGTTAATGCGCCACGCAGACGACCCGACTCCGCTTATTTGTAGTGCTAGTTGGGAGGGCGAAATTACGCTCACTCAAAATGGCAACGGTGGATTTGGTTACGATCCAGTGTTTTTTGTAGCAGAACAAAATTGCACCAGTGCTGAGCTTACAAAAGAGCAAAAAAATGCAGTGAGTCATCGCGGGCAAGCGCTGCAAAAATTATTACTAGAACTACAGCAAAAAGGCGGCCTGTGAACCTTCCACCACTGAGCTTATATGTGCATGTGCCTTGGTGCGTGCAAAAATGCCCGTACTGCGATTTTAATAGCCACGGACAAAAAGGTGAAATACCTGAAGCTGAATATGTTCAACACTTAATTGATGACTTAAAAGCTGATTTGCACTTAGTACAAGGGCGTAAAATTCACAGTATTTTTATTGGTGGCGGCACGCCAAGCTTATTAACTGGTGCAGCTTATACCCGATTATTAAATGAAGTCGACAACCTAATTGGGCTTGAAGAACACTGCGAAATTACCCTTGAAGCCAACCCTGGTACAGTAGAAACAGGTCGCTTTAAAGATTACGTAAAAGCAGGCATTAACCGTATTTCTATTGGTGTACAAAGCATGCAAAACGACAAGTTAAAAACACTTGGTCGGATTCATGGCAGCGACGAGGCTAATTATGCTGCGCAGCAGGCTAAAGAAGCCGGTTTAAATAGCTTTAACCTTGATTTAATGCACGGCTTACCAGGGCAAACACTTGACGATGCACTGAGTGATTTAAAGCAAATTATAGCGCTCGATCCACCACATATATCTTGGTATCAACTAACTATTGAACCCAATACGCAGTTTGCTTCAAAACCCCCTACCTTGCCACAAGACGAAACACTGTGGGACATTCAAGAACAAGGAGTAGAATTACTCAAGCAAGCCGGTTACGTACAATACGAAATATCGGGTTATGCAAAACCGGGCTATCAATGCCAACATAACTTGAATTATTGGCGTTTTGGCGATTATCTTGGTATTGGCTGCGGCGCACATGGTAAGGTTACTGATGAAAATACAGGGCTTATAACGCGCACCGAAAAGGTTAAGCACCCGCGCGGTTATATGGATTTAATTAAACCATATATGTACAAAAGCTGGCATGTAGAGCAAGATGATTTAGCATTTGAATTTTTTATGAATCGCTTTCGCCTTGTTGAGCCTTGCCCAATTAATGATTTTAATAAACTAACAACATTGCCACTGCAAAGTCAACAAAGCGCACTAAACCAAGCACTTAATAAAGGTTTATTGACTCAAACAGACAGTCATTGGCAGGTAACCTTAAAAGGTCATCGCTTTTTAAATGACCTACTAGAATTGTTCGTGTAGCGCTAAGGCACTACACGACAATATAAAGCGAATAAATATAAAACACCCTAATGGGTTTCTAACAACAAAAGGGAAAACAATGCGTAAACTTACTTTTATTGCAGCGGCTGTAAGCGTTGCACTGCTTGCTGGTTGCCAGCAAACAACACAACAATCAACTCCAGCCTCTGTTGCACAAGCAGTTCAATCACAACAAAGTGAAATCGACAAAGCGAATGCATTTTTTGAAGATACATTTAATCGCGATGTAATGAGCAGTCCTGTATATCAAACATATATGGGTATTAAGCAAGATTACGATAAGTGGGACGATGGCAGCGAAGAAAGAAAGCTTAAAGATTTAGCACAAACAAAAGCTGACCTAGTTGCATTAAAAGCAATTAATCGTGATTTATTAGATGATGCAACAAAAGTAAGTTACGACTTAAAAAAACAAGATCTTGAAAGTTCAATTGCCGACTTTAAATGGCGTTACCATAATTACCCTGTGAACCAAATGTTTGGTACGCATTCTATGATCCCTGCGTTTTTAATTAATCAGCACTCAATTAGTAATGCAAAAGAAGCTAAAGACTACATTTCACGTTTAAATGGTGTTACTGAGGTTATTGATCAGCTTATTACTGATTTAAATGTACGTGCAGAAAAAGGCATTATCGCTCCTAAATTTGTGTTCCCGCATGTTATTGATTCAAGTAAAAACATTATTCACGGTGCCCCATTCGAAAAAGGCGATGATTCTACATTGCTTGCTGATTTTAAACGTAAAGTAGCAGTGCTTGAAATTAGCCAAAACGAGAAAGACTCGTTAATCAGCGATGCATCAGATGCATTAAAATCGGCTGTTAAACCATCTTACTCTAAGCTAATTAACTACCTAGCACAGTTAGAAAAACGTGCAGATAACCGTGATGGCGCATGGAAATTACCTGATGGCGAAGCGTTTTATAACAACGCACTTAAGCGCACTACAACTACAGATTTAACGGCTAAAGAAATTCATGCAATTGGCCAGTCTGAAGTAACACGTATTCATGATGAAATGCGTGAAATTAAAGATAAAGTTGGCTTTAAAGGCGACTTAAAAGCCTTTATGCAGTTTATGAAAACTGACAAACAATTTTACTACCCTAATGATGCACAAGGTAAACAACGCTACCTTGATGAAGCAACAGGGCTTATCGATACAATGAAAACACGTTTAGATGAGCTATTCATTGTTAAACCAAAAGCTGATTTAAAAGTAAAAGCAGTTGAAGCATTCCGTGAAAAAGCAGCGGGCAAAGCATTTTACCAACAGCCTGCTCCTGATGGCTCACGCCCAGGTATTTACTACGCGAATCTTTACGATATGGAAGCTATGCCAACGTATCAAATGGAAGCGCTGGCATACCACGAAGGTATTCCGGGTCACCACATGCAAATAGCTATTTCGCAAGAACTAGAAGGCGTGCCTAAGTTTCGTAAATTTGGTGGCTACACTGCGTATATTGAAGGTTGGGGTTTATACTCAGAATTCATTCCTAAAGAAATGGGCATGTACTCAGACCCTTACTCAGATTTTGGTCGCCTTTCAATGGAGCTGTGGCGCGCATGTCGTCTAGTGGTTGATACGGGTATTCATGCAATGAAGTGGACTCGCCAAGAAGGTATTGATTACTACGTAAATAACACGCCTAATGCAACATCTGACGGTGTTAAAATGGTTGAGCGTCACATTGTAATGCCTTCACAAGCAACGGCTTATAAAGTAGGTATGCTTAAGATTTTAGAACTTCGTGAAGACGCTAAAAAGCAACTGGGTGATAAGTTTGATATTCGCCAGTTCCACGACGTTGTCCTTAAAAATGGTCCTGTACCACTTAATGTACTAGAAAACTTTGTTAATGAATGGGTAGCAAGCAAAAAAGCTTAAAACCAATTTAAACAATTGCTTTAAAGATGAAAGGTCGCATTTGCGACCTTTTTTGTTTTATAGTAGCAAAAAAGACTTTGGAAATAATAATGGATTTAAGCATACAACTACTTAACGCACGTATTTCAAAGCATCAGCTAGATGAGCTTGATAACGACTTTAAACAGTTAAGCCCAGCCCAACAGACATTGCAGCTAAATCATTTATATGAAAGCACTCAGCGTATGAGCATTAAATACGACTTTATGCAAAATGTGGCAACGCGTATTTTAACTACCAATGCACCTCCAGCCGCGTTTATAAACCAATTGACAACAACAGATACGTTAACCTTTTTTACCCCAGCACTTAAAGTTAATAAAGGCTTTTTAGCGCAAGACGTGCGGGGCAATAACGCGCTGCATAATGTATTTAAACACGCCGACGATCAAAAATTACCTTTTAATTATGTGCGCTCTTTAATGCTGTTTGAATCTAACGATGATTTAGTAAAAGCGCTTGCCCAGCCAAACGATCGCGGCCTAACACCCGTAGCTTGTTACATTGCGTATGCGAATAAGCCAAGCACGCCGGTTAAACATGAGTTTTCAGCGTTATTAGCACTCATGGAAATAGAGCAAAAACAAAACCCAATGGCTAAACAGCAACTGGCAAATACACTAAAAGGCGCAGGCCTTAACGAAACTAGCATTTTACTTAGTGCTGCTTACTTGCAGCGTTCAACCGCACAGGTGGCGCATTTAATTAGAGCAATTTAGTCATCTAAATAATATTCAACACTAGTAACAACGCGTATTTTTTTGATTTGTGGAGTGTTTGAATCGCGATTACTGATACTAAATTGCCCTTGGCGAGCTGTTTTTATTTTGCCTAATTTTGAATTAGAGTCTTTAGCAAATTTATTAGCGACTTCACGCGCTTTTTCAGTTGCTTCTTGCACCATCGCAGGTTTTACATCATTGAGGCCTGTAAAAATGTATTCAACTTTTGTTTCGTAACTATCCTGCACTATTGCGATATTTTGTTTAGCAAGCTGGTTTACTTTACTCAGGGCGTTTTGTACTTTATCTGGTGCATTTGAATAAACAATAATATTTGAGCGTATTATGTATCTAAACTTTTGATTTTCATTACTGTATTCACGTGATTGTTTATCAATAACTGACTGGCTGCCTATAGTTATTTCATCGTCGTCAAAACCATGGAGTTTTAAAAAAGCAGTTACCGCATCATTTTTTTTCTCAACTCGGCTGACTAATTCTTCAAGATCATTGTCGGCATCACTAAATTGCAGAGGCCAAATTACCGTATCGGCGATTACTTCTCGCTCGGCCAATCCCTTAACCTGCACAGTACGTTCCATCCCTTTCACACCCAGAGCGGTACTTTTTAAAATAAACCCTAAGCTAATTAGGCCTATACTTAAACAGATAGCCGCTATAACAATGTAAAAACCGGGGGTTTTATTCACAATAATCTCCTTGATTGATATCAATAATAAGCATCGATACGCTCGAAATAACACAGTAAACAGGGTACATTGAGACTATAAATAACGCAAAATTTAATCAGCCTAGGAAAAACCATGAGCCTTAAGCGTATAACCCAATTTTTTAACCCAAGCTCAGTGGCCGTTATTGGCGCCTCTAACGTATCAACTCGGGCTGGTTTTGTGGTTATGCGCAACTTACTTCAAGGCGGTTTTAAAGGGCCGATAATGCCCGTTACTCCAAGCCATAGCGCAGTACATGGCGTACTTGCTTACCCCTCTATTGCTGACTTACCAAAAGTACCCGACCTTGCTGTTATTTGTACTAACAAAAACACCTTAATTGATATTATTGAGCAGCTTGGAGAGCTTGGCTGTAAAACGGCTATTGTTATTGCCGATGGGCTATCTGGGGAACAAAAAAGCGCGCTTAAAGCATGCGCTCAAGCCAAACAAGTTACTTTGCTTGGACCCAATTGCTTAGGCTTGCTGATCCCTCATATTGGTTTAAATGCGAGCTTTTCACATACCGTGGCAAGCCCAGGTAAAATTGCATTTGTATCGCAATCAGCAGCAGTATGCTCAACCATTTTAGATTGGGCTAAAAACAAAGAAATTGGCTTTTCATATTTTGTATCAGTAGGCGATTGCCTTGATATAAACTTTAATGAACTACTCGACTTTTTAGGTCGTGATGCTAAAACCAAAGCTATTTTACTCTACATAGATAACATTGAAGATATTCGTGGCTTTATATCAGCAGCAAGGGCCGCCGCCTTTAGTAAGCCTGTAATTGCGATTAAAACAGGTAAAACAACTGCAGGCGCACTTGCAGCCGAAATTCACACCGGCGCAAAGCAAAGCTCTGATGCTGTTTACGATGCGTTATTCCAACGAGCGGGTATGCTGCGTGTAAATGATTTACGAGAGCTATTTGCAGCGACACAAACACTCGCCATGCATCCAAAATTATTAAAAGTAGAACAACTGACAATTTTAACTAATGGTGGTGGCCCAGGTGTTATGGCCGTTGATGAACTTATTCAAAGTTCCGGTAAATTAGCAGAACTAAGCATTGAAACCCGAAATGCGCTAAATAAAGTCATTCCGCAATCAGAAACCACCTCAAACCCTGTGGATATTTTTGGCGACTCTGCACCTGCGCGTTATAAGCAAGCATTAGAAATTTTACTGCACGCAAAAGAAGTTAAAAACTTACTGATTATCCATACTCCCTCAGCGCTTGCGCCCAGCGAAGACTACGCCAACATTATTGTAGAAACCTTACAAACATTACCCAAAATGGCGCGCCCTTACGTTATAACTAACTTTATGGGTGAAGACGCATCTTACGCCGCCAGAAAAGTGTGCTCAAACAACGCAATACCCACTTATAGAACACCAGAGGGTTCTGTAGGCGCGTTTATGCACTTGGTAACGTATCGCCGTAACCAAAAGCATTTAACGCAAACACCTGAGTCGAACACTGATGACGCTAAAATAAATAAAGTGGTCGCTAAAGCGCTTATTAATGAGTTTTTAGATGACGAACAAAGCTACTTACCTACTCATCAGGCAAGCCAAATATTAAACCACTATGGTATTAAATGCATTCAAACTGAGGTCGCTTACACCCCAACAGAAGCCAAAGAGCAAGCCATAGAGCTTGATTTTCCGGTCGCGTTAAAACTTATTAGCCCTAGTATTGCCTCGAAGTCTGAAGTCGGTGGTGTGGTGCTTAACTTAAACGACGCCAACGAGGTTGAACAAACTGCTTTTGCGATGCTTATCCGTATTAAAAACACGTATCCGGATGCTGTTATTGAGGGGTTTTCATTACAAAAAATGGCGCCGCGAGCAGGGGCAAATGAACTGCGAATTGCGATTAAAACCGAGCCCAATTTTGGCCCAGTTATATTATTAGGTGAAGCAGGAACCGGCCTTGAATATGCACAAGCCGCCGTTGCACTGCCTCCACTAAATATGAACTTGGCAAAGTATTTAATTGCTGCAGCGCACGACAAAGGCGTATTAAAGGAGCGCATACTCCCCGAAAAAGTTGATAAGTATCGTTTGTGCGCACTGCTAACGCGTATTTCTCAGTTAGTTATTGATCAACCTGACATTAGCTCAATGGAACTAAATCCTATTCTTGCCAGTAATGGGCAGTTTTTAGTGCTCGATGCCACTATGACACTTAATCGCTATCAAGCTCAGAGCAATCGTAAGCGGTTATCTATTCGTCCCTACCCTATTGAGCTTGTTGAAGTGGTAACACTTAAGAATAACACCCAAGCTACGCTCAGACCGATAAAACCAGAAGATGAACAAGCTCATAAAGTATTTGACGAGTCACTTAATAAAGAAGACAGATATAAACGCTTTTTTGGCGAGCTTCCACAGTTTAACCACGATCAACTCGCTAAAATGACCCAAATTGATTACGACCGTGAAATGGCGTTTATTGTTTGCCAACGCTTTGAAGGTAAAACCCGCACTTTGGGTGTATCTCGCGTCATTATGGATCCCGATAACCTACATGCTGAATTTGCTATTGTAGTACGCTCAGACTGCCAAGGCTTAGGGCTTGGTCGTATACTAATGAGCGCTGCAATTAATCACTGCAAACGCCAAAGTGTGGAGTCGATTGAAGGCATAACCTTACCTGAGAATACAGGGATGATTGAGCTTGCCCGTAAGCTAGGTTTTAAAATTAGCCGCGACTTTGAAGAGGGCAGTATTAACATGGTACTTAAACTTACATAATGAATAATTCGCAGACTTTAAGACAAAAATTGGCTTGCCTGTTTGAAGGCACAGGCCAGTACCGCCGAGCAGGGCATATTCTTGATATTGCACTCATTAGCTTAATAATGATCAACGTTGTAGCCATTGTTATTGAATCAATCCCAAGTGTGGTAGAGCAGTATTACAACGAATTCTTAGTTTTAGAAATTGTCTCAGTCGCTATTTTTGCTATTGAGTACTTAGCCAGACTTTGGGCTTGCGTAGATAAAACACAATATGCTGCAATAAAAGGATCTAATACCAAACGTCGGCTTAGTTATTTTTTCTCCCCTTTGGCAATTGTTGATTTAATCGCGATTTTGCCGAGCTTAATGATGTTTTTATTTCCTCTCGATTTACGTTTTTTACGTGTGCTTCGACTATTAAGAGTGTTTAAACTCACACGCTACTCACGCGCCATGCAACTACTTTTAAAAGCCTTTAACGATGAAGGTAGTTCATTAATGGCCGCTTTTTTTATTATGGCAGTGGTGCTTATTTTAGCCTCATGCGGAATTTATTTAATTGAGCACGACATACAGCCCGATAAATTTGGCTCTATTCCTGCAGCTATGTGGTGGGCAATGGCCACACTAACGACCGTTGGTTATGGTGATGTAGTACCTATAACGCCATTGGGTAAGTTTTTCGGCGGCGTTATCACACTACTGAGCATGGGTATGGTTGCGATACCAACAGGTTTACTGGCGTCTAGTTTTTCAGAACAAATACGTAAACGCCGCCAGTTTTTTGAAGATGCCGTACATGAACAAATTCAAAATGGTACTCTTAATGATACTCAACAAGAACACCTAGAAGAACTACGCTATAAATTAGGCTTGAGTAAACTAGAAGCTAATAAGGCCATTAAAACGCAGTTAAATGAGCACAATGGCCATTTATTTTGCAGGCACTGCGGTAAAAGGCCTTAAATGAGTGCAATATTATCAATTGAACATATCACTCCAATCGCGATTAATAAGCGGTAGTACTTCGTTATTTGGTACAGGCTTACTAAATAAGTAACCTTGGAAATGGCTACATCCCCTTTCATTTAAAAAGGCGAGCTGATGTGAGCTTTCAACCCCCTCTGCTACACATTCTTTACCTAAACTGTGTGCAAGGGCAAGTATTGATTGAATAATGGCTTCGTCATCAGAGTCAATTCCTATGTCTTGTACAAAGCTCTTATCAATTTTTAGTACGTCGATAGGAAAACGTTTTAGATAAGTCAATGAAGCATAACCAGTACCAAAATCATCCATATAAAGCTTGCAGCCCAAACTTTTAAGCTTCTCCATACTGTGCAATGCTTGTTTTGAATCACGCATAAGTATCGACTCGGTAATTTCAAATACAATCGCGTCTGACGGTATATTGGCATTACTTAGCGCTTTTCTGATCTCTGGCACTAACTCTATAAACTCAAAATCAAGTGCCGATAAATTTATTGATAAATAAAGCTTCGGCGATACCTTACGCCACTCTTTCAAATCCTCTAAAGCACGCGCCAATGTTTGCAGCATTATCTTTGTTATTAAACCAATGCCTTCAGCCGCTAAAGAAAATTCTTGAGTTTGGATAAGATTATTTTCAGGCCAGCGTAATAACACTTCAAACCCTTCTGTAATATAAGTTTTTGCATTAACAATGGGTTGGTAATAATTACAAAATTCATGTTCTTGGTAAGCTTTAGTAAGTTGTGACTCCAGGTGAAGTGTTTTTTGTACATGCTGATTCATTTCTTGTTTATAGAATTGATAGCTACTTTCAAGTGAATCTTTAGCATGGTAAAGCGCAATGTTAGCCGCTTTTAATAATGTAGCGCTTTCTTTTGCATCATCAGGAGATATAGCAACACCAATACTTAAATTAATATTAACGACCTGTCCGCTAACACTAATATTTTGGTTTACGCAATCCATTAGTTTTACGCATATAAGTAAAATCTCTTCTATTTTATGAACATCCTCTACGAGCGCAACAAATTCATCACCACTAAAACGTGCGACACTATCTGATGGGCGTAATGCACATTTTAATCTCTCTGCAACTTTTTTAATTAATTCATCACCCGCTTCGTGCCCTAAGGAATCATTAAAGTACTTAAAGCGCTTAATATTTATGTATAACAGTGCAACTTTACAGCTGTGCTTTTTTGCTTGTTCTAACGCATGCCCAACACGATCGTTAAACAACGTACGGTTTGGTAATCCCGTTAATACATCGTAATTAGCGAGCAAATGAAGTTCATTTTCAGCTGATTTTTGAGCGCTTATATCCGTTAATATAACAACATAACTATTTAATCGTTGCTCGTTATCGGCCACCGCACTTATTTTCACTAATACATAATGAGACTCACCATTTGCAAGCACTACAGTATCTTCGCAAGTGAAATGCTCGCCAACTAATAGTTTTTGTATAATCCGTAAATAGCTAAAACGATTGCTGCGTGAAATTCCTAAATTTAGAGAGCGACTAGAAAGCGACTCAGCAGAGAAGTTAAAGGCTGTTTGAAGTGATTTATTTGAGGCACGGATATTAAAGTTTTTATCGAGTATAAGCACCCAATCACGGGTTTGCTCAAATGCTGCGGTAAACAGCAATGCATGCTCTTCAAATACCATCTCACGGGTCATATTAGTGTAGGTCCCCGCCACTTTTTGCGGGTTTTTTTCGTCCCACTCTACAACTTTGCCAAAATCTTTATACCACCGCCAATAGCCTTTTGCGTGGCGCAGGCGGTAAGTACAGTTAAAGTAACCTTTATCAGTAGATAAAAATTCTAACCATTCTAAGCGAAATAATTGTTTATCTTGCGGGTGAATTTTAGCTAAATAATCATCCAAACTCACTGTTTCATTATCGTAGCCAAGTTCATTTTTTAGCCGAGGCTGATAAATGGAGGGGTTACTTGACTGCCAATCCCATACCCCAGATTCACTGCCTTCTAACGCTATTTTTAAGCGGGCTTCACTTTCTTTGCTCTCTTTATTTGCTGCTAATAGAATCCGTTGAATTTTATTGCGTCGCATCACCCACATTGTTACAAATGCAACGAGAAACATTGCATATAGCACCATAAAATAAGGCGCTCGCCAAAGCGGGTATTTTACTCTTATTTTTAAAGTTGCAGGTGCTGTGTATTTGCCTGTAAGTGGATCTTTCGCCCACACTTTTAATTGGTAGTTACCCGGATTAAGTTTAGGGAATAAAACGCGATTATTATTGCGAGTATACGTTTTCTGGCCATTGCCTAATTGATACTCATAAATAATACGCTCTTGATTACTAAATGCCATAGCAGAAAAAGCAACTTCAAGTCCTATGTCATCATGGTTCAGAATAACTTCATTTAGTGGCTGCTTTAAATCAAACGATAAATCACGCGACATCAAATTGACTCGTGTAATATTGACATTATCAATTAGCACCTGAGTATTTTTATTTTCCATTGGCTGGAAATAGGTGAGACCTTTTAAGCCACCATATGCAATTCGGCCATCTTTTAGGCGTGCCATTGCGTTGCTATTAAATTCAGCCGAAAGCAGCCCTTCAGATACAGTAAACTGTTGAAAATGTAATGTTTTTGGGTTTAACCGCCAGATACCTTTGTGGCTACTCATCCAAATCATGCCGTCATCATCTAGCACCATGTCATAGAGTAAAGTGCCCAATTTATTTTTTTCCAAATCAATTGTATGTACTAGCTGATAAGTTAAAGCATCAAGTCCTATTAGGCCAAAATTAGACAATGATATCCATAAAATATTGTTGTTATCTATAACATACGACAACACACTAATAGCAACATTTTCATGCTGTTTGGGTACTTTATAAATCATTTTCAATGCAAAATTTTCAGGGTTTACTTGATATAAAATTCCCGCATTAAAAAACAATGGTGAATCGGGTTTACTAGAAAGTGGTGGTAAAAAACCATGGGCTAGGAAAGGTTGAAATTGTGCAAATTCACCACCTAAACGAGTCACTATTTGCGTATCAATGTTATAAATAAACACGCCATGATCTGAGTGCACATAATATAAATCGCCATTTGGCATAAGTGTAACACCATGCACCCAGCCTTTTATTTTATTTTGGTTAGCAGGATTTTTTGTTATTGGTTTACTAACATCATGTGTAATTGGATCAAAAACAAACAGCCCTCGGTTACTGTAAAGCCACAATTTATTTTTATAGGGCATTATTTCATAAACAGTAAATTCGGTTGTTAGTAAATCTACTTTATAGTCTTTTAAATAGACCTTTCCTGTATTGGCTTTTAAATCGACCTCGGTTATGCCATTGTGCGTGGCTAACCATAACTTATCATTGTATTCGGTAATGCCCCACACCGAATGATGCGACAATCCATCACCACCTAATAAACTGCCATCAACATTGCTAAAATTATAATTATCGTTTGATAAATAAAATGCGCCATCTGTTTTGGTCGCCACCCATGTGCCGCCTGATTTATCTTTTACCATATCAATAATACTAGTATCAGCAAGCGTATATTTACTTTGCGTTATACGCGTATTTTTAATCAATTCACCACTGGTTAAGTCAAACTTAAACAATCCTTTATCTGTAGCTAAATCTACTTTTCCATGAGCGTTAACAATTTGCCAAATATTTAAATCTGCTAACAAAGCCTTATTTTTAAATGGTAGGTCGGGGCGCTCAAACATCTTCGATAAATTAGTGATATCTACTTGATACAACCCCTTTACAGTACCAACGAGAAGTTGATTACTTTCGCCTAAGGCGAACGCTTTCACATTATTTTGGTAAATATGTTCAGGCTCACCCTTTAAATGCTGTAGTGGACGTATTTGTTCCGTCGCGATATCAAATATATAAGCACCGTGGCTAGTGCCAATAAAAATATAGCCATTGTAGTGAAAAAGCTCCCTAACTAAAGTGTTCTTATATTCATGTGAAAGCTCAAAAATAGAAGTTACTATGCCACTTTCAATGTCTAACTTTGCAAAGTCTCTACCTCGCCCAATCCACAGTGTTTTTTCATCAATCGCCAGCATGCTAAAAGCAGATTTGTTAATAATTTGTTCTTCGCTGGTGGGTTTTTCTAGAAACTGTTTGTATGAGTTAGTTGCAGGGTCGTACCTAAACAAGCCAGCAAGCAATGATGCAATCCAAATATGGTCCTGAGGGTCTTGGTAAATGCGGTCAATAATAGCATCTTCTAATTCACCATTAGGGCCATTAATAGGAATAATCTGATAACCATCATAACGATTCAATCCCGCTTCTGTCGAAAGCCATAAGTAACCGCTATTATCAATAAGCATAGTGTTAACGTAGCTCTGTGACAAACCTTCGTTTGGAGATAAACGCTTCACTTGTGCGCCTACTTGAGAGCTTAAAATAGCAGTAAAAGCTATTAAACTACATATGATCCAGTTAACACATCTGCTCATGCTTATTCCATATTATTTGATGCTATGGGTATTTTAAGGCGACTACATTGCGGTGTTTGTAAGTATCGAAAAGTACTTGTAAAGCAAGAGTATATGTTAACACTTGGTTAAAACCAATAGTGTGGTATAAATCAACTAGTGTTTTGTAGGCAAAGGTATAAACAACTTTATTTTGCTTCTCTAAGAGTGTTGTTATTAATAGCTTTGCTAAACCTTTAGATCTATGCTGAGGAGCGACAAAAACGGTCGACAAAAATAAAAACTCGGCTTTATGTTGTAAGCGGCACGCAGCAACAATATCTGTTTTATTATAAACAACCCAAAGTTGATCTTGCTTATTAGCACGCCCCCTTACGCTGTATTGCTTATAAAATTTATTAACAAGTGGACTTTTAACTTGTTCTAATATTTCAACCTTATACATACCTAACTTAGCATCATTGACAAATACTGTTCAAATTGCTGTTTTAAAAACATTTGCTCAGCAATCGGACGGCTATGAATAGTGTTATACACTTGTTCACGCGTTTTTTTATTGCGTTTAATTTGATACGCCCAAAATGACGCTTCATAATCGAGCTGAATTTGGTATTTCTCTTCACGTGGTAACAGACATAAGTTAAAGCTCATAGTATTTCCTAATTCATTCCAATAAATTACCAGCTTAAATAGCGATAATGCTATAAACCAACCAATAAGGTGGCCATATTGCATTATACGCCGCGTATTTTATTTACTTCTGTAGTAATTTAAAATAGCAGCCACAACATTTTAGCATCTTATTATTGTTGATTAATTTATTTTTTTCCCGTCGTATTTTAATACCAATCTGCTTATGTATGGGGTCTATTTAACGTTAAGAAAATTACGCTAGAACTAGGCAAAAGTTTTTGTATCTAGTTGTTCTAAATAAAAAATTTTTAACGACGTTATAGTGCAATTTAATTCGTTAAATTGATCAAAGATTTATGCAGGTTGGTATAACAACCGTTTTGTGTGTTCCAAGAACACAATTGGCACATAGAAAAGCAAGCTTTAGATGGAATTAGTTATGAGGTATCGATTATAGATTAATAGTCGTAACAGTAGCTTTGTGGCCGTAAATAGTACTTTAGTAACTGGCTAATTAATCGAAGCTTTGGATAATAAATCTATCCCAAGCAGCTATTTTCAGCGCTAAATTGTTCGAATTCTATGCAGCACTAGCATTATATGTGCCAAAGGGCAGATAAGAATTAAAAATCAAATCCTTGCTGTTCGGTTTTACTATTTAACGCTGAATTTTTTTGATCTTTTTGCAGGTAACGCTTGTAGCGTTGTTGACATAAACTAAGCACTTTCTTTTTTTGGGCATTACTTAGTGAGTTCCAAGTAAAACGCTCATCGCGACTGCGGTAGCATCCCTTGCAATACCCTCTATTATTCACTAGACAAATACCTTTGCAAGGGCTTGGAATATCAAATATTTCAATTTGTTGCATTGTATTAATACCACTTAAGAAGGTCAGACTTTTAGTATAGCGTTTTTTTTAAGCAAAAAAAAAGTGACAAATAAACAGTCACTTTTCAAAGGTTATTAAACTCACCTGTGACCTTTGAGCATAAAGGTTCTATTTAGACGCAATTGAATCACGGCGCGAGGTCTGCAATCTCGTGGGCAAAGTAAATACAGAGCAACAAAGAGTAAGTCGCCCAAGAGCGAACTCAAAGGGCAGCGTATGTTTAATCTAGAAAGGTAAGCAGACCCCGCTTAGTGCTCACAACTTTTAATATTAATCTCACTCTTACGATGAAAAGGCTTAGCGTACATTGCAAGTACAAGCGGTTTAAGCTCTTCAGGTACATTAGCCATTCGCTGTTCGAAGGTGGCTGTATCTGGTGAGTCAATTACTGCTTTTTTACAGCCACCAGCAATATAATTTCCGGGGTGTAAATAAAATGAATCCACTATTTGCTGATCAATCGTTTTTGCCAACGCTTCTGCGCTATCACAATTGGATTCAATAGGCCGTCCAAACGCTAAATGAACATGTCCCTTGGCGGTACTAAAGCCTTCGACGATACTGGCAATATCTTCACCAGCAGACTTAATATATTCACCGTGGAGTTGCTTATGATATAACTCTTTAGCTTTAGAAATAGCACACGGCTCGTATTGATAAGATATAGAAACAGGGACTATTTTTAACTCTTTTATATAATCACCAAATTCTTTTTTTTGCTTGCGCCCATTAAGTTGCAGCATTTTTAGAAGCGCAGGATCCGTTTGATCAAATCCATCTTTCGCACGCCCCTCTTTTTGTGCAATCCAAATAGAGTTTCCACCGATTAAAGAGTCATAGATATATGACGATAACTGGGTTAATGCTTTTAACATTTCTTTTGGTGCTTTAGCAGAGCGCTTGACAATGAAACTTTTATTTAAACGCATAAGCTCAGTAATGTAAGGTATTTGCAATAAATTATCGCCAATAGCAATACGCACTGTTTTCATTTTATGCTGATATAAACCCCAATTAACTAATGCAGGGTCAAGCACTATGTCTCTGTGGTTTGAAATAAATAAATAGGCCTGATTAGCGTCTAACTGATCTAGCCCAGAAAAGGTAACTTTTGATGTGGTGCGCTTCACTAGTTTATCTAAGTATTGCGCCACTTCATTTTGCACATCTTCAACGGTGCTTACTTTGCCCCATTTTTTGCGTAACTGACTTCTTACCATTGGACGTGCAATAAAAGGCACTGCCGATAAAAAGCGCGGTAAATTATACTTTGCTATTACATCAATAAACGCATCGTCGTTAATCAAACGCGTAAGCGACGCCGCAACTTCGTCGTCGTTGTATGGGCGTATATCTGCGTATTTGTCTTCTAATTCACTCATTACTACATCTATAATGTTAAAAAACGGCACGCCAAAGCGCACCGTTTATGTCTATGTTCGATTATAACTCAGCCAATCTAAAATGCGAAATAACCAATAAACGGCTTTTATTACTTAAGTGGATCATGCTCTTTACTTTACATAAAGTTCGACCATGAAACCTGGTATTAGTGCAACAAATTTAGCTAACCAATCCAGTAAAATACCATATTCTTAGACTGTTAGTGGGCTGACCACTACTACATAGCCCTCTAATCATTTGGTAGTAATACCATTAACAAAGCCTTTCTTTCGTAGTACCTTAAGCCCATATTTTAGATTTTTGATGGATCGTAAGCCTCTTTTTTACGATTTTAACTCTTTCAGATCCACTTATTTTAGGGCTCATAATGAACATTACTATTCTTGATAACGCTACATTAGCTAAAACATCTCTTACTTGTATTGAACAACTTGGTAAATTAACGACTTATGAACTTACTAGCCCAGAGCAAGTTATTGAACATTGCCAAGATGCTGATGTATTAATCACTAATAAAGCAGTTTTAAATCGCGACACGATTAGTCAACTGACTCAGCTTAAACTAATCTGTGTTAGCGCAACTGGTACTAATAATGTTGATTTAGAAGCCGCTAAAAAATTTGGTATTGCCGTAACTAATGTAGCTGGCTATTCAACCCCTTCAGTTGTTCAACATACGTTTTCTTTAATTACTAACTTACTGGGTAACACACACCGCTATCAGGCGGATTGCCAGCAAGGCGCGTGGCAAAAAAGTGACATGTTTTGCATACTCGATTACAGCTTTAACGACCTACAAGGTAAAACATTTGCCATTATAGGCGGTGGTACGTTAGGCAAGGGTGTTGCGAAAGTGGCTGAGGCATTTGGCGCTAATGTTATTGTAGCAGAGCGTAAAGGGGTTAAATGTCGAGATGGTCGTACGCCTTTTGAAGACGCCGTTAAAACAGCAGATATAATCAGCGTACACTGCCCGCTAACAGATGAAACACGTGATTTAATTTCGCTTAATGAGCTTAAAATGATGAAGCCAAGTAGCATTATTATTAATACCGCACGTGGTGGCATTATTAACGAAGCCGACCTAGCTAAAGCACTTGAGCAAAACCTAATTGCAGGCGCAGGTGTTGATGTACTAACTAAAGAGCCTGCCGAGCTTTCAAATCCACTTGCTAATTACAAAGGCAATAATTTATTACTCACTCCACACATTGCATGGGCAAGTACTGAATCTATCGTACGCTTAATTAATGAAGTAAGTTTAAATATTACTGCATTTAATAATGGTGAATCACGTAACCGCTTGGTGTAGTGATTTTATTGTAGTAATCAAAAAAACTAAAAAATGGCTGTTTTTACTAACACATTTAATATTTTGCTAGATAAAAACAGCCAAGACAACTTAAGGCAATGATTAATAACAACTTATAATTATGGTATACCCTTTGCTTTAATACAGCTAATAACAAATTAAAAACTTTATTAAGGTAAATAAAAATGAAAAAATCACTTTTAGCTGCAGCTTTAATCGCTCCATTTTTAACAGGCTGTGTTATTGCAGTGTCAGATGGCGAAACAGAAACACATTGGGCTGGTAAAAATTCATCTAGTTGGGAAACTAAGAATAAAAATAATCGTGAAGCCATTTCAGAGCTTGCAATGGATAGTAGCTATCAATCCGTGTTAACTAAATTAAAAACACCTGACTTCACTGAATTATTAAAAAAAGGTGATGATGTTTATCAAATACTGTTTTACGTAACGCATAGCCTTCATTCTGACGGAAAAACAACGAAAGATGAATGTACTCCACTGATATTTAAAAATGACAAATTAGTCGGTATGGGCGAGAGTGCTTTGGGAATGATAAATAATTAAAAAAACCGTCACTACATTGTTATTGCCGCCTTTATTGATGGAACTTAGGTTAGGTTATTTGTAGGAGTGTGATACCAATCTGCTTATATATGGGGTCTATTTAACGTTAAGAAAATTACGCTAGGACTAGGCAAAAGTTTTTGTATCTAGGGCGTCTTGTTCTAAATAAAAAATTTTAACGACGTTATAGTGCAATTTAATTCGTTAAATTGATCAACGATTTATGCAAGTTGGTATCGCATATACAAACCAACTTTTTCTTATTGTAAATCCACTCAACACGCTGGTGTTAGTTGTTATAAGATAAGAAGTAAAAGTAGTTTATTATACACAATACAGGTCACTTAGGAGATAAAAGCTCAATTAGCGTGCAATAATTTGATTACGCCCAGCATCTTTCGCTGCATACAAACCTAAGTCAGCCTCTTCTAAAAGTGTTTGCTCAGCATACACTTTACCACTTTCAGTCGTTGCTACTCCGATACTAATAGTTATATGTTCAGCATTAAGTGACGCTTTATGTTCTATCTTCAGTGCGTTTACAGCATTTCGTAATGTGTTAGCAAATTGAATAGCCTCGTGTTTATTAACACCAGGTAACACGGCAGCAAATTCTTCTCCGCCATAACGAGCTACAAAATCACCACCGCGTTTACACTGAGCAACAAGTACTTGCGCCACTTTTTTTAAGCACTCATCACCGGCACGATGCCCATAACAATCGTTATAACGTTTAAAGTGATCTATATCCATCAGTAATACCGACAGGGGTGTGCTACCTCGTTTACTTCTGCGCCATTCACGAGATAAATTTTCATCAAGATAACGTCTATTAGGTATTTCTGTTAGGCCATCAATTGAAGCTAACATCTCAAGCAAGTCATTTTTTTGTTTAATGAGTAACTGATTACGTACTCTCACCCTGACAATTGAAGCACTAAATGGCTTAATTATATAATCCATAGCCCCCAGCTCTAAACCTTTAGATTCATCTTCATGGCTTTGATTAGCTGATATGAAAATAATGGGGATAGACTGTGTGATTGGGTTTTCTTTTAATTGCACAAGTACTTCGTAGCCATCAATACCCGGCATTACAACGTCGAGAATGATCAAATCAACCTGTGTTGTTTTCACAAAAGTCAGTGCTTTTTCACCGCTTTCAACTAAAAACACATCATGCTCACCTTTGAGTGTTTTTTCGAGCACTAAACGGTTAAGAGGATCGTCGTCAACAATTAATACCTTAGCTTTTTTCGACATCCATTGCTCCCAAGCCTTTTATAAAAACAATTACCTGCTCTAGCTGCATAATAAGCTCTTTTAACGAAATTTCAACAGACTCATTGGTTGTCTTAAACTGATGTTCACATTGTTGTGCACAAAGTGATAACCGCTTGAAGCCTAAATTGCCTGCCACACCTTTTATACTATGCACTAAGCGTACCAAATCATTTCTATTGGTACTTCCTTCTATTTGGGTGAGCTGGGTTTGGCACAAATTAGCAAACTTATCAATCATGGTTTTGAGTAATGCCTCATCAAAACTGAACTGCGTTAATGCAAATGATTCTTCAAAAAAGCTAGGTTTGGAGAGCCCTAAGTCTGCAATTGCATCAATGAGTACGTCAGCCACTACAGGCTTTGTTAAGTGTTTATTCATACCGCATTTTAATGAGCGCTCAACATCAGCTGGTTCGCAATGAGCGGTTAATGCAAAAATAGGTAATTGCTTAGTGTCAAACTGTTGGCGAATTAAAGCCGTTGCTTGACAGCCGTCAATATGCGGCATTTGTACATCCATTAAAATTAAATCAGGCTTTAAAACGCGTAATAGTTCTATTCCCTCAACGGCACTCATAGCTGTAACAACATTAACTTTAGCTTGATGCAACACACTGCTAATAATGTCTAAGTTTAATTGGTTGTCATCAATTGCTAACACTAATAATCCCGCTATACCCCTTTTATACACCTGTTCATTCGTTACTACTATTTCACTGTTTATATTAGGCTGCGAGGCAACATCCAAATTAAGCAAGCGTTGAGCAAGTGCTGATGCTTTAACATGTTGAACTGATAGCAGCTGACTTGTTGACAAATTTAATGTGTGTTGATGGTTGATGATAACCACTGAAATTGCTTTTGAAGATAATGAATCGTTGATTGCTTGCACACTTAGTAATTTAGGTAAGTCATCAGCATCTATAATTAAGTTTTCAGTTTCGGTTAACTTTATGGGATATTCTAACGCTTCCTTTAGATCAATACTTATTAACTCCGGTAAAGCGCCCACAACACGTTGTAGCTCATAGCTTTGCTCAGATATAACGGCTAATGCATTTGCTGGTAATACGCTACTTTTTGTTGTATCCACCTGTAACAAAATACTAAAATAAAACTCACAACCATGACCTTTCTCACTATTTAATGCAATTTCACCACCCATTAGTGACACCGCATGCTTAACAATAGCGAGTCCTAATCCAACGCCTTGGTGGATTCTTGTTGATGATTCATCGCCTTGCGTGAAAGCGTCAAATAAACGCCTTTGATCAGCTTTATCAATCCCGCAGCCAGTATCTATCACACGAAAACAGATAAGCTGTTGTTCAATACTTACGCTTTGTACTAAATCCATTTTTAGTACAATAGAGCCTGAGCTTGTAAACTTAACCGCATTCGTTAGTAGATTACCTAAAATTTGCTGTAAGCGGATACTATCGCATATAAAAACAGGAGCAATTAAAGGGTCTACATCAATAATAAACTCAACATTTTTATTTTCACACAGCGGCGCCGTTAAGCTATCGCAAATATCAATTAGCTCTACAATATTAAATGGCGCTAACTTAAGTTCAGCTTGCGCACTTTCTACGCGTGCAAAATCCAGCATTCGGTTAAGCATCAATAATAAACTTTGCGCAGCGTGTTTAGCCTGGCCTGTTTGTTGTAGTTGCTTTTGGGTAAGCCCCTGATCTATTAACATATCAAGTAGGCCCAATACCGCGTTAAGTGGAGTGCGTATTTCATGGCTTAAATTAGCAATAAAACGGCTTTTAGCAAGGGTTGCTCGTTCAGCATCATGCTTAGCTTTAGTTAGTGCGCTTACATCCTGTAAATGAATAACATAATAAGAAGGATCACGTTTTTCATCCCACACAAGTGATACACTCAATTGTAACCAATTGGCTAATTTCCCTTGCGCTAAGGTTAAATGGTATACCTTTTTCTTGTCGTCGAGTAACTTTGCTAAAGTGATTTTTATTTCTTGCCATTGGCTATCGTCAAAGAGCATTTTAAGCTGCTCTCCTACTAAAACAGGATGTTCTATAAATAATTTTCTGGTCGCTTTATTAACTTGTACAATCGTGTGCTCAAGCGACAGCAGCACAACGCTATTAGCAGCAAATTCAATCGCACTTCTAAATTTAGATTCTGAAGCTTTTAAAGCGTACAACGTTTGTTGCTGCTCAGTTATATCTCGTCCTATTCCCATTGTACCCAACAAATGTTGATGCTCATTATAAAAAGGAGCTATAGTTAATTGATAGGACTTATTCTCTGTGTCTATTCGTTGTTGTACATCGTGACGATTTTGTAAAACTTGCTTTTCTAAAACGCTAATTTGTTCATCATCATTGCTAATTTCCTCCATGCGTTTACCCACTAACGCTGTTTGCTCTTTACCTATATACGCTTCAAATGCCTTATTACACCCTAAAAACAAACCATCAATATTTTTAAAATAAATTAAATCGGGCACACTGTTAAGCATCGTGTTGAGTAATGCTAGGTGGCGTTCTTTTGCTTCATAGCTACGCTTTAGCTTTTCGGATTGCAGCTGCACTTGCTCATCAAGATCTTTATTAGCATTTTGCAGTGATTCCACCAGCTGCTTATTTTTAGCAAATACGCGTTTTACTTTCGAAAACCAAGGCTGCCAATTAAGAGGAATTTGATAATCTAATTGTTTATTTTGTTGTGTATCATTTTGCTCTAAATAGTGCATTAAATGCGTCATCGGTTTTATAAAAATACGCTGGCTTAACCAAAAAAACACACCAAACATAATGCTTAAAAATAGTGTTAAAAATATAAATTCTAATAATACTTCGTAACGAATAGAGTTTACTAAATTTGATTTAGGTTCGTGAAATGCAGCATGAATAGGCAAATTGCCCATTGGTTGCATAAAATAATTAGTATTACTGGTTAATATCGTCAGTTTATTATCCGGACCTGCGATGTTTGGCCAATAGGTTTTTAGATCGATGGCTTCGTCAATTAGATTTTTTGAGCTGGCAATAATGTGATGGAACTGATTCATAAATACATATTCACCGTGATTAGGTGATACTTTTTTTAGCCAAGTAGACATTGCCTGCACATCGTAAATTAAAATAATGTAATCGCTTGAACCAAGTTCTCGCTGACGGCCTATAGCAAAATAAGCTTTACCATCTATATTAATTATTGGGCTTGATGAAAGATTATTTGAAGAAAACTCGGGTTTAAATTGCCCGTCTAAAATTTCGGTTAATAAAAAGCTTTTACTTTTATTACGCCTTGCCACATATGCAATACCACGCTCATCCACATAAGCGACTGCTGAAAGTGACTGCATCAGCGAAAGCGTCGTATTAAAAGAAGGGCCTAACGCGACTAATTGCTGCCACTGTAAAAGCTCACGAGTAGAAAGTGAAAAATCTCCTTTACCAACAATTTCAGTGCCTTGGTTTATAAAATGACGATAGTAGTAACCATCATACTGGCTAATACCTTCAAGAAGAGTGCTATTTAATTGATTATAAGGAGGCAGTTCGTACAATGTAAACATCGTAGTAAGTAAGTCACTTGCCGCTTGCATGCCATGACTTACTTGTGCAGATACATTGATAAAATCGGCTTCGCGCTTTTCAACAATGCGTTCAAGCTTAATATTATATAAATGTAAGCATAATAAAAGAGCTACAACTAATGGAACCAAAAGCGCAACAAATAAAGAACGATAATAATGTTTAAGAGGTAAAAAATTCAACGTACTGCCTGCGTTATGGCTCGAAAATCAATCGATAGACTATCGAGCCAATTTGTTAAGCGCAAGTTATAAATTTTCTTCTGCAAATGACGCTAAGCGACTACGTACAACCCCGTTAAGGTTTATCGTTGCACTGCCCTCAAAGTTTTTAAAACGCTCTACTATGTACGTTAAGCCCGAAGTCACCGGTGTTAGGTAGTTACTGTCTATTTGCGCCAAGTTACCCGTACAAATTAATTTAGTACCTTCGCCGCAGCGAGTAATAATCGTTTTAAGTTGAGATGCCGTTAAATTTTGGCTCTCATCTAAAATTACCACCGCATTTTGAATGCTACGCCCACGCATAAAGTTAACCGATTTAAACTGCACATTGGCTTTTTCCATAATGTAGTTTCGGCTTGATATCGGATTTTCGTCGCCTTTGTGCAATACCTCCAGCGTATCGGTAATGGCTGCAAGCCATGGCGCCATTTTCTCCTCTTCTGTGCCGGGTAAAAAACCAATGGACTCTGCTATTTCAGGGGTATTACGGGTGACTATTACTTTATCGTAAATACCTTTTTCGATGACCATTTCAAGGGCGCTGGCAAGCGCTAACAAGGTTTTACCACACCCCGCAGGGCCGGTTAAAATAACAAGTTCAATACTTGTATCGAGTAGTGCATCAAGCGCCATACCTTGATAAATGTTTTTAGGTTTAACGCCCCATGCTTGTTGATGCATTAAACGCTCAACGCCAATATCTTTTAGCGTTATGTGCTCGTCATCGTACGATTTAACACGCGCCGCAAACTGATCCCCTCCATCAAGTAAATATTCATTACAAAATACATCAGGTATTAAGTTTTTAGGCACATGATGAAACGTATCACGTCCGTGTTGCTGCGTATTACACTCCCCTACATGCTCCCAAACATCCCCTTCAATTTTTTTATAACCACTAGTAAGCAGGCTTATATCGTCAATAAGTTGGTCGGTGCGGTAATCCTCAACATATTTAAGCCCGGCGCCTTTGGCTTTTAGGCGCATGTTTATGTCTTTTGTAACCAATATAACCTTTGAATCACTGTGCTGCTTTTGTAAGTACACGGCGCAATTAATAATACGATGGTCGTTTTCGTTACCTGGTAAACCAGAAATGGAGTCGGCAAATAAATGATCGTTTACAATAATGAGGGTACCTGCAGAGCTCGCTTTTGCCTTTTTGTTACTTGGCAGCGCCACGCCTTGTAGCATTTGTTCGGGCGTTGCATTTTTAAGAACTTCATCTAATCCACGAATAGCGACGCGCGCATCACGACTTACGTCGTGTTTTCTGTCTTTTATGTGGTCAAGCTCTTCAAGCACCGTCATTGGGATAACAACGTCATGCTCTTGAAAAGACAAATAAGCGAGTGGTTCGTGAAGTAGTACGTTGGTATCTAGCACATACATTTTACTTTCAAGGTTCGAAGCTTTTTCCATAGCACTTTCCTTACGTTTTATGATTTTTATGCTATACCAAAATAACTAAGTAAAACGGGCAAAACTTAAACCTGCAATACTTAATTGCTAAGGCATAATGTAAGTTTAGTCTATTTGTCATAAAAGTCCGTTTTATTACAAACTGTAATTAGTTTTGATTTACCTAAAAAAGAGTCATAAACAAGCTGTTTTAATAGTAATAATTAACACTTACAAAATTAATTAAAAGTGAGCCAAATAGCGCCTTGCAGTGGTGTTAGCTTACAGGTAACATAGCCGCCTTTTTCATCATAGACGAGACATACATGAATTTTTCCTTAGGTCAGCGTTGGATCAGTGATACAGAGTCAGATTTAGGATTAGGCACCGTTGTTGCCATTGAAGGCCGTCAGGTCAGCATATTATTTCCTGCCAGTGGTGAGAGCCGTGTTTATTCTAGTGCAGAAGCACCTGTTACCCGTGTGGCATTTAATCCTGGCGATGTGATCAAAAGCGTTGAAGAATGGGAATTAGAAGTAGAGTCTATTGAAGTACAAGGCGAATTACTGTGTTATCACGGCACCCGTGTTGATAATGGCGAAACTGCCAAGCTTAAAGAAACCTTTTTAGATCATTTTATTAAATTCAATAAACCACAAGATCGTTTATTTGCAGGCCAAGTAGATCGTTTTGATCGCTACACACTTCGCTACCAAACGTGGTTACATAAATTTGAACGTGAGCAATCGCCTATTAAAGGCTTAATTGGTCAGCGTGCTAATCTTATTCCGCACCAGCTTTATATTGCCCAGGAAGTGGGTAAACGTTTTGCACCACGCGTACTTTTATCAGATGAAGTAGGCCTTGGTAAAACAATTGAAGCGGGCATGATACTACATCAACAAATTATTAGTGGCCGTGCGAGTCGCGTACTGATTGTGGTGCCTGAAAACTTACAGCACCAATGGTTAGTAGAAATGCTACGCCGCTTTAACTTACGTTTTTCTATTTTTGATGAAGAGCGCTGCGACGAAGCGTTTGCAGATTCTCCAAACGTGTTTGATACAGAGCAACTAGTACTTACCAGCCTTGAGTTTTTAACCAAGAAAAAACGTTGGTTTGAACAAGCAACACTTGCTGATTGGGATCTTTTAGTAATAGATGAAGCCCATCATCTAAGCATCAATAACGGCAAGCCAAGCTCAGAGTACCAACGTATGGCAGAGCTTAGCCAAGATATTCCGGGCCTTATTTTACTTACAGCAACGCCTGATCAACTTGGTCACAGCAGTCACTTTGCACGTTTGCAGTTACTCGATCCGGATCGTTTTTACGACTACGACGTGTTTAAAGAAGAAGAAGCAAATTATAAAGACGTAGCGCAAGCTGCAAATCAATTACTGCAAGAGCAAGCTCTGGACGACGCAGCCAAAGCCACGCTAATTGAGCTATTAAAAGAAACCGACATTACTGATATTCTTGAAAAAGCACAGCAAGGTGATTTACCAGCGCGTAAAGAAATACTTAATATGCTGCTCGATCGCCATGGCACAGGTCGTATATTATTCAGAAATAGCCGCAGCGGCATTGACGGCTACCCAAGCCGTAAATTACACGCCTACCCAATGGCACTGCCAAAACAGTATAAAACGGCTATGTCGGTTCTTGGTAACATGGGCGGCATTCAAAACGCTGAACTAAGTGCACACCGTGCCCTGTTTCCTGAAAAAATATTTCAAGAATTTGAAGGCGAAAGCGCAAGCTGGGGTTTATTCGATCCACGTGTAGATTGGTTAATCGACACCCTTAAAACACTTAAGCGCGAAAAAGTACTGCTTATCTGTGCTAAAGCTGAAACAGCTATCAGCCTTGAGCAAATACTGCGTGAACGCGAAGCAATTAAAGCGTCGGTATTCCACGAAGGCATGTCGATTATTGAGCGTGACCGCGCTGCTGCATTTTTTGCAGACGAGTACGATAATGCACAAATATTACTGTGTTCAGAAATTGGCTCAGAAGGTCGTAATTTCCAGTTCTCGCATCACTTAGTACTGTTTGATTTACCACTGAACCCAGATTTACTAGAGCAGCGTATTGGTCGATTAGACCGTATAGGTCAAACGCAAGATGTGAACATTCATGTGCCATATTTTGAAAACACCGCTCAAGAAGTACTGCTACGTTGGTACAACGAAGGTCTAGATGCATTCGAATCTACATCAACAACGGGGCAAATGCTTTATAAAGAGTTCCGTGATGATCTACTTGAATATATTTCTGCGCATAACTGCGATGAAGACGAACTCGATCCATTACTTGAGCAAGTAGCACAGCAAAATGCAGTACTGCGTAAAAAAATGGAAAGCGGACGAGATCGTTTACTAGAGCTACATTCATCGGGTCAAGGTGCTGCCGACTCGCTTGTGACTGATATCGAAAAACTCGATAATCAGTTTGAACTACCAAGTTACATGATCAACGTGTTCGACACATTTGGCGTAAGCCAAGAAGATAAAGGCGAAAACACCATTATCTTAAAGCCAACGGAACATATGTTAAGCGCCTCATTCCCATCGCTTAAAGACGATGGCATGACGGTTACCTTTGATCGCGACACGGCTCTTTCGCAAGAAGACGTACACTTTATCAGCTGGGATCACCCTATGGTGCAAGGCACTATGGATATGATTTGTGACGATGACTTTGGTAGCGCATCAGTTGCACTGCTTAAAAACAAAAAATTACCGCCTGGCACCTTTTTTGTTGAGCTTATTTTTGTTGCAGAAGCAATGGCACCAAAAGTATTGCAAGTTGGTCGCTTTTTACCGCCTACACCAATTCGTATATTGCTTGATAAAGCAGGCAATAACTTAGGTGAGAATGTAGCTTTTGAAGGCTTTAATCAGCAGCTATCAGCCGTTGGCCGCCAAACAGCCAGTAAACTTGCGGGAGCACTGCAAAGCGCTGTTCACCCGATGATCACTACCGCTAAAGATATGGCACAAGAAAAACTTGAAGTTATTCGTGCAGCGTCGCTTGTTAAAATGCAAACATCACTCAGTGAAGAGCAAGAGCGACTTGTTGCCCTTAAGCAAATTAACCCAAATATTCGCCAAGAAGAAATAACGTTTTACGATAAGCAACGCAACGACCTAACTACGTATATTGAAAAAACGCAGTTACAACTTGATGCAATTCGCTTAATTGTGGTTTCGCACTAAACTTTCAATTTAAAGATGTCGGTCGTTAGTAAAGATTACAAATGAAAAAACATAAAAAAGTGCGGTATTTATACCGCACTTTTTTATTTTATATTTAGCACTCATCTACATAATCACCATCTTGTATCTAAGTAACTAATTCACTAAAATAGCGCCCTTAAAAATCATTAAGGCAGGCTGTGTTAGTTAACTATAATCCCCCAATGAGCCCGTATTTAACAATACTTTTCCAAGACGACGACTTGCTCATCGTTAATAAGCCAAGCGAGTTATTAACCGTCCCTGGTAAAGATCCTAAACACGCCGACAGCTTAATTAACCGTGTTAATCGTGTTTTTCCAACGGCTAAAATAGTTCATCGTTTAGATATGGCAACATCGGGCATACTTTGCCTTGCTATGAATAAAGCAGCGCACAGGCATTTAAGTATGCAGTTTCAAGAACGCGAAACAGCTAAGCGTTATATTGCACGTGTATTTGGGCAGCTTGAGGTCGATACGGGAACCGTGGATCTGCCGCTTATTTGTGATTGGCCTAATCGCCCAAAACAAATGGTTGATCACGAAAATGGTAAGCCATCGCTTACGCACTTTAAAATACTTGAGCGCGAAGCCGATGCTACCCGTGTAGAGCTAACGCCAATAACTGGGCGCTCACATCAGTTACGTGTACATATGCTAAGTTTAGGACATCCTATTTTAGGTGATAGGCTCTATGCCCATAAAGACGCACTTGCCGCAGCTCCTCGCTTACAATTACACGCACAAATGCTGAAGTTGAAGCACCCTACAACTGAGCAAGTACTTACATTTGAAGCCGAACCTGAGTTTTAATCATTGCATTAATGATTATTAAGCCATAGTGCTAAACTTTTACCGTAGTACGCCGATACCTAATTAGTATTCATTATTTGAGCTTCTTATGGTATCTGCGCAGTTTTTAAAAAGTATACTTAACGTATTACTAATATGTACGCTATTTTTAAGCGTACAGGTAACAGCTGCAGAGCATATTGCCCCTCCTACATTATCAAGTATTGAAAACAACGATATTGAACGCTTGCTTCCAAATGACGAAATAAAATCAATACTTGCAGGTGAAACCGAGTTTTTGAGTTTATACAGCGAATATATGAGCGCCGACTTTAGAGGTGTTGTATTACTTATACCCGACTGGCAATCAGTGCCAACAAACAATGCTGGCATGAGTTTTTTACGAAAAGAACTTAATAACTTAGGCTATACCACTTACGCAATGACGGTACCCGACATAGACTGGCAAGCCAGCAAAATACCAGACTCATCAACAGAAATGCCTGCAGAAACAACGACACCTGATGCAGCTACAAGCACAGAGCCTGCGACTGCAGATATGAAGAAAAATGCAGAACCTCATTATGTTAATGCTCTAGAAAAAGTGACTAATGAAGTACTCGACAATTATAAAATAAATCTGATTGCTCGCTTTAATGCGCTATACCAAACTGCAATGCAAGAGCCTGGTAACGTAGTGGTTATTGCACAAGGTACCAGTGCTGGCGTATTACTTGAGCACTATGCCGACTTTCCAGAACAGAGAGTAGATGCATTTATAAGTTTAAGCAGTTACTTACCTAATACTAAACGTAATAAAGATTTGAGCCAAACAACATCACTTGTTACGCCAGCTTTACTCGATATTTACTATGCTAATGACAGCAATGATATTTTAATGAGCCTTAAAAATCGCCAACGCTGGGTTAACCGAAATGCTAAATTTGATTATCGCCAACGCCAGCTGTTTGGCCTGCGCGATCAACCGGATCAACACGCACGCCTTACAAAAGAAATAGACGGCTTTTTACGCCGCCTTTTTTAAATATTCATAAGCCGCTTGAATATCTTGGCTCTTTTTAACTGCAAGCTCCATCATGTGTTTTGGTAAACCTTGCGATACCAATTTATCTGGGTGATGTTGGGACATAAGTTTACGGTACGCTACTTTTATCTCACGCTCAGTCACACCATCATTAAGCCCTAATAACGCCAATGCCTGCGTACGATTCATATTATTATTGGGTGGGACATGATGACCCGAGCCTTCACGGTAGCTGCTACTTTGCCCTTGGCTTTGTTGCTGTTGATTAAAGCGCTGTTGTTGCTTTCTAAAGTTAAATTCTGCTTGATAGCGTTTTAATACAAATGCAAAATGCGTTTTCGAAATCCCTAACTGCTTACTTACCTCTGCTAACAATTGCTTTTCTTGTTCGGCTAACACCCCATCAGAGAATGCCATTTGAATTTGTATTTCTAAAAACAATTGCATCAAGTCGTTTCGCTTAGCAAAGCGTTCTTTAAAGTCGTGCACGGTTTCTTTAAGTGAGAAGTCGCCCTCTTTACCCGACTGAAAAGCCTGCTGTGCTTCGCGGCGCTCTTCGCCTTTCAAACCCATTTCATCCATAAACAAGTTGGCGGCTTTTATATGCACTTCGCTAACTCTGCCATTCGATTTAGCAATATGCCCCATTACGGCAAAACAGCTCGAAAAGAACAAAGCTTGGCGCTCGTTTACATCTGCATCGTTAAACAAGCTTGAAAAGCCACCTGCTTTATCAAAGTTACTTTTTAAGCTTTTATCAAATAAATGGCCAAGGTATAAACCTAAAATGGCACCAAAAATCTTGCCAAACATAAAGCCAAAACAAAAACCGAGTATTTTTCCCCACATTTATAATGCTGCCTTTTTAAAAAATTTAGTTAATGCGCCGCAAGGCGTTTGTTTAAGTCATTCAAACGTTCGGGTGTACCTATATCATCCCACTGACCAATATAAAGCTCAGTAGAGATTACATGCTTACTTAGCTTTTCACGTAAAATAGGCCCTAAAGGACGCCTCCCTTGCGTTAACCCTTTGAAAAAATCAGCCTGATACCGACTGATCCCTGAGAATGTATACTTTTGACTTTCTGGCGATAAATGACTTAATGAAAAATCACCATCTGGATTATGTGGTGGGTTTTGTATTAGCACAATATGCGCCTCACCCGCTTGCAAATGCAGCTGCATTAGCGCACTTACATCATAATCGGTATATACATCGCCATTAACTACAATGAAAGACTCTCCAAGCAGAGGTAGCGCCTGAATAATACCGCCAGCAGTTTCAAGACCACCTTCAACTTCTTGACTGTAAAGTATGTTTACCCCAAATTGACTGCCATCGTTAAAGTAATCTTTTATTTTATCACCTTGCCAAGCGAGGTTTATTACAATATCGGTAATTCCGGCAGCTTTGAGGTTATTTATATGATGCTCAATAAGTGGTTTTTCTGCTACTTTTAACATTGGTTTTGGCATATTCTGTGTTAGCGGCATCATCCTCTGTCCGCGTCCTGCGGCTAAAATCAACGCTTTCATGTGCGCTCCTTTGCTAACTTTTCAGTCACTTTTGGTACTATGGTATGTTTAGTCCAATCACTCAATGCTTTAAGCTCGGGATAATTAGCAGCCACTTCAATAATATAATCAAGTGTGGGTAAAATATTATCTAAATAACCTGTTTTCCCGTCGCGTAAATATAATCGACAAAATATACCAGCTGCTTTTAAGTGGCGCTGAATACCGGTTAAATCAAACCAATATTTAAACTCATCAAATGAGGTATTAACCATTAAATTTTGAGCAGTGAACTCGCTATAAGCAAAATCAAGCAAGCTTGTTAGCTCTTTTGCCGGAAGTTTAAAATAGCAATCTCGAAGCAGCGATACTAAATCGTAACAAAGCGGACCACGTACCGCATCTTGATAATCTATAATCGCCCACAGGCCATTACTATTCATAATATTTCGACTGTGATAATCACGGTGCACGGTTACTGTAGGCTGCACAAGCATAGCCTGAGTGAGTAACTCACAGCTTGTTTGCCACATAGCTTGATACGCTGCTGTTGGGGATTCATCTATAAAGTCGTTTACTAACCACTGACTAAATATATCGAGCTCAAGTTTTATAAAGTCTTTATTGTAAGCTTGCATAACAGCTGAGGGTGGTGTTTTTGCCCATTGAGCACTTAAACTTATTAAAGCTTTGTAATACTCAATACGATTTTCATCATCTAGCATATCAGCCAAATGCTTACTGCCTAAATCACTTAGTATAAAAAAGCCTTGCTGCTCGTCGCTAGCAATTATTTTTGGAAGTAAAAAGCCTTGCTCGGTAAATACCTTATTAAGTGATATATAAGGCGCGTTATTTACTTTTTGGGGTTCTGAATCCATCACAATAAAATGCTCATTACTGCACGTTAAACGGTAATAGCGACGGAAACTAGCATCTCCTGTTATCGCACTTAACAAAGTAGGCTGCGTATTAAAGTGTGTGTTTATAAATTGTTGTAAATTATCAAAGCGTGTCATTTTATAAGATATCTATTTTTAACTAAGTTAATTAGGTCAATTACTGTATTTGCCATTATTTTCCTTTATTATGTGTAAATTATATTTAATCACAAAGCATTAAGGTCAATAAATGAGCAAAACCTGGGGCATATTGATGCTAAGCGTAGTTAGCGCACCATCGCTTGCCGAAACTGAACTGACGCACAACCTTTGTGGCATTTCAATGCAAACCAGAGCTTGGCAACCACTTCCAGGCCTTGAGCTTGGTACTGTTGATATTAAAGCTGATGATGTAGAGCTCCTAGGCACTCAAAGTGCTGAATTTACCGGCAATGTTGATATTAACACCGTTAATATGAGTTTGTCCGCACAAACTGCGTTGATAGATAAACAGCGTGGTTTATTAAATGCAACCGGACCAATTACTTATCGTGACACAATTAGCCAAATAAGCAGCAAAGGGCTAAACGCCGATTTAAGCAACTCAGAAATTAGCCTACTTGGTGCAGATTACAGTTTAACCGATCAACAAGGTAAAGGTGGTGCAGAAAAGCTGACCGTGAATGATTCTGGCTTAGTGCTCATGAATGCAAGCTTTACTGCTTGTCCTGGTCAAAGCCCTGTATGGGAAATAGAAGCAGACGAAATTAATTTATCCCGCGAGGAAGGCTGGGGTGAAACTCACAATGCGGTACTAAGAATTCTTGATACACCTGTTTTATATTTGCCTTATTTTACATTTGCACTCGATGAACGTCGTAAATCAGGATTACTAAAGCCTAATATTTCCAGCTCAGATCGCTATGGTATTGAAACAATTACACCTTATTACTGGAACATAGCGCCAAATTTTGATGCCACTATTACCCCGCGCTATATGTCTCGTAAAGGCTTGCAACTGCAAACAGAGTTTCGGTACTTAACTGAGCAACATGAAGGTTTGGTCGGTGTAGAGTACTTAAATAAAGACGATTCAGAGCCAACTCTTGATTCACGTTATATGTTTCATTGGCAACAAAGAAGTTATTTAGGTGAGAGCTGGCGAGCTAATGTAGATATTACCAACGTAAGTGATGACAATTACATTACTGATCTTGATTCTAACTATGCAAATAAAACCGATACCCAACTTTACCGAACTGGCGCACTAACACACTTAGGTGAGACATGGCGTACAGATATTAAAGTGCAAAACTTTGAAGTACTCGGTGATCACTTAGAATCATATACCGCTATACCTCAAATCAACTTTACTCAAACAGCCCCATGGCGTATTGATAATTTTGATTTTACAGTTTCTGGCGAAATCAGTCATTTTACTAACGACTCAGCCATTATAGATCAAGCAACACGAGTGCATTTAGAGCCTAAAGCCCGCTTTGATTACAAACAACATGCATGGTCGTTTTTATCTGAAGTAAGTTTATTGCAAACAAATTATAAACAACATGGTGATTTAGATGGTACGCAATACAGCGAAAGCGTGTCACGTACAATCCCTAAAGTTCGTTTATATTCTCAACTAAATTTTGAACGTAATACATCATCTTTTATTGAAGATGGTACTCAAACCTTGGAGCCTCAAGTTCAGTATTTATATACCCCCAATAAAGACCAATCTGATATTGGGTTATTCGATACAACTAAGCTACAAGACGATTACTATGGCTTATTTAGAGACACTCGATTTTCGGGTGTTGACCGTATTGCCGCTGCAAACCAATTTACATTGGGTGCAACAACGCGTTTGTTTGATAAAAAACAAGAAGAAGTGTTTAACTTTAGTGCTGGACAAATATTTTATTTAAGTGACTCAGCTAAACCAACAGAGCAAGGCTTAAACTCAGACACTAATTATAATGCACTATTTGCAGCCCAAACCATGTTACATTGGCATCGACGTTGGTACCTTGCTGGAGGTATTCAATACGATACAGATGGTAAACAAATGGTTCAGTCAAATGTAACTCTTGATTACAAAGGTGATAATAATCAGCTAGTACAATTGAACCATCGCTATGCAAATGATGTCTCAGGAAATACAATCGAGCAAGCGGGTGTATTTACAAGTATTCCCATTAGTGACGAATGGCAATTTATTGCAAGCTATCATCGAGATCTTGAAAATAACAGAAGTATCGAAATATTGAGCGGATTACAGTATGAATCATGCTGTTGGGCATTCCAAATTACTGGTCATCGCCAAATCGAAACTGACTTAAATCAGTCAATAGGACAAGAACAAGCAACTTTTGACTCAAGTATTGGTTTTAATTTTGTATTAAAAGGACTGGGTAGTAAAAGCCGCTATGATGCACAAAAACTATTACAACAAGGTATTTTTGGCTATCGTAGACCGTATTTTCTTAGTAACTAGTATCACAACAGTACTATTAGCAAGAGTAGTAAAGAGAACATGACTTTAAAAAAATTATTAGTATCAACAGTTTTAAGTATCAGCCTTTGCCAAAGTGCATTAGCAGCCCCTGTAGAAATCGACAAGGTGATTGGCGTTGTAAACCAAGGCGTTATTTTAAATAGTGAAGTAGACACCATTGTAAATCGTGTTAAAAAACAAGCCGAAGAGCAAGGGCAACAACTTCCTAAAGATGAAACCTTACGTGTACAAGCAATAGAACGCTTAGTTAGCCAAACATTGATGATGCAAATGGCTGAACGTATGGGATTACAAATATCTGATAGCCAGCTAGACCAAACGCTAGCAAATATGGCAAAAGAACAAGGCGGTACAATTGCTGATCTACGTAAAACCATTGAAGGTTCTGGCGAGAGTTTTCAAGCATACCGTGAAGAAATCCGTAAAGAAATAACCACTCAACAAGTTACACGCGCCAATGTAGATCGCCGAATTTATATTAGCGATCAAGAAGTTGATAATTTGCTAAAAATTATGGAAAGTCAGGGACAAAACTCTGAAGAGTATAATATCGGGCACATTCTTATCGATATTCCTAATGATGCGACTGCTGATGAAATATCTGCAGCAAAAACACGAGCAGATAAAGTAATAGAACTATTAAATGATGATCAAGAATTTAAACGTATTGCCATTTCGTCATCAAGCGGTTCAAAAGCACTTGAAGGCGGACAACTAGGCTGGATGGGTATTAATGAAATGCCATCATTATTTGCAGAAGCAGTTAAAGGCAAAAAAAGTGGTGCTATTATAGGCCCTCTTCGCTCTGGCGCTGGATTTCATATAATTAAAGTACAAGAAATTCGTGGACTTCAAGTTGTAGAAACAACTGAAGTGCGCTCACGTCATATACTAATCAAACCCTCTATTATCTTAAGCGAAGAAAAAGCACGAAATATGCTTGCTGGTTTTGCAAAAGACTTACGTGCTGGTACCGCTGATTTTGGTGAACTAGCTAAAGAATATTCTGAAGATCCAGGTTCAGCTCTCAAAGGTGGCGAATACGATTGGACTGATCCAACAACTTACGTTCCAGCTTTTAGAGATACTTTACTTTCTCTTAAACAAGATGAAATTAGTGAACCATTCAGAACTCGATTTGGTTGGCATATTGTTCAGTTACTTGGCAAACGTGTAGCTGATAAAACAGAGCTTGCTAAACGCAATCGTGCTCATGGCATGTTGTTCAATCGTAAATTTAAAGAAGAAAGTTTTAACTGGCAACAAGAAATGCGCGAGCAAGCTCACGTTGAAATTTTCCCTACAGACCAATAAATATGACCTTAAAAATTGCGATTACCCCGGGCGAGCCAGCAGGCATCGGCCCAGATTTACTTCTTACGCTTGCTCAGCAAGCGTGGGATGCTCAGCTTGTCGTACTAGCTGATGGTAAACTACTTAAAGAACGTGCTAAACATCTTGGTTTGCCCATTAATTTAATTAAGTTTGATGAAAATGCCGCCGCAAAAGTAGCACCTGCGGGTAGTGTTTATATACATCAAGTTGATTTAGGTGTTGATGTAGAACTTGGGGTATTAAACGACGGTAATGGCCAATACGTTTTAGACACTTTGCGTATCGCAAGTGAAAAAAACATGGATGGTACATTCGATGCTGTTGTAACTGGTCCTGTCCATAAAGGTATTATTAACAAAGCTGGTATCTCTTTTAGCGGCCATACTGAATACTTTGCACAGCAATCAGATACTGCTGACGTTGTGATGATGCTGGCAACTGAGGGCTTGCGTGTCGCACTTGTGACAACTCATATCCCACTTGCTTATGTATCGCGTGCTATTACCGAAGAACGTCTTACTAAAGTAGCAGGTATTTTAAATCACGACTTACAAACTAAATTTGGTATCGAAAAGCCACGTATTTTGGTATGCGGTTTAAACCCGCATGCAGGAGAAGATGGTCACTTAGGACGTGAAGAGATTGAAACAATCACACCTACTCTTGATGTACTTAGAAGCCAAGGTATGAATTTAATAGGTCCATTACCTGCGGACACGTTATTCCAAGATAAATATCTATCTGAAGCTGATGCTGTGCTTGCTATGTATCACGATCAGGGATTACCTGTGCTAAAATACAAGGGATTTGGTAATTCTGTGAATATTACATTAGGTTTACCATTTATCCGCACTTCAGTTGATCATGGTACTGCGCTAGATTTAGCCGGTACAGGTACCGCTGACGTTGGCAGTTTTGAATTAGCGATCCGCGAAGCAATTAAGCTCGCCCAAGAAAAAGCACAAAATCAATGACCGATAAAGTACATTTAGGACACCGCGCCCGTAAACGTTTTGGGCAAAACTTTTTATTTGATGAAATGATCATCGATAAAATAGTCTCTGCAATCGATCCTAAACCAGAAGACAACTTAGTAGAAATTGGCCCTGGACTTGGCGCTATTACAGAGCCTGTCGCTGATCTTAGTGGCCACCTAACGGTTGTTGAACTAGATAAAGATTTAGCACAACGTTTAATTGAGCACCCATTTTTAGGCCCTAAATTAACCGTTAACCAAGGCGATGCAATGACGTTTGACTTTGCAAGCCTGGTAAAAGACGACAAAAAATTAAAAGTGTTTGGCAACTTACCTTATAATATTTCTACGCCTTTACTGTTTCATCTTTTTGAATTTGCAGACAATATTGAACACATGCATTTTATGCTACAAAAAGAAGTCGTAAAGCGTATGGTTGCAGGCCCTGGTAGTAAAACCTTTGGCCGTTTAAGTGTAATGACTCAATACTACTGTAATGCAATGCCAGTGATAGAAGTGCCACCTGAGTGCTTTAAGCCAGCACCTAAGGTTGATTCTGCAGTTATTCGCTTAATCCCTAAAAAGCCAGAACAACGCACGGCTAAAAGCGTTAAAATTCTAAACACTGTGTGCTTGGAAGCCTTCAATCAGCGCCGTAAAACACTGCGCAACAGCTTGGGCAACTTACTAACAGCAGAAGAGCTTACAAGCATTGGGATAGACATAACGTTGCGCGCTGAGCGCTTATCTTTACAACAATTTATTGATATAGCTAATTGGATTTATGACAACAAGCAGTAATATTGGATCGCCTGTTAAGGTATCTGTAGAAACATTTTACGTAGAAGGTCAGTCTCAACCAGAGATCGAAAAATACGTATTTGCCTATTCGGTAACTATTCGAAACCATAGTCTGTGTAGCGCTAAGTTACTTAGCCGCTATTGGTTGATTACAGATGCAAATGGCAAAGAAACTGAAGTAGAAGGTGAAGGTGTTGTTGGCGAAATGCCAACCATAGGCCCTGGTGAAAGCTACAAATATACCAGTGGAGCTATACTTGATACACCAGTAGGCACTATGCAAGGGCATTATACTTTACGCAATGAATTTGGTTCTGAGTTTCAAGCACCTATTAACGTGTTTCGTTTAGCTTGCCCTAATATTTTGCATTAAATGATAACTAAATTGTATGGCTGATTACGTAATAGGTGATTTACAAGGATGCTTTAGCGAATTTAGCACCTTGCTACAGCGGGTAGATTTTAACCCAAGTAAAGATCACCTCTACTTAGTAGGAGATATAGTCGCTCGCGGACCAGACTCTTTAGCCTGCTTAGATTACATTTACCAAAACCAAGACAGCATAACGATTACACTTGGCAATCATGATTTGCATATGATTGCCTGCTATTACTTAAATAAACCAACTAACCCAAAAGACAAACTTAGCCCAATATTTAATAGCCATAAACTCACCCATTACATTGAATATCTTCAAACTCAGCCTCTTGCCTTATACTTAAAAAAATATAATAGCTTTATATCTCATGCTGGTCTTAACCCTGATTGGTCAATTGAAAATGCGTTAAAATATGCACAGTTTGCGCAAAGCTGTTATCAATCAAATAATGCAAAAACCTTCTTTGAGCAAATGTATAAGCCACACCCTGTGAAATGGCATAATGACCTAGACGACTTTGAAAAATTTAGATACATAGTTAATTATTTTACTCGAATGCGCTTTTTAACAAGTAATAATCAACTAGAACTTAGTGCAAAAGGCGCAACAATCAATAATAATGAGTTAACACCTTGGTTTATGCATCCAAATATATTAAACATTAAACAGGATATTATTTTTGGGCACTGGGCTGCCCTTGAAGGTAATACAAACCATAAATGTGTACACGCTTTAGATACAGGGTGTGTGTGGGGTAACAGCATGACGCTAATGAAACTACCTAGCAAACAAAAAATTGTAGAAAAGTCCCACCTTTTGTCTAAATAACCTGAAATAATCTAATACATCTGTTAGATTTATAGACTAATAATTAAAATTAATTAAAGTAATTGATTTTAATTACTTAACTTATCAGTACAAACGCCGATAAGTTCTAACTGAAGTACTTTTGAGTGGAAACCTATATGAATCTAACAGTAAGCCAACGTATTTGGGGTGGTTTTATATTTATCACGCTATTACTTTTAATAATTGGTGGCAATTCTTTAATAAAAATAGCAAATATTGACCGCTCAACTCAAAAAGTGAACCAACTATCACTTCCAGCTCTGAATAAAAGCTCTGAGTTACAAGCTGAATTCATTTTAATGAGTAAAGCCGCTCAAGCGAGTTTTTACACTTCATCTGCAAATGAACTGGCGCCAATAAAAAAACAAGTACTCGAACAAAAACAGCTGTTTAATAGCCTTCATAGCGAACTACAAGCAGTCGTAAAAGATGATCCAGCTTTAAACCAAAGCAGTAGAAATGTAGAACAAACCTACCTAAGTTTTTTAAGTACTGTAGAGAGCTTGCTTGTAGATAAGAGTAAACAATTAGCACTTAATAAAACATTAAAGTCTCAATTAGAAATTATCGAACTTAACGCTGAAGATGCAAATTCTGTCGTACTCGACATTTTGGACATAGACGGTTTTGAGCAAAATCATGCACGCGCATTCCAAGCAGCTAATAATTTAGAGAATAACTTTATATCGGTTGTAAGTAATAGTACCGACATGCTGACAGTTAAAACACTCAATACACTTGATATTGTTAAAAACGAGCAAAGCTACTATTTTGATGAAGTAACACGCACTCTAGCGTTAATAAAGCCTGCTATAGAGCAAACTCACAGTGATTTATTCAATAACTTAAAAGAGTATGTAGATACCCTCGAAAATAATATTAAAGGTAATAGTGGTTTAGCTGCAAACAAAAAACGCCTAATTGACTCAATCACACTGACCGAAAAAGAGCTTGCCGAATCAGAGCAAGCAACAAAAATGGCACTTAATCAAATTGATGAATTAGTTGCACAAGCAAGCAATGTTGCCTTTGAGTTACAAAAAGGTGTGCGCAGCGATGTAGATTCAGCTAATTTATGGACATGGGTAGGGATGGTTATCGCAACACTTCTAGCGATAGCAATTGCCATTATTACAGTTAGTCGTATAACCAAACCGCTTGCTGAAGTTAATCGTATTTTAGATATTGTTGCCAGTGGCGACATGACACAACGCTTAGATGACACTGCTAAAGATGAGTTCGGCGAACTATCTAAAAGTTGTAATACTTTAATTGATAGCTTGCGCAGCTTAATTAAAGGCATTATTTCTCGCTCGACTCAACTGGCCGCCGCTTCAGAAGAAACGTCTGCAATTACTGCAGAATCAAGTCAAGCAATTCGCAATCAACAAGCACAAGTTGAACAAGCAGCAACTGCAACCACTGAAATGAGCAGCACATCGCAAACAGTTAGCAACAGTGCTCAACAAGCGCTTAGTGAAATTAAAAATGCTGACAAAGAAGCCGAACGCGTTAAAGGTATTTCTAACAACAATAAAGCGACGATTGAGCAGCTTGCTCGTGAAGTAGACGACGCCTCTCAAGTTATCAATAAACTACATCAAGATAGCGCATCAATTGGTAGCATATTAGATGTAATACGCGGTATTGCAGACCAAACAAACTTATTAGCACTTAATGCTGCAATTGAAGCTGCACGTGCTGGTGAGTATGGCCGAGGCTTTGCGGTTGTAGCCGATGAAGTTCGCTCTTTAGCAAGTAAAACACAAGAGTCAACTCAAGAGATTCAATCAATGATTGAATCGCTACAAACAGGCGCTGAAGCTGCGGTAACAGCAATGAGCAAAGGTAAACAACGTGCTGTATCGTGTGTTGAGCAAACAGACTTAGCTAGTAGCGCGCTTGATTCTATTACATTTGCGGTATCTCAAGCTCACGATGTCAGTGAAGAAATATCAACTGCTGCATTAGAGCAACAACAAGTAGCACAAGAGATTAGTGAACGCTTAGAATCAATCGTAGCCATTGCAGAACAAACCGCTGAAGGCGCAAGCCAAACAAACATCTCAAGTTCAGAAGTAGCAAAACTTGCTGAAGAACTTCGTTTATCAGTCGATGAGTTTAAAGTTTAAATAACGCAATTAGCGCAAACTAAAAACCCCGTTGATACCAAGTATCAACGGGGTTTTTGTTTATTTAAATAAAGTACTTAACCTGAGCTCTGGTTAAGAGGTTTACTAACGTATTGAATCATGGTGATATTTAAATTTATTTTCTCTAGCCAGATAGATTTATTATCCAGAGTTCAGGTTACTTATGCCAATGCGCTTCATTAAGAAGGCTGGTGTTATTACTTTTGGCAATGGCTGCAAAAAACGGTGCTACGCTGCCCTAGCCGTATTTCTTGCAGTTCGCTTTCACATGTCATACATGGCTTGCCTTTACGCCCATATACTAATAATTCTTGTGCAAAATACCCTGGTTTACCATCGCTTTGTGCAAAATCCTTAAGCGTAGTACCACCTTGCATAATAGCCGCAGCAAGCGTGTCTTTTATAATAGGAATAAGTGCTTGATAGCGCTTTTGTGAAACTTTTCCCGCTTCTCGCTTTGGATGTATACCCGCTTTAAATAACGATTCATTCGCATAGATGTTACCAACACCTACTACCACTGCGTTATCCATAATAAACTGCTTTACGGGTACTTTTTTATTGCGCGATTGTTCGTACACGCGTTTAGCAAAAAAATCATCGGTAAGCGGCTCAGGACCAAGCTTAGAGAGTAACTTATGTACTTGCCCTGGCTCTTGCCATAAGCAACAACCAAAACGACGAGGATCGTTTAAGCGCAGTGCTTTACCGTTACCAAAAATAAACTCTACATGGTCATGCTTTTTAAGCGGCTCACTTTTATCTACAACACGTAAATTACCTGACATACCCAAATGTAAAATAGTACTGCCAAGCTCACAGTGTAAAAGTAAGTATTTAGCTCGTCGTTCAATACTTGTAACAATTAGCCCTTCAAGTTGATACACGTCATCTGGCACTGGCCAGCGCATACTGGCATTGTAAATATTTACCTTTGTGACAACTTGGTTTTGTACGTGGGGAGTGATGCCCATTCGGCTCACTTCTACCTCTGGTAATTCAGGCATTAATTAGACTCACTTTGTGAAAAATCAAAACTAGGAAATAACTGCTGTGCAGTTTTTAAATCGAGTGCGAGTATTCGTTGGCTACTCTTTTCGAGTAAGTAATATTGCCCATCGCCTTTATAAAGCAAATAAATCCAAGGTAAACTCTCACCAGCTAATTCAAAAGTAGCAACATATAAAGGCGCATTAGGATTAAAAACAACAGATTCGTTAACACCCATTAACTGCGCGCTTTGCCATTGGTTAATTAAATCACTAAGTTGTTGCTCAGAAGCTTGCCAGACAAATGGCGCATCTTTTTGTAACATAGTTGTACGCCAACTAGTTCCAATACGCTCAATTTTTTGATCAACAAATGTCAGCGTCAATACAAAGCTTTGAATTGGTAATACAGGCTGTACCGAAGGCTCATCAGCTGAATTAAAAAGTTGCTTATGCCAGCCATTTAAAAAGAAGATCATAATCAACATTGAAAAAATAATAACGTTGTTCCAACCTTTGCGACCAAGTTGCATGTCCACACTTCCTATTTAATTCAAGATTTTAAAGTGTAACTAAAACTTAATTGCACTGTCTATATGTTAAACCGTGCAGACTTTGTTAGAATATCGGCAAATTTAAAGGAGTTCCGTCAATGTCTATGTATGTAGTGGGCCATAAAATCCCAGATTCAGATTCTATTTGTGGTGCAATTGCACTGGCTTATTTAAAAAACCAAATGGATGAGCCAGCAATTCCAACACGTCTTGGTGAAATTTCACCAGAAACTCAATTTATCCTTGATAAATTTGGCTTCGAAGCACCAGAGCTAAAATTAAGCTACGCTGGCGAAGACGTTTACATTGTGGATCACACAGAAAAAACACAAGCACCCGATGATATCGACCAAGCTCGCGTTGTTGGTGTGGTAGATCACCATAAACTAGGTGACTTAACATCATCGACTCCGCTTGAATGTTGGATTCGCCCTGTTGGCTGTTCGAACACCATTATTAAAATGATGTACGATTTTTACAGTGTAGAAATCCCTAAAGACATCGCTGGTATTATGCTGTGCGCAATTTTAAGCGACACAGTCATATTTAAATCACCAACATGTACCACTGCCGATATTAAATGTGTTGAAGCGCTAGCTGAAATTGCAGGCGTAGAAGACTTTAAAGAACTTGGTATGGATATGTTCCGCGTTAAATCTGCGGTAGAAAACACACCAGCGCGCGATTTAGTAATGCGTGACTTTAAAGATTTCAACATGAACGGTAACCTAGTAGGCATTGGCCAACTAGAAGTAATCGACCTTGCTGTTTTTGACGATATTAAAGCAGACCTTGCAGCCGATATTGCTAAGTTAAAAGTAGAGGGCAACCGCCACTCTGTATTTTTACTGCTTACCGACATAATGAAAGAAGGCTCAGAAATGCTAATTGTATCTGACGATGCAAACTTAGTTGAGCAGGCTTACGGTGTAAAACCAGAGAATGATAAAGTATGGTTAGATGGTGTGTTGAGCCGTAAAAAGCAAGTAGTCCCACCACTGCAAGATGCGTTTTCAAAAGCCTAATAGCTTTAACAAATAGCACTAAAAAAGCCGATATTGCATAAAACAATATCGGCTTTTTTGTTTTTAAAATGTGTATTTCTTATACCAATTCGCTTAATTAAATAAGCTATTTTGAGGCTGGAAAAACGTGTTGATAGCTAGACAAAAAATTCGATATTTAGTTGTTCTCGGCAATTGCTCCTGCATTGCTCTACCTTCTGCATCCACGCAGTCGTAAATGAGAATTTTTTAACGCAGGTAGCGACACGTGTAGCCCCGCAAAATGATTAAGTATTATTGCGGATTGGTATTAAGCTACAAACACAATTCTCTAAATGGCAATGTGGCTGCGCCAATTGATACCGGAAAATTATCAATATTAGATACCACCAGCTTTGGCATAGGGCGTTTAGCGCCACGTCTAAATTGTGCATAGACCTCCGTGCGTGCAATAACTTTTTCAGCCAACTCTTTTGGAATATGGCCACCAATAATAATCGCTTCAGCATCTAATAATGCCGAGCAACAGGTTGCCACTAAATCAAATGAGTCTTGAACTTTAAACAGCCACTCTTCAACGCCAGGCCAATCGGGGTCAAAGTTGTCATGCAGGTCGTAAATAGAAGTAACCGCTACGCCATTTTTTTTCAAAATACGTTTTAGTAATTCAAGATTGGGGTGGGCATATAATTTAGGCGGTAGCATGTCGCCAAGCTCACCTGCGTTTCCGTATGTACCGCGCAGTACGTCACCATTATTTACAATACCACCACCAAATGCGGCCGACACAAACATATAAACAAAGTTTTTATACTCGCGTCCAATACCAGCAACACCTTCACCTGCGGCTGCGCCTGTAGCATCGTTAACAACCCAAGTAGGGAGTTGAAAATGCTGCGACACAATATCGATAATATCAACCTGCGACCACTCTTCTAACATATGGTGGGTATTCATTTTCCCATCCATTGAGCTAAAAAAGCCAGAGATACCCACGCCCATTCCCAGTACTTTTTCACTTGGAATGTCACGCTCAGCGCTTATATCTTCCACCAGCTTTTGTGCACATTTAAGCACATTATTAATGCTCATATCCGACATTAGCTGCATATGGGTGTAAACCACCTTTCCCGTAAAATCCATTACGGCAAGCGAAATAGCATCAAGCAAAATAGCTAAGCCAAAGGTAAATCCGTAATCGGGGTTAAGGGCAATGCCAAACCCAGGTTTGCCTTTTTTATTAGGAATTAGCGTATCAGTTTGTACAATTACACCGTGTTGGGTTAACGACTTAAGTAAACGCGACACAGTTTGCTGTGGAATACGAGTTGCGCTCACAATATGACTTTGAGTTACGCACTTTTCCCAAAACACCACTTTTATAATATCGCGCTCAATATCTTGAAATAGTTTTTCGCCTTTTCCAAGCTCAAAACCAGAGCGTAATAAGTTACTGTTGTTTAACGAAAACATAGCTATTAACCCTAACAAAATTGGAGCACAAGATTACGTGAAACCATTATAAAGAACAAGTGGGCAAACTGCGCCTACTCAATCACTATCACTCTAAAATCGTTCACATTTGTGTTAGTTGGCCCAGTAATAATTAAATCATCAATGGCTTTAAAAAACTGATGGCTATTATGTCCTTCTAACTGTGCGTGTAAGTTTTCGCCTGCATCTTGTGCGCGAGCAATCGTACTGTTATTTATATACGCACCCGCTACATCTTTACTACCATCTACACCATCTGTATCACAAGCAAGTGCGTAAATACCCGCTTCGCCATTAAGTGCCTCAGCCAACGCCATTAAGTATTCTTGATTGGGCCCGCCATCGCCATAAACATCAGCAACGGTTACTGTAAGCTCGCCACCTGAGAACAATATAACGCGCTTGCCTTGGGCTTTTTGCTCAAGAGCGATAGCCGCATGTTGCTTTGCAACTTCTTTAGCCTCGCCTTGAATATCATACCCTAGTACCTGGGTTTCCCAGCCTTGGTGCTGTGCAACACTTATAGCGCTATCAATAGCATGCTGCGCATTTGCAATAATAAAGTACTCACCCACGGTATCAGCAACTCGTTCTTGCTCTGGTTTTAATAAATGCGCTTCAACCTCTGCCATTACTGGCCAATTGTACTTTTGTAAAATAGCCAGTGCAGCGGCTTTAGTACTGCCATCGCTAATAGTAGGGCCTGATGCTATATCACTTGGTTTATCCCCCACTACATCTGAAATAATAAGCGTAACGTAATCCGACTTAGCGGCCTGCGCTAACTTACCGCCTTTAACAAGTGACAACTGCTTACGCACTACATTTATTTCATCAACGCTTGCACCACTTCTAAGTAAAAACTGATTAAGCTTTTGCTTTTGTGAAAAAGGCACATCATCAACAGGTAGGCACATCAACGACGAACCGCCCCCCGAAATAATAAACAAAATAGGAATATCAGCCGGGTTATTTTTTACAAGTTCCAATAACTCTTTGCCAGCAGCAAAGCTGTTATCGTCTGGTGTTGGGTGGTTTGCACTAAGCACTTTAATTCGCCCAGTATCGCCGCTACTTTCGTAGCCATAACGTGTTACCACTGCGCCAAAACATTTATCACCATAAAAGCGATTAACTTCGGCGGCCATTTCAGCGGCGGCTTTACCCGCCCCAACTACACACAAACCTTTGCTTGCATCTACATTTTCTAAATACTTACTCATGCAAGCACTCGGTTTGCAGGCATTTACCGCAGTGGTAAATAAATCAATTAAAAACGACTTTTTAGAATCCATTAGTCACAGCTCACGAAAAAATTGAAGGAATAGCTAAACAAATTAATATCATCACAATAAACATGCTAAGTAGCATAACGATATCTTTGCCAGTTAAAATTGAGTTTGATACGGTCTCGGTATTTTGTACTTTTGTGACTTCGTTTACCTCTCTTGGAATTAAACGACTCGTAACATAAATAATCACAGCGGCGCTTACAAAACCGATAAAATTCCACCAAAACCAGAAAATATCTGGCGCAAATACCGACACCAACAAGTTAATTAATACACCACTAATTAAGCCAATATTGGCATGCAATGCAGCACTGCGTTTACTTAATACAGCAACTAAAAATACTGCTAGTATTGGGCCATAAAATAACGAGCCGACTTTGTTAATAGCTTCAATAATGGTCGGCGCTATGTCACCGGCAAAAAGTGATAGTACTAAGGTAATTACACCCCATGCTAAACCTAAGTATTTAGCTAACTTTAAGTAAGATGGTTGGTCTAGCTCTTTATTAGATATACGGCTGTAATCTTCAATACTTACCGCCGAAAGTGAATTAATTGCAGAGCTAAGTGACGACATCGCTGCCGACAAAATAGCGACAACTAACAAACCAATTAAGCCATGCGGTAGGTAATCTAAAATAAATATAGGCATCATCCAATCAGGGTTATCTGCTGGAATTTTTCCTAAAAATTCAGGGTTACTCATTGCCAATGTGCCAACAATTAAACCCGACACACAATATAAAATAGTAATAGGAAAACGCACTACACCATTTGCTAAAATCATGTAGCGTAGGTTTTTAGGATCTTTTGCACTGAGCGCACGCTGTGCTTGCGTTTGGTCACATCCGTAGTAAGAGGCGTAAAGTACCACACCACCAAAAATCATCGGTAAAAAGCCAAAGCCATCACCACTAAAACCAAATGAATCAAACTTAATCGCTTCTAATCGGCTCGAATCAACATTGGCAATAAAGGTATCAACCCCACCTAAGTGATACAGTCCAAACCCTATACAAGCAATAGTACCCAATACAATGATGATCATTTGAATCGCATCACCGTACACTACAGCTTTCATCCCACCTTGCAGTGAATACAAAACGGTTATAACTCCCGTTAGTACAATTGCTTGCCATGCTTCTATTCCCATGGTGCCTTGTAAAATAAGCGATACCGCGTAAATCATAATGCCAGTGGCAAACGCACGGCTAAATTGAAACACCACACTAATAAGCACACGGGTTGAGCGGCCAAAGCGCATTTCTAGATAATCGTAAATACTGACAATGCCGCTTTTATAAAGCTTGGGTAAAATAGTCGCTAAAATTAAAATCATCGCCAGCGGAACACCCAACTCATACGAGAGCCATTGCATACCACCACCTTCACGCAAACCAACAAATGCAGGAGCCGAAATAAAGCTAATAGCCGAAAGCTGAGTGGCCATTACCGACAAAGCTAAAGGCTTCCAACCTAAGCTTTTACCCCCTAAAAAGTAATCATTTTTATTGGTTTGTTCGCGTAGCATAAATCCCATTACCAATAAGGCACCAAGATAAAGAGCAACTATTGAAAAATCTAATATATTCATAATTAATTCGCGTATTCACAATATGAAAACACAGCGCCTTTTCAAAAATTAAATACCAAATGGCTACCTGCCCTTACCTTTTTAAATAAACGAACCTAATCAAAAAGGTAAACCTGTAGCTAACTTAGCTGAAAAATACATCACAATGCAAAAAACCTATTAATCCCAAAGTAGGTTAATAGGCATAAAGCATTTATTTAAAAGTCGTATTTAACTCTTAAAGTAACGCGTCGTGGGAGAATTGGGCGACCTACAAAATATGGGTTATCTGCCGTTTGGCTATTACCTAGACGAGGTGAACCTTCAGTAACACCGTCAGAATCAAACAGGTTAAATACCCCAACGCTTAAGCGTACTGTTTGCTCTGGTGCAACTTGCCAGTTATAGCCTGCATCAAATCTAAATAAGTGGAATGAATCAAGTTCCACAGAGTTTGAGTCATTAGCAAAATTTTTACCGGTAAAGTTATGGTAAATCGATGCATCCCAGTTATCTGCGGTGTAGCTAATAGATGAGTTAAATAATATTTTTGGTTTACGACGTAATTCGTTACCAATAATAGAAGGGTCTGAGTCAAACTCAGTAAATTCATGATCAGTGTAGGTCATGTTGGCATCAACAGCCCACTCATCGGTAATATCGTAACGACCGGTAAGCTCAACACCCGTTGCTTTAGTTGATTGCATAACTGGCAGCTCTAATACGCCCCCATTACCATCGTTTACAAAGTCTACGCTGCGTCTGTCTTTTAAGTCAGTTCTAAATAACGCAATGCTACCGCTAAAGTCGTTATCAAAAAACTTAACACCTAGCTCGCCTTGCTCAACAATTTCGGCTTCGTAGCTGGCAGGCTCGCCTAAATCGTTAAACTGAATACCTCTAATTTCTGGGAAGAAAAACCCGCGAGATGCATTGGCATATATATTTAAGTTATCGGTTAGGCGATATAACGCCGCCCCCGATACAGCAAACTCAGACGTGTCGACTTCGCCGTAAGTCATTACACCACTGCCCGTAGTGTTAACTTGTAAGTTAGGTGCAAGCGTTGGATCATCAGAAATCTGAACTACTTGGCTGCCTTCGCGACTAATTTTGCCTTCAATTTCTTCGTAGCGAACACCAAAGTCAAAAATCCAATCGTCGCTTTCCATTTGATCCGCTACGTACAATGCTCTGCGGGTAGCGCTAATGGTTTGGTTAGTATAAGAAATGCCTGGGCCACTAATACCATTTTGAGTGTACTGAACCTCATCGCCATTGACATCGGTATACGTTAAGTCGATTAAGCGAGGGTTGTTATTAAACTCACCTAAGTAAGTTGTAATAACGTTGTCGTCGTCGGCTTCACTGTGCGAGAAAAATGTACCGACTGTAATATCGTGGCTAAAATCACCTACAAAAATACTTTTGATGATATTAAATTCTGCAGAAAAATCTTCAGCTGGGCGGTCACGGTCTAAAATACGGTTAGCAAATAGTAAGTCATCACTTGCAAGTACGACACCTGAATTAACATAAGAAAACTCAGCACCGCTTGCATCACCTAGCCCTCTGTTAGCTAAAAAGTCGTCTTGGCTTTCAGGTACATTAATAATACCGTCGCCGTCTAAAAATAGATTAAATTCGTGTTGATATTTAGCGTATTTACTGCGCATATTAATGGCAAAATCGTTAGCGAGTTCTTTTTCAAACACCACTGAAATAGAGCCACCTTTAGTAACTACACCATCGCTGATTGGCGATTCATAACGACCATTTGCTGTATCGTAGGTTAAATTAGATACTTGCGCCGTTTGCAGTGATTCGACTTCACGACCATCATTACCACTTAAGCGCTCGCGGCTGTCGCCATCAAGTGGAATAGGTAAGTAAAACTGAGCTTGGTCGTCAATGTACTGTCCATAAACAGTAAATGAGCCAGAGCCATCATCAAATTCTTTACGAATATTACCACGCAACTGTGTACCTTTAGTCTCAAGGCCTGTATCTAAAGGGCCCTCGTCGTAACGGTAAAAGCCAGAAAGCGCATAATATAAGCCGTCTTCGTTAAGTGGACCGCTCGTTGCAAAATCTAAGCGAGTACGCCCTTGGTCAGAAAGCTCCATTTGTACGGTACTTTGCGGATCATCACTGCCCGTTTTAGAAATATAGTTAATAATACCGGCCACAGAACCTTGGCCAAATAAATTAGATACACCACCACGCACAAACTCTACGCGCTCAATACCCAAATCATTACGGTAATACACATCAAACGCCGATGAGTTTAAACCAAAAACACTCAAACTAGGTGAACCGTCATACGACAGTGGCGTAAACTGAAACTGACCCGATGAAGGTAAGCCTCTTACTTGTAGGTTAGTAGCGACTTCACCGCCACCGCCTTCTACTTTAATACCCGGAATATAGCGAAGCACATCCGCTTGGCTACTTGAAGACAGCTTTACCAGCTCGTCTTCGCTAATAGATGTTACTGATTGTGGAGTGTCTGAAATAACACGCCCTTTACTGGTACCAGAGACGATAATACGCTCAACGTTGTTAGCTTTTTTTGCTGTATCTGGTGCAGCTTCTTCTGCCGCATAAGCGCCCTGTGCAAGGCATAAAGATACAATAGAGGCGATCGTTGTTTTATTCACGGGTATTCTCCAATTGTGCTGGTTGTCTGTGTGTATTTACTTAGAGTGAGGCTAAGCAAAGCCGAAATAATCAAGTGAAAATGTTAGTTTTTTGTTACTTCGAACAGGATTTAAGCACAGAAAAAAAACATTTACAACCCATAATGAGTGCTTTAATATTATCAAAATCGGAAATAACACACAAAGAGCACCCAATATGACTACTGTAAACAGCGGTAAAATTGACTCAGCAACGGCTTCATCGCTTGCAGACCTTGCTACTAAAACACTTATAGCGAACGACTTAGGTGGCTATACAGTACCAACACATGGCCTATACCCGTTTCAGTGGAACTGGGATTCAGCCATTACAGCGCTAGGTTGGATGAAATCAGACGAAAGCCGCGCATGGCAAGAAATTGATGTGTTATTTTCAGGCCAATGGGATAATGGCATGGTGCCGCACATCTTGTTTCATAAAGATTCTGATACTTATTTTCCTGGCCCTGACGTATGGGGTTCGGATAAAAAAATTAAAAGTACGTCTATTTCACAGCCGCCAGTAGTCGCCACCATAATGAAAGAAATGCTTGCCAGCGCTAAAGATAAAGCACTTGCAGAACAAAAAGTTAAAGCGTTATTTTCACAGGTAGTTGATTATCATTTATGGTGGTACAACGACCGAGATCCTGAAAAAACAGGTTTAGTAGTGACCTACCACCCGTGGGAATCGGGCATGGATAACAGCCCATCATGGGATGACGCTCTTCATGCTGTGCCATGTGTAGATTGGGAATATACGCGCCGTGATACAAGTCATGTGGATTCTTCTCAGCGTCCACATAAAAGTGAATACGACCGCTTTTTATACCTTGTAGACTTTTTCAAACGTAACAACTTTGACAGCAAAGTAATTTACGAAACCTGTCCGTACAAAATGAATGACCTAGGTATTATTGCTATTTTACACCGAGCAACCAAAGATTTACTCAAAATGGGTGAACAACTTGGCTTAAACGATGATCGCACTGATTACTTAGCACAGCGTTTACAAATAACAGAGCAAGCCATAAACACTTTATGGTGTGAACAAAGCCAGTACTTTTATTGCAGAGATGTATTAACTAACAGCTTGGCTAAAGTTAAAACATCAGCCGCGCTATTAACTGTATATGCAGGTTTAACAAGCGATGAGCAAACTAAAATAATTAATACAGCCACCGAAGATTTTATTGAGTCGAGCCAATTTAGTGTGGCATCTACTCACCCTAAAGAAGAAAAATACGAGCCACAACGCTACTGGCGTGGCCCGATTTGGTTACACATCAACTGGATGATAGCCATAGGCCTTAAAGAAGCAGGCTTTGTAACAACGGCTAACAAAATTCAAGATGATACGCGCAACCTAGTTGTTAAGTCAGGCTACTACGAATATTTTAACCCTGAAACAGGTGCTGGCTGTGGTGGTAAAGATTTTTCATGGACAGCGGCAATAGCATTACATTGGCTACTTGACTAATAACTAAGGCAAGATCATGAAACACACAATATGCTTTGGTGAAGTACTGGTTGATTTACTTTCAAATAAATTGAGCCAAAACAGCAACGAACACGAAGCGTTTACAAAGTTTGCAGGCGGTGCGCCTGCAAACGTAAGCGTTGCCATTGCAAAGCTAGGCGGTAATGCCTACTTTGCAGGAATGCTAAGCACTGATAGCTTTGGCGACTTTTTACATAATGCATTAAAAGAGCAAGGTGTAAAAACCGACTTTATGCGTTTTACCAACCAAGCAAAAACAGCCCTTGCGTTTGTATCACTCGATAACGATGGCGATCGCACGTTTGAGTTTTACCGTGATAACACCGCCGATTTGCACTTTAATAACGATGACTTTAGTCGCGAATGGTTTGAGCAATGCGATATTTTTCATATTTGCTCAAACACATTAACCAACAAAAACATCAGAAACACCACCGCTTACGGTGTTAAATTTGCAAAACAAAATAACTCAATTGTAAGCTTTGATATTAACTTGCGCCTCAATTTATGGCCAAGCGATGCCAACCCTCGCGAGCATATTTTACCGTTATTAAAAGACTGCTCAATTATTAAAGCCTCAAAAGAAGAGCTTGAATACTTAGCGGGTGAACAATCGAGCGATGAGTTTATTGCCCAAACACTTAATAACGGTTGTGAGCTATTTGTAGTTACTGATGCAAGTAACCCAATGTATTGGTTTACTAAACACGGCAAACAAATGCTTACCCCTAAAAAAGTAACTATGGTTGATGCTACCGCTGCAGGGGATGCGTTTGTAGGTGGACTGCTGTATCAGCTAGGCCTACAAAACCTAACACCCAGCTCTTTTAGCGAGCTTTGCAACACGCCCAAAACACTAACAACTATTTTTGAATTTGCTTCGTTATGTGGTGCCCATGCCGCATCTTACAAAGGGGCATTTAACTCCCTACCTAACCAAAAGTCTCTACACGATTTTAGGAGCAAACTATGAAAAGCACACCTGATAACTTTAAAAGCCGTGAATTTTTAACGCAGCACATTAGCGACACGTTAGCGTTTTATGAGCCAAATATTGACGACAAACACGGTGGTTTTTACCAAAACTTTTCTGATAACGGTGAGGTATTTGATAAACACACGCGCCACTTAGTAAGCTCTACTCGTTTTGTATTTAACTATGCACGCGCGTATCAAACCTTTAATGACGAAAAGTACCTTAATCGTGTTAAATCGGGGATTGAGTTTATTCGTAAGCATCACCTTGTTGAGCAAACTGGTGGCTACAACTGGTTATTAAAAGTTGAAAACGGTCAAGCAATCGTGCTTGATAACACCAATCATTGTTATGGCTTTGCATTTGTTATTTTAGCGTACAGCTGGGCATACCGCGTAGGCGTTACGCAAGCACGTAAATATCTCAACGATACATTTCAAACAATGGAAACACATTTTTGGGATGCAAAAGCCGGTTTATATAAAGATCAGCACAACAGCAACTTCACACAATGTGATTCATACCGCGGCCAAAATGCCAACATGCATACTTGTGAAGCACTGATTGCCGCCTATGAAGCCACAAAAGACGAAATATTTTTAAACCGTGCGCTCACACTTGCCGACAACATGGTTAACCGCCAAGCTAGTTTAATGGGTGGGCTTATTTGGGAGCATTACGATATAAATTGGCAGGTCGATTTAGAGTACAACAAAGACGATCCTAAAAATTTATTTCGTCCGTGGGGCTTTCAACCTGGCCATCAAACAGAGTGGTCAAAACTGCTTATTTTTTTAAATAAGCATAAGCCACAAAAATGGCTTATTGAACGCGCTCAAGCCTTATTTGATAACTCAATAAATGTAGCGTGGGATAAAAAACACGGCGGTATTTGCTACGGCTTTGCCCCTGATAAAACTATTTGCGATGACGATAAATACTTTTGGGTTCAAGCCGAAACTCTGTGTTGTGCAGCGTATCTTTATCAAGCAACAGGGGATGAAAAATATCAGCAATGGTATGACAAAATTTGGCAGTATTCGTGGCAGCATTTAGTCGATCATAAATACGGTGCTTGGTTTAGAATTTTAACCGCTGACAATAAAAAAATAGACACGATGAAAAGCCCAATAGGTAAAACTGATTACCATACAATGGGTGCCTGCTTTGATGTGCTCGAACTATTAAAGTAACTATGTAGTCATAACTTTTACAGTGTTGTGTAGACCTTTTAACCGCCAGTTTGGCGGTTTTTTCTTAAGTGTTAGCGCTTTTTTAAAAATACAATTCCAAAAATCTCTAACTACTTATTTATTTACGATATAGATAACTTTAAAAACATTAACGATATCTATGGTCGTTTAGTAGGTGGTAGCGTTTTACGTGAATTTACCAATATACTAAAAAATTAAATGCCGAAGAGTTCTTTAATTGCACAATGGGGAGCTGGAGAGTTTACTGTTATTTTCTCAGGCACCTCAATAACCGATGCGATGACACAAGCTAATGAGCTAAATAGTATGTGGGCGCAAATATCCCTCGTATCATCAGTACAAATCAACCCCAATAAAAACGAATCATGCTGTGCTAAACATACTAGAGCAGACTGGTAGAGCACAATTCGAAGCCAAAATAATGGCTGTCATTTAGTCTGTTGCAGCGATAATAAAGTTTGTAGCCTCGGGGTGATCGCTTCACCCCTTAACTTTATTGTCTCTACACATAACGCCTAATGTAGACATTCATTTAAATTTGAGACAATTACCAGTTGGGTATCTAAAACCTAGTTGACCTGCAAAATATTGCGCTCGATTAACTGGTAACAGTGGATATTGTTCTTTGATCCAAGTTATGCGTTTGTCAAAAAGTAAATGAAGATAAAATAGTGATTCATTAATCGACAAAAAATCACGGTCTTTTCCTGGGTTTTCAAAATCTGGAGATCGATTTTTAGACCCCTTAGGTCTTATATCTTGAGTCTTAATGTAAGGAATATGGGTGTTCAGCTTAGAAGTTAACAACTCCCACTCTTTTACCTTGTTCTCTACTGAATATTGATTGAATGTTTGTGATATTTTCATAAAAATAAACCTTAGTTGTTTACTAAATTTTAGTAGTAAGAAATAACGCACCAAGTATTAATTTAAGTTTAAATTTATGATTTTAAATAATATATATCATTACTAATACTATGTTCCACGAAGATTTTTGACACTTATATATTTATTTGTATATTAATAATGGTTAAAGCAATGAATTAGAACGAAAAGCTAAAAACGGTCAAATTAGAAGAGAGTTTTAGTTATATTTGTACTGATATAATTAGTCATTGTTTTTGACAAAAATCACTGCAAAAAATAATTTCTAAAGGATTTTCCTCAAATCATCATCAATTCTTGTTTACCCCCTAATTTTCCCATATTCTCTCAGTAGGCCATTTTAGAGAATGACAATGACTGACCAAATTTTGACTTTGAAAGAAGTCGCACAGTACTTAAAATTAACCGAAAAAACGGCTTATAGATTGGCAGCTGAAAAGAAGTTTCCTGGCTTTAAAGTCGGTGGCAGTTGGCGGTTTAAAATGTCGGATTTAGAGGCATGGATAGAAGAACAAAAAAGTAAAAAATAACTTAAAAGTTTTTCGTGAAATTTGAAAATAAAGTCGTACTAACTATTTAACGAGTAAATAAATTTAATGAATGCAGAACAACTTAAAAAACTAGAAGATGACCTTTGGCAAGCGGCAAATAACTTGCGCGATAATACTGGCCTAAAATCCCATGAATATGCTGCACCAGTATTAGGCTTGATTTTTCTTAAATTCGCCGACAATGCCTACAACCGTAAAGAACAAGAAATCAACGCGGAATACGCCAAGCATTCAGGTAAGCGTAGTGAAAAAATAATTGAAGATATTGCCATTGAAAAGTGTGGTCTTTACCTTCCAAAACATGCGCGTTACGATTATTTGTTAAATTTGTCTGAGCAAGAAGATATCGCCACAGCTATTAAACAAGCGATGAAAGATATTGAAAAATATAAACCAGAGCTAGCCGATTGTTTACCTAAAGATGATTACGTTCAACTTGTTAAAAAAGGTAATGTCATTTTATTCGATTTATTAAGAGCCTTTGCTGATATCCCACATGATGCCAGTGGAGACATATTAGGTAAAATTTACGAGTTCTTTTTAGCTAAATTTGCTTTAGCTGAAGGTCAAGGTGGTGGTGAGTTCTATACGCCGACATCTGTTGTTAAATTGATGGTAGAAATCATCGAACCACACAAAGGCACGGTGTACGATCCTGCATGCGGTTCTGGTGGTATGTTTGTTCAGTCACAAAAATTTGTTCAAGACCATCGTAAGGAATTAGAAGAACTAGGCGAGTTACACGAAGAAGATCAGCTGTTTATTTATGGGCAAGAAAAAAGCCCCGAAACTGTAAAACTAGCAAGAATGAACATCGCTGTAAACGGGTTAAAGGGCCTAGTAGCAGAAGCTAACAGTTATACTGATGATCCGTTTGACGGATTTAAAAAGTTTGATTACGTAATGGCTAACCCCCCTTTTAACGCAACTTCAGTTCCATATTTAGATGTTAAAGATGATAAACGTTTTAATACTTTTGGTATTCCTCGTAAAAAAGGAAAAGTAAAGGTCGGTGAAGAAGGTAAAGAAACGGTACCAAACGGTAACTATCTATGGATCAATCTATTTGCCACTTCATTAAAAGAAAAAGGCCGCGCAGCATTGGTAATGGCGAACTCAGCTTCTGATGCTCGTCATTCTGAAGCGGATATTCGTAAAACACTAATTAAAGAAAATCTCATTTACGGAATGTTAACCCTACCATCCAATATGTTTTATACGGTCACATTACCAGCGACCTTGTGGTTTTTTGATAAGGACAAAAAAGGCGATAGGTTACTATTCATTGATGCTCGCAATACTTTCACTCAAATTGATCGTGCACACCGTGAGTTTAATGAAGAACAAATTCAAAATATTGCGTTAATTAGTAAACTTCATAAAGGTAACCGATTGGCGTTCATCCGCACTATTGATACTTATTTTAAAAAAGGCGTTGAGTTGCTTGAAGAAAACTACAAGCAAGTAAAGCCTGTAAGTGAACAATTAATAGAAGTTCTTAATGATGAACAGGGAAAAATCGCTGTTGGTGATTTAGTTAGTCAGTGGAAAACACTAACTAAGTTAAAAGAGAGTTTTTCTGAATACATAAAAGAAACAAACGGTAGGTTTACCACACAAGCAGAAATAGAAACACTTAATAAAACTCAGCATACATTGCGTGAAATATTTGACCCCTTCTTTGATTCTTTACATACAGGCTTAAAGCAATTAGATAAAACTGTACGAAAACATGAAAAGTCTAAAGCAGATATTGCTAAAGCTAAAGGTAAACGAGCTACAATTGATAAAGAAATCAAACAACTTAAACAAGCTTTAAATTTACTTCATAAAGAGGTAAAAAATGCAGAGAGCTATTTTAAGCATATTCTCTGGTTACAAGAGCGTTTTCCTAAAGCTGAATATGAAGACGTAATAGGATTGTGTAAATTAGCTACTCAAAAAGAGTTAGCAGAGCAAGATTACTCTCTGAACCCAGGGCGCTATGTTGGTGTTGTCATTGAAGAGGATGGAAAGACTGAAGAGGAGTTTTTATCCGGTATTACTGAGTTATCAGAAAAATTTGAAAACTTAAGTCAAGAAGCGACCGATTTAGAAATCATAATAAAAAACAACATAGATGTTTTAATAGGTAACTAATGGCAATATTTAAAGATACAACCCTAGGAGAAGTACTAACTCTACAACGTGGTTTTGATATTACAAAAAAAGAACAAACTTTGGGAAGTGTACCAATTGTTTCTTCTTCGGGTATATCTAGTTTTCACAATGAATCTAAAGTAAAAGGTCCAGGAGTTATAATTGGAAGGAAAGGCACTTTAGGGACATCACATTTTATAAAACAAGACTTTTGGCCACATGACACTACTCTATGGGTTAAAGATTTTAAAGGAAATGACCCAAGATTTATTTCCTATTACCTTAAGTCTTTAAAATTAGAAAACTTTGATACTGGTTCTTCAAATCCAACGCTTAATAGAAATCATCTACATAAAATAAAAATTGTTTTTCCTGAACTTAAAATACAAAAAAAAATAGCAGCAATAATATCTTGTTATGACGATGCGATAGAAGCAAACAAAAATAAAATCTCTACATTAGAGAATATAGTAGAAGAAATATATAAAGAATGGTTTGTCCGTTTTCGTTTTCCAGATTTTAAAAATACTGAGTTTAAAAAAACCATTCCAAAAGGCTGGGATGTTGTTAAGTTAAATAGTATAGCTATCGAAAATTCTAAAAGTACAAAAGCTGGTGACCACTTAAAGAAAAGGAAATACTTACCTCTTGACGTAATGGGAGCTAAGAGCTTTCTGCCAATAGGCCATTATGGTTATGATAAAGCCTTAAGTAGCTTGGTAACTTTTGAAAAAGGTGAGTTTATTTTTGGGGCAATGCGACCATACCAACACAAAGTGAATTTAGCTCCATTTGATGGAATAACTAGAACAACTTGCTTCGTAATTAAACCTAAAGAAGAATGGCTATATTCCTACTTATATTTAACCTTATATAAACAATCAACAATAGATTTTGCAATGTTAATAAGTAATGGTTCAGATAGGCCTTATACTGTTTGGAAAAAAGGGTTTGAAAGAATGGGGGTCTTAAAACCGAGCAAGGATATTTTAATCTTGTTTGAAAATAGAGTAAGGCCAATTTTGAACAATATAGCTAGTTATTACGATTTTCAACATAATTTAGAAGAGATTAAAAGAAGCTTACTCCCTAGGTTAATTTCTGGAAAATTATCCGTTGATAAATTAGATATTCAGTTTCCACCAAGCATGTTAGAAAAAAATGAAGTAAATTAACAAAAACAAGGATGTTACATGGCAATCACTTTTGAACTTTATACGGGAAAGCCTAACGGTGTATCTGGACCTAGCCAAAAACCTAATACAGCATATTTAAAAGCCTCTGATTGGGATGATTTCAGTTATAAAACCATTTTCACCTTAGTTGTATTTGATACTAATGGTGAAAGGCATGATATTGGCAACGTAAAGATTGGACAGATAAAGCAAAACAAAGGTTGGTCATCTGATCTTCTAACTAAGCGCTTTAAACAGCTAGATGATGACTTCTTTTCTTTAGGTCAATCAGAAGAGTATTATTCAACGATTCAGTCATTAGAGCCCACTCTAAGGAATAATATTCTTAAATCTCTTAACGATGTTGTCAATAACGAAGATCTATTGTCAAAAGCTATGAGTGAAGATGTATTTAAATCATCATTATTACGAGATGTCAGCTTAACTTCAATTTCAGGTCAATTTAAAAGGATATTACAAGGAGGTGATATTCAAACTGAATTTCACTTCAAATATAAAATCCCACAAGGGGCAAGAACAGCAGGTTTAGAGTTAGAATTTCATGTAGATCCTGAATCAAATCCACCAAGTAACGTTCATGTTCTTATAGGGAGAAATGGTGTTGGAAAAACTCATCTACTTAATAATATGGTTAAAGCATTAGTCGCAGATGATGAAACCATTAAAAAAGTTGGAGAATTTTCAGTACCACTAGATGAGGATGGACTTCCATATAATTTAGAATACACAGAGTCATTGTTTGCCGGTGTCGTTTCCGTAGCTTTTAGTGCATTTGATCCATTTGAACCTTACCCTGAGAAAAAAGATAAATCACAGGGGATGAGATATTCATATATCGGCTTAAAGAGGGCCACAAATAGAGGTGGAGAGAAAGGGACTCCCATGAGTCGAGATATGCTAACAAACGAATTTGTTAATAGCATAGTGGCATCAATCTCTAAAGGTAAATTTGATCGTTGGCTTGAAGCTATAAAAAGTTTAGAGTCGGACTCTTTATTTAGAGATCTTGCATTGAGTAAGGAGTTTATTGAATACGAAGGTGAAGAGCTAAATGCATTTGCTCGTAAAACCTTTAACCGAATGAGTTCTGGTCATGCCATTGTTCTACTAACTATTACTAAGTTGGTTGAAAAGGTGGAGGAGAAAACCCTTGTTTTGCTTGATGAACCAGAAGCACATCTTCACCCTCCATTACTTTCTGCTTTTGTACGCGCACTTTCAGAATTACTTTCACATCGCAACGGAGTTGCAATTGTCGCTACACACTCACCCGTTATTTTACAAGAAGTTCCTAGAGACTGTGTTTATAAAATGAATCGCAGTGGTTTAAAAGCGACGCCAGAAAGACCACAAATAGAAACTTTTGGCGAAAGTGTTGGCGTACTTACTCGCGAAATATTTAGTTTGGAAGTATCTAACTCTGGTTATCATAAATTGCTGGAGAAAGAATTAGAGCAAAGCAAATCATATAAAAGAATTCTTAGGCAATTCGATGGTCAGTTAGGCTCGGAAGCTAAGGGGATTTTACGCAGTCTCATTTTGGCAATGAAAAATGAGGCTGAAGAATAATGAGAATCCTTTCTAAGCCCACTTTAGATCCTAAAACAGTCTATTTAGCATGTATTAGTCGAGTTAGAAGAAGACAATTAAAAACGGATTTAGAATCTGTTGCCGATACAATTGAAGCAGATGCTTTAGATTATGAAAATTACGCGCAATCTACCGAGTGGCATTTATTTGATGAGAGTGATGATGTGGATAACACCGTTTCAAGGGCTGAAATGGAGAAAGTTTATACTAATCGAATGGCAAAAAAAGAAGCGCCAGGTAGAAAATATTATGACGAAATAAAAGAAAGCTCCCCATATAATATTTGCCCTCTATGTGCGCATAGGACAGTAGAGCAAGTAGATCATTATTTGCCTAAGTCTAAATTTCCGTCTTTAGTTGTTCTGCCAATAAATTTGGTTCCCTCTTGCGAAAAGTGCAATAAAATAAAACTAGATGATGCACCCAACAATGCTGAAGAGCAAACTCTTCATCCTTATTACGATGATGTTACAAGGCATCAATGGTTATTTGCCGAGGTAGTAGAAACTTCACCTGCTTCATTTCAGTTTTTTGTTAGAGATGTAGTTGAATATGATGATGAGCTAAACAGACGGATTAGTTACCACTTTAACGCTTTAGAGTTAAATGTACTTTACGCTTCGCAAACAGGTGCTTTTGTTTCTGATATTAGATATAGGCTAGTTGATTTGCACGCACAAGCAGGGATGGCAGAAGTTAGAAATTATTTACAGGAAGAAGAAGTAACTAGAGGTAGAAATAACATAAATTCATGGCAACGAGCAATGTTTCAGGCGTTAGCTCAAAGCGATTGGTTTTGTGATGGCGGGTTTAACGTTTAACAAGGATTTGGGATTAGCAATGGCAAAAAATTTTATTTCAGAAGATGATATCGAAAAGGCTTTAATACAAAAATTGCAGCATCTTTATGGTTTTGATGCTTTAGATTGCTTTACGGCCAATGCTGATGACCTAAATGATGGCTCTGGTCGTAAAGATAAGCGGGATGTAATTTTACAAGAATACTTATTGAATGCCATTGAAAGCCTCAACGACGAGGTTCCAAATGGAGTCGTTGAAAAGGTAATTGAACAGGTCATGAATTTACGCTTGTCAATGTCACCTGCTAAGGCAAATAAAGAGTTAGATGGTTTTATTCGTGATGGTGTGCCAGTTGAATTTGAAGATGAACAGGGTGAAAAACATAACATCAAGATTAAACTAATCAACTTTGATGAACCCAAAAAAAACACCTATTTAGCCGTTACACAGTTATGGATTAAGTCAACTGGACAAAATGCCTTTGCCGGTTATCGACGGCCCGATGTAATTTTATATGTGAACGGTTTACCTTTAATTTTTATCGAGTTGAAAAACTCAAATGTTAAATTAAAAAGTGCTTTTGACGATAACCTGTTTAATTATAAAAATGACATTCCTCAGTTATTTCATTGCAATGTATTTTGTATTTTGTCTAATGCCATCGAAACAAAAGTTGGTAGTTTTACTGCAAAGTGGGAGCACTTTTTTAACTGGTTACGAGTAGATGACGAAAAAGAAAAAATAGACCGCAAAACTATAAGTGAACAAGGTACCAGCTTGGAATTCGCTATTGGAGGTTTATGTCAGCAAGAAAAGTTGATGAATTACGTAGAAAACTTTGTCATGTTTAAAGGTGAAACTAATAAAATAATTGCTCAGAACCATCAGTTTATTGGTGTAAATAAAGCTTTTGATAACTTTTTAAACCGTAAAACCCTAAGTGGACAACTTGGTGTGTTTTGGCATACTCAAGGTTCAGGTAAAAGCTTTTCGATGATCTTTTTTGCACGTAAAGTTTTCCGTAAAGTAAACGGTAACTTCAGTTTTGTGATCGTAACAGATCGTGTTGATTTGGATCGCCAGATATACAGCAATTTTGTTTCTACTGCTACGATTAGTGAAAGCCAAGCCGCGCAACCTAAAAACTCAACGAAAATGCGTGAGTTCTTGTCGAGTAATAAAAAGGTAGTGTTTACTCCCATTCAAAAGTTCCGTTGGCCGAAAGGTAAAAAATACCCCAACTTATTAACTGATCCGAATCGTGAAGTCATTGTAATGGTTGATGAAGCCCACAGAACTCAATATAAATCGTTAGCAGAGAATATGCGTGAAGGTCTCAAAGGGGCGCATTATATGGCCTTTACAGGTACCCCATTGTTAGGCAAAGATCGTAAAACTAATAAATGGTTTGGTGATTATGTTTCTGAATATAACTTCCAGCAGGCAATGGATGATAAAGCCACCGTACCATTGTTTTATGAAAAACGTGTACCAACTGTTGCTAATCAAAATGATGAATTGGGTGAGGAGTTTTATGAATTACTTGAAAATGAAGAACTAGATGAGGCACAGCGGCAGAAACTGGAAGATAAATATTCAAGACAAATCGAAGTCATAAAAAGAGACGACCGCCTAGAAATAGTGGCTAAAGATATTGCTTATCACTTTCCTCGCCGTGGTTACCTCGGCAAGGCCATGGTAGTTTCGTTGGATAAATTTACTGCTGTAAGAATGTACGATAAAGTTCAGCACGAGTGGAAGCAGGAGAAGAAGCGTTTACGAGGCGTTATTAAAAGTACTAGCAACGAAATTGAAAAACAGCACAGTAAGCAGCTTATTAAATACATGGATAGTGTTGATATGGCTGTAGTCGTTAGTACTGATGGTAAAGACGAAGAACGATTTAAAAAACAGAAGTTAGATATTAAACCTCATGCTGAACGGATGAGTTCGTTAGACGAGCATAAATGTGACATTGAAGAGAATTTCAAAGATCCCGAACATCCACTACAGATAGTATTCGTTTGCGCTATGTGGTTAACCGGCTTCGATGCACCAACAGTATCAACATTGTATATAGATAAACCTATGAAAGACCATACTTTAATGCAAACCATTGCGCGAGCAAATCGTGTTTCTGGTTATCATATTTTGGGACTTAATGGACAATTAGTTGAGAAGAATAATGGTGAGGTTGTAGATTACTTTAATGTTTTTCGAAACATGAAAAAAGCGCTAAAAGATTATGCACTTGGAGATGAGGGCGGTGAGGATTCTAAAAATAATGATGAACAGCCAGTGCAAGAGAAGAATGAGTTGTTTAAATTATTAGATGATGCAATAGAACAAACAGTAATTTTCTGTCAAGAACGCAAAGTATATCTCGATAGAATTATTGAGCAAGATGAGATATTTAAGAATGTTGCGTTGTTTGAGGAATATGCAGATATTTTATTTAGTTGTGATGAATGGCGTAAATCTTTTAATGTATACGATAATACGGTATCAAGTTTATACGAAGCTTGTAAACCAGAAATATTTAAACAACCGCCACGTTTGTTATTTCCTGTCATTCAATATTTAAGAGGCATTATTGACGCTCATTTGGAACATGTCGATATAGATGAAGTATGCCAACGAATTAATCAGCTGCTTGATGAGAGTATTATTGTAAAAAATACAGACAAATTCTCCATAAAAGAACATAAAGCGGAATACAAAATTGTACAAAAGGGTAAGCAGTGGGATTTAAGTAAAATCGACTTTGATAAATTACGAGAAGATTTTATTACAGTTCAATATAAGAATATTGAAATAGCTGAAATGCGTTCTTTCATTGAAAATAAATTGCGTACAATGCTTACGCAAAATAGTAATCGTACAGACTTCGGGCAACGCTTCCATGATATTATTGAGCGCTATAATTCAGGCTCATCATCAGTAGAAAATACTTATGAAGAAATGCTTAAGTACACTGAAGATATGAGCGAAGAAGATGAACGCCATGTTCGTTTAGGATTAACGGAAGACGAATTAGAAATATTTGATAGTTTGAAAAAAGACAAACTTACTAAAGCAGAAGAACAAAAAGTTAAATTGGCAGCTCAACATTTAATCCAACGTTTAAAAGAAGAAAGCCCTAAAGTATTAGTGCAAGACTGGTGGAAAGATAGTCAAACCAGAAAGCGTGTGGAAAGTACGGTTGAAGAAGTTCTCGATAATGATTTACCTGAAAGTTATGACCGTAAGGAATTCAAAGAGAAAAGTGATAAGGTATTTAACATGATTTTAGGGTTTGCTAAGCAACATATTAAGTGGGTGGCATAACCAAAACTTTTATACTACGAAAAGAGACATAGTTAATTTTGCCTCTTTTTTAAATGGATTTTCTCAGTTTTAAATGCATCTATTATTTCTAGGGGGGTTACCCTCCTATGCCATATTTACTTTTAAGGGCTCTTTGATAGTCTTTTACAGACTCTAGTTTTCTTCCTCTGGACATAATTTTTACCAATACGCTTAACTAAACAGAGCATAGTGGCAAACCTCACTACGTGCAAACTTTGTTGTCACTACACACATTTAAGCATATTGCCCAGCAGCAAATCCACAGCTCCATGCATATTGGAAGTTGTACCCCCCAAGCCAACCCGTTACATCGGTTACTTCGCCTATAAAGTATAGGCCTTTGGCTTTTTTAGCTTCAAAGGTTTTTGAGCTTAACTCGTCGGTATCCACACCGCCCAATGTTACTTCTGCTGTTCTATAGCCTTCTGTGCCATTGGGTTTAATTTGCCAAGCGTGAATGTAATTTACTAACTCATCTATTTGAGCATGTGTAAGCTGATTAATATTACAATCTGGTATCGCTTTGCTTTCGTGTAGTATTTCTATAAAGCGTTTAGGTAAAATAGTTGCAAGGCTGTTTTTTAACGACTTTTGGGCTTGCATTTCTCGCCAATCAGCAAGTTGCTGCCTTAAATCAATTTCAGGTAATAGGTTTATAGTTACAGCCTGCCCTGCTCGCCAAAATGAGCTTATTTGCAATATTGCTGGGCCCGATAACCCTCGGTGAGTAAAGAGGATATTTTCTTTAAATACGGTGCCGTCTTCGCTTGAAACTTCACATGGAATGCTAATTCCCGAGAGCCCTTCAAAACGCTCTTTATCATGCTGATGCAAAGTAAACGGCACAAGTGCAGCCATAGTTGGTAACACGCTTAAGCCAAACTGCTCCGCAATTTTATAGCCTATTGGTGTAGCGCCTAGTTTTGGCATAGTTAAGCCACCTGATGCTATAACTAACGACTCACAGCTTAATGTTTCTTGCTCTGTGGTAACGCTATAGCCGGTTTCGGTTTTTGATACGCTGATCACTTCATTGCGTAGTTTTATATTTACCCCTGCCCACTCACATTCGGTCAGTAAAATATCAACAATGTCTTGTGCATTGTTATCGCAAAAAAGCTGACCTAGTGTTTTATGGTGATACGCTAATCCGTGCCTGTCCACCAGCTCAATAAAGTCATGCTGTGTATAGCGACTTAAACATGATTTAACAAAATGAGAATTTGTGCATAAGTAGTTATCGGGGGTTGCATTTTCATTTGTAAAATTACAACGCCCACCACCACTTATTAAAATTTTACGACCTGGTTTTTTCCCCATATCAAGTACTGTAACGCTTCGGCCACGGTATCCTGCTTGCGCTGCACACATTAATCCTGCAGCTCCCGCACCTATTACTATTACATCTACTTGGGTCATTTATTTATCTCGTTAAAATTTTTTTCGATTATAGCAAAGTTTAACAACAAACAGCGCGCAATCATTATCAATAATAACGCAACAAAATAAACCAGAAAAACAACCAATAATATTAACAAATCATAAAAAGCACGAAACACCCTAAAAACAACGACAAAAGTATTAAAAAACCATTAAAGCTCTTAGTTATAACCAAAAAAAATACATAAAACGAAATTAATACTTTAACTTCATTAACAAATACTTTACCTTTGTTCCTACATCGTGAGCATTAATCACGAAATTACTAATAAAATCTAGGAAAAATTATGACAACAAGAAAAACTTTTCAAAAGTGCGCTATAGCTTTAACTGTAAGTACGCTTTTTTCAGCAACATCAAGTATGGCAAATCCAGCTCAAGCAATTGCTCCTTCAATGGCTGAAACCACAGCAAAACTACAAATCCAAAGCGGTTTTGAAACCCAATTCATTATTAAATATAAAAATAACAATAATGAAATAGCCACTTTTTCAACAGCGAGCGCTAGCTCATCAAATATGAAACAACGCGCTCAACGTTTTGTTAAAAACTTTTCGTCTAAAAAAGGGAAGGTAAAAGGTAAATATGTACGTGCAATGGCACTTAATAATCACCATGTTATGCGTGCAGACAAGAAGCTAAATGCAGCCGAAGCGCAAGAGTTTATGCAAGACGTTATTGCTTCTGGCAATGTTGAATACATTGAAGTCGATCAAATGTTGCAACCTTTTTCGACACCTAATGATCCTCGCTTTGATGATCAATGGCATTACTACGAGCAAGCGGGTGGTCTAAACTTGCCAGCAGCATGGGATACAGCAACAGGTAGTGGCGTAGTGGTCGCGGTGCTTGATACAGGCTACCGTCCTCATGCTGATTTGAATGCAAATATTCTCCCTGGTTACGATATGATTTCTAACTTGTCGGTAGCAAATGATGGCGGTGGTCGTGATAGCGATGCTCGCGATCCTGGCGATGCGGTTGCAGCAAATGAATGTGGTTCAAACGGTGCACAAAACTCTAGCTGGCATGGTACGCATGTTGCCGGCACAGTTGCTGCTGTCACTAATAATGGTGAAGGTGTTGCTGGCGTTGCTTATAATGCAAAAGTAGTTCCTGTTCGTGTGCTTGGTAAGTGTGGTGGTTTAACATCTGACATTGCTGACGGCATTATTTGGGCATCAGGTGGAAGTGTTTCAGGCGTTCCTGCAAACTCAAACCCTGCTGATGTAATTAACATGAGTTTAGGTGGCAGCGGTTCATGTAGTTCTACAACGCAAAATGCGATTAACACAGCACGTAGCAATGGCACCGTTGTGGTTATTGCAGCTGGTAACGATAACGACAACTCAGCAAACTACAATCCAGGTAACTGTAGCGGTGTAGTAAACGTAGCATCGGTTGGGCGCAACGGCGGTCGCGCTTATTACTCAAACTACGGTAGCAATATTGATGTTGCAGCACCTGGCGGCGCACAAAGTTTTGCAAACGACTCTGAAGGCGTTCTATCAACTTATAATACAGGCTCGTCAACACCTTCAAGTGATAGCTACGGTTTTTCACAAGGTACATCTATGGCAGCTCCTCATGTTGCTGGTGTTGCAGCACTTATTAAGCAAGCCAAACCAAATGCTACGCCTGATGAAATAGAAAATATTCTAAAATCGACAACGCGTTCATTCCCAGCTTCATGTAATAACTGTGGTACTGGTATTGTAGATGCAGCAGCCGCTGTTGCTGCAGCAAGTGGCGGTACGACAACAACACCACCTGCAGCCGGTGGTGGCTCAGTAAGTGATGTAAGTGCTAATGCTGGTCAATGGAAACATTACACCCTAGATGTACCTGCCGGTATGTCTACATTTACCGTAACAACATCAGGTGGGACTGGCGATGCTGACTTATTTGTTAAATTTGGTAGCCAACCAACAGCATCAAGTTACGACTGCCGTCCATATAAAAATGGTAACGCTGAAACATGTACATTCTCAAGCCCACAAGCAGGAACATGGCATTTAAGCGTTAACGCTTACAGCACATTCTCTGGCTTAACTCTTACCGGACAATATCAGCCATAATTTATTGAAACAACTCCCTGAGAGCAAAGGTCAAGCTGAAAAGCTTGGCCTTTTTTTATTTAAAAACAATTTATAGCAACTCGGATTACGCCAATCTGCTTATATGGGTTTATTTAACGATAAGATAATTGCGCAATAACAAGGTGAAGTATGACTATAGTTGTTATCACTAATTACTCAGTGCCTTACTTTATCCCCTACATCCATACAGTCGACTATGAATCATTTTTAATACGGTGAGTAATACCAATCCGCAATAATACTTAATCAATTTGGGGGATTAAATCTGACGCTAACTGTGTTAAAAATTTCTGATATAGGACAACTAAATAATGAAATTTTTGCCTTGTTATCAACACGGTTTTCTCACCTCAAAGTAGATCACTTAATTAGGGTATGTTGTTCTTTCAAGGTTAAATTTGCAGTAGCCTGTTTGGTATTTAAGCAAGGCAGAGCCTATGCAGTGTGGCTATTCCCCATAAATGGGCGATAACGTAGCATTAATGCCAAACAGGCGCTGCCCACAGGGTTCTTCCTAGGGGCTATTTACTCTTTGTTGCCTGCATGGATGTAGGTAAGAGCGTGAGCAGGAGCAGTTACCGAGCCCACTAGGTTACAAATTTCGCGCCGCGATTAAATAGCCCCTAGTTTGAATAAATTTTAATCCGCAAAGATCAACAGACCCCAGAAAATTAGTATAATTAAGAAATTAAAGCTATGTAATTAACCTGAACTCTGGATAATAAATCTATCTCAAGCAGAGTTCAGGTTAGTTAATTATTCAAACCAATATTAAATTACTTAACCACAAAAACAAAAAACCCAGCCTAGGCTGGGTTTTTACATTCTAAAAGAAGAACTAAAATTACTTAATTTTAGCTTCTTTAAAAAGAACATGTTTACGAATCTTTGGATCAAACTTTTTGATTTCCATCTTCTCAGGCATGTTACGTTTGTTTTTGTCAGTAGTGTAGAAAAAACCAGTACCGGCAGTTGAAACTAAACGGATTTTATCGCGCATGATTCAGATCCTTAAACTTTAACGCCGCGAGCACGGATTTCTGTAAGAACCGTGTCGATGCCTTTTTTATCGATAATACGCATACCTTTAGTAGTAGTGCGTAATGTTACAAAACGTTTTTCACTTTCAACCCAAAAACGGTGTGTTTGTAGGTTAGGTAGGAAACGACGTCTAGTCGCGTTTCTCGCGTGTGAACGGTGATTACCAACCGCTGGACGCTTACCTGTAACTTGACATACTTTAGACATGTCTATATATCTCCAATAACTTCGCTCGAGCTTAATTTAATCTAAGGCCGTGTATTTCTGCCCTAGAGATAAATCGAAGGGCGCTCTTTATACAGCTTTTACAGGCAAAGATCAAATACTGATCTATCCAACCAGCTCATATGTAAATTTGATAGCGGCCAATTATAAAGATCGAATGCCCTTAGGGAAAGTAAAAACTGCATTTAAATTAAACTAATTTGCCAAAACGTATTAAACAGCTCATTTTTAGCACATTTATCTATCTAAGGAGCTAAATTAGGCCTCGCTCAGCAAACGAAACACAAGTTTCACCGCCAACAATGATGTGATCGAGCACACTTATGTCGACCAATTGCAGCGCTTGTTGTAATTTATTAGTGATGAGTTTATCTGCTTGGCTTGGCTCTGCAATGCCACTTGGGTGATTATGGGCAAAAATAACAGCAGCCGCATTATTCTTTAGCGCAGCCTTTACCACTTCACGCGGATAAACACTGGCTGAATTAATTGTGCCATAAAAAAGTATTTCGTCTTTAACTAAACGATTTTGACTATCGAGATATAACACCATAAACACTTCTTGCTGCAAACCACGCATTTGAATTGTTAGATAATCGTAGACTGAATTTGGCGAATTAAATACGGCATCTCGTTGGCAACGTTCCTGCATGTAACGTTGACTTAACTCAAGTACAGCTTGTAGCTGTACATACTTAGCAGTTCCTAACCCCTTTTGAGAGCAAAACTCTTCAATACTGGCGTTAAATAAATTATGCAGTGTTTTATTTTCATTCAATAAATGTTGAGCCAGCTCAATAACATTCATACCCGGTAACCCAGTACGTAAAAATATAGCTAGAAGCTCTGCATCACTTAATGCTTTGGCCCCTTTTTCAATGAGCTTTTCACGAGGGCGAAGCGAATTAGGTAGTGCAGTGAGTTGCATTATTCATCCTTGAGGAACAAAAGTGTTCTATAAATGTAATGCAAAATTCAAATTTTGCCCGTTATTTTAGTATTAAAACTTAGCTCAATAAGCAAAGATTTGTTATTTTAGACACAATATTAAATAAGACTGATAAACAACCATGATCACTTTAACGAACAAAAAAATTGTACTTGGCATTAGCGGTGGTATTGCGGCTTATAAATGCGCTGAGCTAGTAAGGCGATTAAAAGATTCTGGTTGTGAAGTAAAAGTAGTCATGACTGAATCCGCTAAGCACTTTATTACTCCATTGACTATGCAAGCTGTAAGCGGCGAAATTGTCTCAGATTCATTATTAGACCCTTCAGCCGAAGCTGCAATGGGCCATATTGAATTTGCAAAATGGGCTGATCTAATTTTAGTTGCTCCTGCAACGTGTAATATTATCGCCAAAATGGCCGCTGGTATTGCTGATGATTTACTAACTACGCTGCTACTGGCGACACCTGCAAAAGTAGCTGTTGCGCCTGCAATGAATCAACAAATGTATGCCCACGCAGCCACACAGGCTAACTTGGCAACGCTAAAGGCACGTAACGTACTTATTTGGGGGCCAGGCAAAGGCGAGCAAGCTTGTGGCGATGTTGGCGCAGGACGCATGCTAGAGCCACATGAACTTGTCCAGCTATGTATTACAAAAGAGCACCCACAACTGCTTGTTGGCAAAACAATTACAATAACAGCAGGTCCAACGCGAGAGCCACTCGATCCGGTGCGTTTTATATCAAATCACAGCTCAGGGAAGATGGGCTACGCACTTGCAGAAGCGGCTTTATTACTTGGCGCAAAGGTTAACTTAATTTCAGGCCCTGTAACTATAAAAGCCCCTACTGGCGCAAATCTTATTAATATAGAAAGCGCTGAGCAGTTATTAACTGAATCACTTGCTTACGCGCCACAATCAGATGCATTTATTGGCTGTGCTGCTGTTGCAGATTACCGAGCTGCAAACATTGCGACTCAAAAAATGAAAAAGCAAGGCGACGAACTCACACTGACTTTAACTAAAAACCCTGACGTAATTGCTGCTGTTGCTAATCTTAAGCAAAACCGCCCTTATACAGTAGGGTTTGCCGCTGAAACACAAAACGTAGAAAACTACGCTAAAGGTAAACTAAAAAACAAAAACCTAGATATGATTTGCGCTAATGACGTGTCAAAAAGTGGCTTAGGGTTTAATTCCGATCATAATGCTTTAACACTGTACTGGCATAATGAACAACTAGAATTACCACCAACAAGTAAAACAGAAATAGCCCGCAAGGTGATCGAACAGCTGGCCAAACATCTATAAAAAGGCTGGAAACAAACTGAATAAAACATTAACATACGCCATTCATTTGAACAAAAAATGACTAGGGTTCTTAACTGCGCCACTAAGAATAACTAATAAAAAGGAATGTTCATGCCTGCGACAAAAAGAAGTAATCGCAAAGAGCAAATACTGCAAGCACTCGCACAAATGCTAGAAACCAGCCCTGGGCAACGAATCACTACAGCTAAGCTAGCTGCTGAGGTAGGTGTATCTGAAGCTGCGCTATATCGCCACTTTCCGAGCAAAGCACGTATGTTTGAGGGCTTAATTGAGTTTATTGAAGATACTCTTTTATCGCGCATTAACCTTATTTTAGAAAACGAAAAAGAAAGCCAAGCACGTATATATAATATTTTATTGCTGCTACTCACATTTGCTGAAAAAAACCCAGGTATTACACGTATTCTAACTGGCGATGCTCTGCAAGGTGAACAAGAGCGATTACGTGAGCGTGTACAAAGTTTTTTTGAAAAACTAGAAACTCAGTTTAAACAAGTACTTCGTGAGAGAAAGCTTCGTGAAGGTAAAAACTTTCAAAGTGATGAGCTTACGCTTGCAAACTTTTTACTTGCTTACGTTGAAGGAAAAATGAATCAGTTTGTACGTAGCGACTTTAAAGTTAAACCAAGTACTCAATTTGAAAAACAATGGCTTGAGCTACAAAAAATTTGGCTGTAATGTTTGCTAAATTAATAAATTAAATACGATAAATCGACCTACGGGTCGTTTTATCGTATATAGCTGCCATTTATCTGATCCGCTCGAATTATGAACCAAACTCGTTACAATGAAACAATGTCATAATACGAGAATCAATAATGAAAACAAAACTCACCTTATTAAGCACGGCACTCATTGCCAGCTTAACTAGCACCGGCATACACGCCAAAGAATCGCTACAATTTAAAGACGTATTTAGTTTTAAATCAGCTAAAAGCACGCAACTATCTGACAATGGCCAAGTACTCACTTTTAGTGCAACGCCGTATCGTGGAAATGCAACTGGCCAAGTTTATTCACTACAAAGCAATACACTCATCGCAGAAGTAGAACGCGGTACAAAGCCTCATATTAATAAAGCCGCTAACTGGGTCGCTTTTACACAAGTACCTACCTTACTTGAAAAAGAAACAACCCAAAAAAAAGACACACTTAAAAACAATCTGGTACTCGTAAACACACAATCAGGTGCTCAACAAAGCTTTGCTGATGTAAAAGATTACACGTTATCTGATGATGGTATGTGGCTTGCTTATCGTTTAAATAAAAAAGACGATGACGCAAAAGTAGAAGATAAATCCGATAGCACTAAAAACGAAGAAGACAACGCTATCACGCCCGATAAAAAAGATAAGAGCTATGCGCTTGTTATCGTAAATTTATCTGATAAACGCAGCCATACAATAGAAAACGTATTTAGCTACGCTATTAACTCAGCTAACAGCCAGCTATTAGTGAGTCAAAGTTACAGCGACGGTAATAACAACCAAATAGCGTTAATTGAGCTAAGTGACTTTAATAGCAGTGTATTAATTGATGAACCGGGCGTAATCGCAAATAAAATAGCGTGGCACCCAACTGACAATATTGCAGCATTTACATTGGGTAACTATGTAAATGATGACACACGCCGTCGAAACTACAGTTTACAGCTATATAAAAACGATCAACTTTCAACAATAGATTCACCTAATAAAGTATGGACCCTAGGTAAAACAGCATCCCTTGAATGGTCAGAAAATGGCGAGCGCTTATATTTTGAAAACCATCCAAAATTAGCAGCTAAAGTAAAAGCCAAAGAATATACCGACGAAGCCTCATTGTACGACTTTGATACCATACGTGAACATAAAGGTTTAGATGTATGGCACAACAACGATGCGCAAATAAAACCACGTGAAGAACAGCAATGGAACGAAGTTAATAAAAACCGCCATTACAGCGCGGTATATCACGTTAACTCGCAAAAAGTGGTACAGCTCAGTACAACTGATATGCCTGAGGTTGCACTAAACCCTCAGCGAGATGTATCTTTACTTGGCTCGTCAAATATTCCCTACCTAGAAAAAATAATGTACGGCGGTTTTTTTGCTGATTACTTTGCAGTAAATATAAACACCGGTAAACAAACTCCCATTATTAGCAACTATCCGTTTAGACCAAGCCTTGCACCAAACGGTGAATTTGCAGCTTACTTTAACGACAGCCAAATACAGTTAAAAGATTTAAAAAATAATAAAGTAACACCGCTTACAAAAGCGATTCAGGCAACCTTTGCTGATGATAAACACGACTACCCGTCTACTCAACCTGGTTATGGTTTTGCTGGTTGGATGACCGATAGCAGCCAAATACTTGCTTATAGTAAATACGATATTTGGGCGTTTGACGTAAAAACGCAGCAAGCTAAACGCCTAACTAATGGTAAGCAAAGCAATACGCAGTACCGTGTTATTAAGCTTGATAAAACCCAAGTGGGCTTTAAAAAAGGCGATACATTACTTGTCTCTGCTATTAACTTACAAACTAAACAAAGCGAAGTTGCAAAGCTCGACTTAACCACTAACACACTAACTAAGGTGCTTAGCGGTAATAAACGCTTTGATATAGTTAAAAAAGCCAAAAAGGCTGACAAGTACTTATTTACCTCGCAAACTTATAGCCAATTTCCTGATTACTACCAAACTGATTTTAGCTTTAGCGCACCAAAACAAGTGACCACGCTAAACCCACAAATTAGTAATTTTGCGTGGGGCGAAAAGCCAGAACTAATAAGCTATAAAGGTTTTGATGGCGAAGACTTACAAGGCGTACTAATAAAACCAGCGGGCTATAAAAAAGGCGATAAAGTACCTGTGGTTGTGTATTTTTACCGTTACATGAGCCAGCGTATGTATGACTTTCCAAAAATGGAATTAAACCATCGCCCTAATTTCCCTCTGTTTACCTCAAACGGTTATGCGGTATTTTTACCTGATATTCGTTTTGAAATAGGTCACCCGGGTAAATCGTCAACGCAAACCATGATAAACGCCACCCAAAAATTAATAGATTTAGGTATAGCTGATAAAAACAAAATTGGCTTACAAGGGCACTCATGGGCAGGTTATCAAAGTGCGTTTATGATAACCCAAACAGATATGTTCAAAGCGGTTGTATCAGGTGCACCAGTATCAAACATGACCAGTGCTTATAGCGGCATTCGATTAAAATCGGGTCTTGCTCGTCAATTCCAATACGAAACAGGGCAAAGCCGTATAGGTAAAAACTTATTTGAAGCCCCTAAACTTTATATAGAAAATTCACCTGTATTTTTTGCAGACAAAGTGAATACGCCTATTTTGATAATGTCTGGTGATAAAGATGATGCCGTACCTTGGCATGAAAGCGTCCAGTATTATTTAGCACTTCGTCGTACAGGAAAGAATGCAACCTTTTTACAATACGAAGGTGAACCGCATCACTTGAAAAAGTTTCCTAATCAGGTCGATTTTTCAGTGCGTATGATGCAGTATTTTGATCATTACTTAAAAGGTAAACCTGCTGCTAAATGGATGGTTGAAGGTGAGGCCTTTATTAAAGAGTAGTACCAATCTGCATAGAGTTAAATAGACCTCATATCTAAACAGGTTGGTATAATACCAACCTGCATAAATCTTTGATCAATTTAACGAATTAAATTGCACTATAACATCGTTAAAAATTTTTTATTTAGAACACTAGATACAAAAATTTTTGCCTAGTTCTAGCGTAATTCTCTTAACGTTAAATAGACCCCACATATAAGCAGATTGGTATAAGATAATCACCCTTTCAATAAAAAGCCGATATTACATAGTAATATCGGCTTTTTATTGAAAAATCACAGTTACATGATTTTTAGCTACAAAAAAACCGCGTATAAAACGCGGCTTTTAAATGCTTTTTAATTACAGACCAGCACGGTCTTTAATTACAGCAATAAGTGGTGAACCAGCATGGTTACCTTCAGCCCAAGCGATATCTGCGCCATCAGCTAATGAACTTTTTGAAAGGTTTTTAACAATGTATTCACCAGTACCTACTGCGTTGCTTGCAACTGCATGGCGTAATAAGTTATTACCATTACATTGTATTGCATCGTAGATATTACGAATTTTTACACGAGAACTTTTAAGTTTACTACGTAAACGGTTTTTATCGTCCGCAGCTATATACTCGCAAATAGATACAGCTAATTGATCTTCAGCGTTTGCAGGCGCTACATACGAAAATGAACCTACTGCAATAGCAGTAACAATAACTAGCTTTGGTAATTTAAACATGAAAAACCCTTTATGGTACTTTTTACCTATGTTGATTGGTTAATATTGTACCAACACACGTAGATTTTCGCAATAATGTTATTGAATTTTATATAAAGTTACGAATTTATAACTAGATTTGTTTTTATTATCAGGCTGCATACTTAACTCTTCTTTAAGCTCCCATTTAGCTATTTTTTGATAATCTGGGAATTGTGTATCGCCTTCTACATCTAAATCTATAAACGTTAAATATAAGCGATCTGCACGCTCTAAAAACTGCTGATAAATATTTCCACCACCAATGATCATTACTTCTTCAGCGTCAGAAACTAAATTCAATGCAGCCTCTGGTGTTGCTACCGTTTCAATTCCATCAGCTTGATACCCAAGATTACGAGTAATAATAATATTACGTCGCCCAGGCAGAGGACGTCCGATAGATTCAAAAGTTTTACGACCCATAATTACAGGCTTACCTGTAGTCACTTTTTTAAAATGCTGAAGATCTGCAGGTAAATGCCATGGCATTTTATTATCTAGGCCAATTACACGGTTATTTGCCATTGCTGCAATCATTGAAATTATCATATTAAATACCTAGTACTTTATTTTTAAACAAAGAAAAAGGAGCATAAGCTCCTTTTTATAAATTCTATTTAATTAGCGCTCGTAGACAACTTCTACGTCGTAATCATCTTCATCCCAGTCGTCCCAATCATCATCATTGCCCTTACCTTTAGTGGCTTTTTCATGATAGGTATCCCACTTGAATTCAATCTCTTCATCTTCAACCTGTACAAACTTCTCTTTAGGCATGCTATCGAGCAGTGTCATTATGTTGTGAATTAAAGGTTGAGTATTGAGTTTATTAATCGCTGAAATGTGATAAATATTTTCAGTTTCGCCCAGTTCTTCTGCAATAGCTTCACATAACGCTTTTGCTTCGTCCTCTGGTAATAAATCTATTTTATTAAAAACTAACCAACGTGGCTTTTCAGCTAATTTAGGGCTGTATTGATGTAACTCGTTAATAATCGAGAATGCATTATCAACAGGGTTTGAACCATCTACCGGCATTACATCGATAATGTGTAATAACACACGACAACGCTCTAAATGCTTCAAGAAGCGGATGCCTAAGCCTGCACCATCAGATGCACCTTCAATTAAGCCTGGTATGTCAGCTATTACAAATGATTTATTCGCTTCTGGACGCACTACACCCAAATTAGGAATAAGCGTTGTAAACGGGTAATCAGCTACTTTAGGCCTTGCTGCTGATACACTACGGATAAACGTAGATTTACCTGCGTTAGGAAGCCCTAGTAAGCCTACATCCGCTAATAGTAGCAACTCTAATTTTAAATTACGTACTTCGCCTTCAGTACCCAAGGTTTTTTGACGAGGTGCTCGGTTAGTACTTGATTTAAAACGTGCATTCCCCAAGCCGTGGAAACCACCTTTTGCAACCAAAATACGTTGACCATGTTGCGTTAAATCACCAAGTCCCTCTTGGGTATCAACATCCATGATACGTGTGCCTACAGGCACCATAACAAATAAGTCATCGGCTTTTCGGCCTGTACAGTTACGGCTACGACCGTTAGTACCACGTTCAGCTCTATGGAAACGCTCAAACTGATAATCAATGAGGGTATTTAAGTTTTCATCAGCTTGTAGATAAACACTACCACCGTCTCCACCGTCACCGCCGTCTGGTCCACCATCTGGAACATATTTTTCACGACGGAAAGACACGATGCCGCTGCCACCGTCTCCAGCTTCTGCGCGAATTTCTACTTCATCTACAAACTTCATGATTACTCACTTTAGGGATTGGCTTGTTAATTTAACTATTATATACCGAAGCCAAGCTGATTGCAGGCTTGGCTTCGGTATATATTTTTTTCTTAAAACAAAAAACCCCGCAAAGGCGGGGTTTTTTAACTACCTTACTGATTACTCAGTTACGATAGTTACGTATTTACGGTTTAAAGGACCTTTCTGTTCAAACTGAACTTTACCATCTGCTTTTGCGAAGATAGTGTGGTCTTTACCGATACCTACGTTTGTACCAGGGTGGAAACGAGTTCCACGCTGACGAACAATGATGCTACCCGCTAGAACTGATTCGCCACCAAAACGCTTAACACCTAGGCGTTTGCTTTCTGAATCGCGACCGTTACGAGTACTACCAGCTGCTTTTTTATGTGCCATTTCTAAGTACCTCTAATTAAGCGCTAATGCTAGTGATTTTAACTTCAGTGAACCATTGACGATGGCCCATTTGCTTACGAGAATGCTTACGGCGTCTAAATTTAACAACCTTAATCTTCTCACCGCGACCATGTGAAACAACCTCAGCTGTTATCTTGCCACCGTTTACGAACGGTACACCGATCTCGATTTTCTCACCATCAGCAACTAAAAGTACTGAATCAAATTCTACTGCCGCACCAGTTTCAACGTCTAATTTTTCAAGACGAATCGTTTGACCTTCAGTCACACGATGCTGTTTACCACCACTTTGGAAAACCGCGTACATAATTAACTCCGTCTGTGCACCCTCAAATCGGTGCAACTAAAATATTCTTCGATAGGGCGCGAAGTTTACGCTAACGCGAAATAACTAGCAAGCCTATTTTGTAATTAAAATGAATAAAAAGTAGCTGCATTGAGAGTAATTCAATATTTCCCCCAGTTTATATTAATTGACCCTTTTGCCAAGTGCTTTTTAGCTGTTAAGCGAAATAAGTTAATGCGCTTAAATAGAGCTCTCGCTGTATAATATCTAAGCGCGACTCAGACTGCATATTGGTTATCTATTAATCAGTTATCTCAACCAATTAAGCTCTTATTCAGTACTTTAATAGTGTTTTTTCAATCAATCGTCACAAAATATCGAGCTAGTGCATTTTTTGTTGTACAATCTGCGCCGTTCACACATAAAAATTGGCTCGGAGATCAATGGATATAAAAGCTATCCAGGCGTTAATCGAAAGCGATATGAATGACGTCAATCAACTTATACATGCGCAAATGCGCTCAGATGTGGCGTTAGTTAATCAGCTTGGTTTATATATAGTTAGCAGTGGCGGCAAACGTGTTCGTCCAATGCTCGCAATTTTAGCAGCCAAGGCGCTCGGTTATCAGGGTAAAGATCACATAACACTTGCAACAATTGTTGAGTTTATCCATACAGCAACGCTATTGCATGATGATGTTGTAGATGAATCAAACTTACGACGTGGCACGCCTACAGCAAATGCTGAATTTGGTAATGCTGCTAGCGTATTAGTTGGTGACTTTATTTACACTCGCTCATTTCAGCTTATGGTTGGCCTTGGAAAAATGCAGATTATGCAAGTACTTGCCGATGCAACAAACATTATTGCTGAAGGTGAAGTATTGCAGCTGATGAACTGCAATGACCCAGATACGACTGAAGCCAGCTATATGCAGGTTATTTACTCTAAAACGGCTAAATTATTTGAAGCAGCGACAGGCCTTGCTGCCATTATTACTGAGCAAGACCAAGCGACACTCGACGCATTAAACTTATACGGTATGCATTTAGGCACCGCGTTTCAGTTAGTGGATGATGTACTCGATTACAATGCGGATGCTGAGCAGCTAGGTAAAAACATTGGCGATGATTTAGCTGAAGGCAAACCAACCCTTCCGCTTATTTATGCTATGCAACATGGTAGCGAGCAGCAAACGCAACTTATTCGTGATGCAATAGAGCACAGTAATGGTATGGAGCATTTAGAAGAAATTTTAACTGCACTAAAACAAACTAATGCGCTTGAGTTTACAATGCAAAAAGCAGAGCTTGAGGCCGAAAAAGCCATTGCCTGTTTAGACTTTTTAGCTGAGTCTGACTATAAGCAAGCACTTATAAGCCTTGCCCGTATTGCGGTTGACCGCGACCACTAGTTTTAACTAGTTACACAGTGTGACATTAATTCTGAGCAATAAAAAAGCCTGCAAATGCAGGCTTTTTTGTTATTCGATTTTGGCTATTACGCCATGAAATCAACACCTTCTTTGATGTCTTTTTTCAATGTTTCAAGCATGTCATTTTTTGCTTTTGTTTCAAATGCGCTTAGTTCGCCGTAAGAAAGAATTTCTTCTACGCCGTTTTTACCTAAACGTACTGGATGTGCAAAGTACTCTGCATCGCCATTTTCAACAGCAACGTAAGCGTAATCTACAACTTCTTCACCTTGTAGGCCTTTAACTAAAGACATACAAAAACGAGCTGCAGCAGCACCCATAGATAGCGTAGCTGAACCACCGCCTGCTTTAGCATTTACAACTTCAGTACCCGCATTTTGGATACGTGGAGTAAGTGCAGCAACTTCTTCATCTGTGAAAGAAACACCTTCAACTTGAGAAAGTAGAGGCAGAATCGTTGTGCCTGAGTGACCACCAATTACTGGTACTTTTACAGTTGCTACGTCTACGCCTTTAAGTTCAGCAACAAATGCTTCTGAACGAATAACGTCAAGCGTAGTAATACCGAATACGCGTTTAGCGTCGTAAGTACCTGCTTTTTTGAATACTTCAGCAACAATTGGAACTGTGCCGTTTACTGGGTTAGTAATAATACCTACTAACGCTTTAGGACAGCTGGCAACAATGCCTTCTGCTAACGTTTTGATGATGCCAGCATTTACATTGAATAAATCAGCACGATCCATACCTGGTTTACGTGGCATACCCGCTGGGATAAGAACGATGTCAGAACCTTCAAGCGCTTTATTTAAATCGTCTGCGCCAAAGCCTGCAACTTTAACATCTGTTGGGATGTGAGAAAGGTCAACCGCAACACCTGGTACTACTGGTGCAACATCATAAAGTGATAATTCAGAGCCAGCTGGTAAGCCTGTTTTTAATAATAAAGACAACGCTTGGCCGATACCGCCTGCAGCACCTAATACAGCAACTTTCATTGGAATTCTCCGTCATTTGAGGTAGGAAATATTTGTGGCTCTTAAGATAATGAAATTAGCGACTAAAAACAAATTTATCCTGTCTATTTCAAGTATATTTTCGACCATAGTCGTAAACTTTTGTGATTTAACGCATCAAACTGGCAAGTTAACTAAACAACTGCTGCATAATTATTCATTATTGTGTAGAATTTGCAGCATAAATAACAAAAATGAATAAAGACTATGCAACCACAAGATAAACAAGAAGCACTGGTAAAAGCATTTAAATCGCTTTTAAAAGAAGAAAACTTTGGCTCTCAAGGCGAAATAGTTGATGCGTTAAAAGAGCAAGGCTTTGACAATATAAGCCAAAGTAAAGTATCACGCATGCTAAGTAAGTTTGGCGCTGTACGCACACGTAATGCCAAGCAAGAAATGGTTTACTGCTTACCTGCTGAAATGGGTGTACCTACGGCTAAAAGCCCATTACGCCAATTAGTAATCGACATTATGCACAACGAAATGATGATCATCATTCGTACCAGCCCAGGTGCGGCTCAGCTTATTGCACGTTTATTAGATTCATTAGGTAAAGCAGATGGCGTACTAGGAACTATTGCCGGCGATGACACTATTTTTATCGCCCCGGCTAAAATATCTGAAATAGACGTGACACTTGAACGCGTTCGCATTTTATTTGATACGGTTTAATAGCAAATTAAATTTGTTTTAAAAACCCTATTGAAGGTGCAAAAAAAGCAGAACCCATATCGGCTTGAGTAAAATCAAGCCAGTGGTCGTAACAATCACCTTCGCCTAAACGGCTTTTAAGTATTTTTTCGAACGCGGTTCCTGTACATGCACATGTAATTGATAACATTCCCTGCTCATACACATCGCCATAAGGCATGCTTTGATTTAATAGTAGCGGTTGCCCGTCTTCATCTTTTAGCTCACTACGCGAAGCATGGCTGGTTTCGATCGCAGGGGTAATTAGTGTGTTATCAAGGCGCGTACGACCCATTATTTGCTCTTGCTCACTTAATGATAAATGCTGCCACACAGTTAAGTCATGCTTATAACGTTGTACATGAATATAACTTCCTTGATCTTCAAAGCTACCCGGTTTATTTATTAGTGCCGTCGCACGCTTTTTTCTACCATGAGCAGAATCGCCACCATAAATAAAGCCATTAAAGTCTCGTCCATCTAAAAAGCGAAAATTACGAACCTGCTCTACCAGCTCTACATCAGGAGCAAATAACTTTAATACTTGCAGGGCAAATAAATGGTTAACGTCTTCACGGTCAGAGCGAATTTGCACAAACAAATCACACGGTTGCACGCTCATTTGGTGATCGCTGTGATTTATATTAGGAAAGCTCTGTAATTCGCTTGGAATGTACTCAGGAAGGATATGTGGCCAATATTGCGCACCAATAGCGACCATACAAGAGAGCATTGATTCTGAAAACTGATCGCTAAATTCTTCTTCAATAGCGCTTACTTGCTTTAGTTTTACGCGTAACGATTCATCTTGACCATCAAACACATTAAAAAATAAGTGCAAACCGTGTAAGTTTGCTTCAGCACAAATCCCTGATTGCGCTTGCGCCATTGTTATTCCTTAGTTTTATAGATAAAAACACAGCGAATAACAAATTAATTATGATTCGAAAAAGTTCACCGTGTGAGGTTTTATTTTTATTATAACCTGCTCATTTTTTTCAAATGATTGGTCATATTGTGCAGCAACTTCAACTTCTTGCTCAGCAATAACGACTGTGTAAACATACGCTGAACCAATAAAGCGACTACTTAATATTGTAGCTCGTTCACAGTGTCTGTCACATAGATTGTCACTTACCAATTCAATCTGGTGAGGACGAACATATATTTTCCCTACACTCGCTCTATGCTCATGTCCAATATATGATTTAACTAAGCCAAACGGTGTATTATATTCAGTTGTCGTTAATACTTCTGCCTCTAAGTATATGCCTTGACCCAGAAACTCTGCAACCTCCTTTGAGCTTGGGGCTGCAAAAAGCTGTTCTGGCGTGCCTTGTTGCGCAATTTTACCGCGATGCATAATGGCAAGTGTATCGGAAAAGGCAAATGCCTCTTCTTTTGAGTGCGTAACAAATACAGCAGAGACTTGTGTTGCCTTAATAATTCGACGTATATCGGCGATTAGTTCAAAGCGTACTTGTGTATCAATGTTTGAAAAAGGCTCATCAAGCAATAATAAACTAGGTTTATAAGCTAATGCGCGAGCAATCGCTACGCGTTGCTGCTGACCACCCGATAACTGATGAGGAAATCTATCGGCACAGCCAATTAAATGAACAAGCTTAAGCATTTCATCAACACGATGCTGCTTTTGGGCTTTACTCATTTTACTAAGCCCAAATGCGATATTATTTGCCACTGTCAAATGCGGAAACAATGCATAATCTTGAAACATCATGCCGATGTTACGATGCTCAGGTGAGACAAATGATTGCTCATTACTCACTAATTTACCGTCTATAAAAATAGACCCTTGCTTGGCTTCAATTAAACCTGCAATGGCTTTTAATGTGGTTGTTTTACCGCAACCACTTGCACCGAGCAGACAAACAATTTCATCTTTGCCCACTGTTAAATCTAAATCATGAATAACCTTTGTACCGTTATAGTGATAGCTCACGCCTTGTAAAATTAAACTACTCATTTAACTACGTTGCTCCATAGAACGATTAATAAAATACAAAGGAATAAACCCGACAATAACAATAAATAATGCCGAAATTGAAGCAAGCTCTAACTGCTCGTCACTCACATACTGAAATACATGAGTTGCTAAGCTTTCAAAGTTAAACGGTCTGAGCAATAACGCCGCAGGTAGCTCTTTCATGCACTCAATAAACACCAGTAATGCCGCCGTAAGTAGTCCACGGCGTAATAAAGGTAGATGTATTAAGCGCAATGTTTGCCCTTGGCTTTTACCCATTGACTGACTTGCCATATCGAGTGATGGGCTAATGCGTAAAAAACTCGATTCTATTGCTCCGTGCGCGATGGCATAAAATCTAACAATGTAAGCAATAATAATAGTAAGAATACTGCCTGTAAGCAGTAAACCTATATCTAAATTATATGGTTCGAGCGCTTCATTGATGGTGTTTTCTAATAATGTAAGTGGTAATAAAACAGCAATAGCGAGCACTGTACCAGGCAATGCATAGCCCGTACTGGCTAAACGCCCAGGAATAAGCGGATACGTTTGCTTTGCAACACGCTGATAAAAAACCAAAAAAATACTCAACGTAATGGTTATTACACTCACTATCCCTGCTACTTTTAAACTTTGCCAAGCATAGCTAAAAAACTCAATGTTCCACGCTTTATCAAAGTAGGTAATTGCGTAGTTTACGAGTACTGCAATGGGAATTAAAAAAGCGATAAGTAAAATAAAGCCACACAATGCAGTTGCTAGCCAAGCCGACTTTCCTTTTAATACATAGAGAGATTCACTATTTACACTTGATTGGCGCTCAAATACCGCTTGGTTACGGCGGCTAAAGCGCTCTGCCATTAATGCCAAAAATAAAAGTAAGAGCATTACACCCGATATTTTAGCGGCCGCTGTAAGCGAATAATAACCAAACCATGTGTCGTATACGGCGGTCGTTAATGTGCTCACGGCAAAATAGCTGACGGTTGCAAAGTCAGCCATAGTTTCCATACTAATGAGTGCAAGAGCCGCAACAATTGCGCCGCGAGAGAGCACTAAACTTACTTTAAAAAAACTTTGTTTAGGAGATAGCCCCATTAATTGACTAGCTTGTACTAATTTGAATGACTGTTCGCGAAGGGCTGTTTTAAAGATTAAAAATAAATACGGGTAAAGTACCAAGGCAATCATAACGATAGCGCCAGGTAGTGTACGTATATCAAAAAACCAATAGTCACTAGGTGATTGCCAGCCAAACCAGTCTCTAAGTGCTATTTGCACAGGGCCCGCATAGTCTAATAAATCAGTGTATACATAGGCAATAATATAGGTAGGCATAGCAAGGGGCAGCATAAGTGCCCATTCAAACTGCTTTTTACCAGGAAAACTACAGTAAGCAGTAAGCCAACCGAGTGGCAGCGCAATAGCACAGCTAAGCACACAAACGCCTAAAACCAGCAACACAGTATTAGTAATGTAATCCCAAAGCACTGTATCCCAAAGATGAGAAAACACCTCAGAGTTACCTTGCAGAGATTCAAAAAGAAGAAAAAACAACGGGGCCGACAGAATCAAACCCGTCGACCACGCAAAGAGCTGCCATTTAGACAGCTTAAATTTATAAGTCATTAAAGATCGAACTTCACCTCATCAATCAGCTTAAGCGCTAACGGACGATATTTACTGATCTCATCGAGTGGCAAGCTGTCTTCCTTAAAGCTCCCCCAAGACGCAACCAAACTGGATAATTGCACACCTGGCTTAACTGGATACTCCATATTTAGTGAGGCATACATGTTTTGTGCTTTATTGTCGGTCATATACTCTATGAGTTTCAAGGCATTTTCAGGATTTTTAGCGAACTTAGTAATAACCGCACCCGATACATTTATGTGCGAGCCACGATTAATTTGGTTCGGGAAATTAATATTTACCGCTTCCGCCCAACCTTTTTGTTCTTTATCTTGCAACATTTTTCCAAGGTAATAACTATTACCTAACGCTAAATTGCACAAACCTTCTTTAACAGCTTTAACTTGAGCACGGTCGTTACCTTGGGGTTTGCGCGCTAAATTAGCTTTAACGCCTTCAAGCCATGTTTTAGTATCAGCCTTACCATGGTGAGCTATCATTGATGCAACAAGCCCCAAATTATAAGGATGCTTACCCGAACGAGTGCAAATTTGACCTTTATATTTAGGATCAGCCAACTCTTCATAAGTTAGGTTTGGTAACGCACCTACTCGCTCTTTTGATGAATAAACATTACGCACACGCTTTGTTAGCGCAACCCACTGGCCTTCGCCATCACGAAATGCTGCAGGCACATTATTATTTACGCTGTCACTTTTAATAGTTTGCGTTAACTTTAAATCTTCTAATTGAATAAGTGCACTAAAGTTAGAAGTTAGTACTAAGTCGGCTTTGCTATGTTTTCCCTCGCGCTTAACACGTTCAATTAATCCTTTTTTAGCAAAAACAACATTCGTTTGGATGCCGGTTTGTTTTGTAAAATCATCCAAAATTGGCTGTATTAAAAACGGTTGGCGAAAAGAGTAAATATTAACGACGTCGTTTGCAAAGGCTGGCGCCGATACTATTAATCCTAAAGTGATAGCGAGTGTCTTCATTATTCCACCTAAATAATAATTATTATCAAATAATTCTACCGTGAACAGTTAAAAAGTGCACACCTTAAATAGCTGTAAGTAGGTAAAAGGTGTCTAAAACAGAAATGTCATGTAAGACATCTCTCACGGATGTGACAGCTAATGAGTAAAAAGCAACATATAAAACAAGCATTAATTAAATAACCAATTGAAAATAAAGAATTAATAAACTTTAGCTATTGCATAAATACTAATTAAATATAGTTTCAGCCCTATTTAAGTTGCTCCATTCACCTACAATTTACTCATCAACCAAGCAGTGATGCTTATCGATTAAATACAAGCAAATTATTTATTCGACCAACCAATGATTAGGTTACCAAGGAAATACGGATTTTAGGACAGGCTCAGGATGAGTAACACAATGGAATGTTGTAAAAATGGATAGCATCAGGAAGGTGCGAAAGGGATAACAACAAGGGTTTAAGTTGTTTGACAGGATGTTTAAGGAATAGATGGACAGGCCTTTTAGGCAACACAATGGATTGATTAATACACGGATGCACTAGGAAGTGCAATGGAAGGATTTGGTAATAGTATTTACCTTACAGGATGTTCAGGAATTAAAGGAGACAGGCCCGGATAGCCTAGATTACATAGAACTAAAAAGTAATATTGTAATAACATGGATTAGTAAAAATTGGAGTTGATTAAGTTCAATTGCAGGATGCAAAAAATTAGAAGATTCCGCAAGCGCGCCTAGAGATAGAGCGCGCTTTTCTTTGCATAGGTCATTAAGTCAAACATATTAATAATAGAGGAAATAGCAATCTCATCAGCTTCAGAGCACAACTTATATGAAGGAACATAAATAGTTTATGGATATAAATTTTAAATCGAGTAAAAACGTCTCCACACTTAATAGCCCAGTAAATAGCACAGCAGAGTATATTTGTATTTTTACGGCACCTACCCCAAAAGAAAATCCTTATTCTGCTTTGTTTAATCCAGAAGGATTCGATTTTTCTAACATGTCTATGAGTGAGTTTAAAACGATACTCAACGTTATTATTCAATTAGAAAGTGATATCAGAACAACCCAAAGAGGTGAAACCGCCCGTGATGACGAATTTAGTTATCAATTAAATAAGCTAGCAAATGCAATAGGCCGCACAAATTTTAATGGTAAAGTTAATATTAATAAGTATTTTTTAAAAAGAGTAGAAGAAGCAAAAAAAATGGAAAGCAGTGACTTCCATTCATTTAGTCAAGTGCATACAAGTATGAATCAACTATATGAAACAGTTGTAAAGTTAACATCTGAAGAAAATTTTACAGCACTTCAAAATAAAGCGATAGCTTACTTAGAATACACGAGCAAACAATCGGCTTAAGTTAGCTCTGATCAGACTCAGGCCTGCCTTTATTACGTTTACCTAATAAATACGCATCGCGAAACTTTATAAAATGTTGCTCAAGCTTTGTTGATGCATCCATTTCGCCAGCAAGGGCTAACACCATAATAGCCACTTCAGCAGTGCCTAGTTGATGCGCATGAGGGGCTACACGTAATCGGTAATCAGATAGTTTATCAGCAGTAACAGAAAGTACAGGCAGGTTATCTAAATAGGGACTTTTACGAATCATTTTCTTTGCTTCTCGCCACGTACCATCTAAAAATATAAATAGCGGCTTTTTACCTAATTCAATACTCACTTCGGTAATAGCTCTGCCCTCTTCTACATCTTCAGCGGGAAACACGACCATTGGCTGATACTGCGAATCATTTATTAAAGCTAAAAGCGCTGGGTTAGGATCTGTTCTGTCCCATCTAAAAGCGTGGTTATCTGGCACTATTTCAGCAATTAAACGCCCTGTATTTGAAGGTTTAAAGCTTTCATTATGGTACATCAATAAACAGACCGCAGCCGTACAATCAGCCTGTTCAACACCTTTACAAATACAGTAGTGCTTAGCTATTAAGCATTGCTCACAGCGATCTAATTTACCGCCTCGAGCATTAAACTCTCGACGGGATTCACTTATTTGTTGAGCGCGTAATGCTAAAACTGAGTTTTTCACTGTATTTACCTTCAATTAATTAAGCGCGCATTGTAACGACTTCTTGTTATTTAATCTTATATTTATAGCCATACCAACCTGCATAAATCTTTGATCAATTTAACGAATTAAATTGCACTATAACTTCGTTAAAATTTTTTTATTTAGAACAACTAGATACAAAAAATTTTGCCTAGTTCTAGCGTAATTTTCTTAACGTTAAATAGACCCCATATATAAGCAGATTGGTATCATTAAATTAATTCAACATCTCTCAAATTAAAAATCAGACATAAAAAAACCCAACCTAAGTTGGGTTTTTCAAACAAATGCTAAAGAGTTAAATTACTTCTTTTTAACTGCTTTTTTGTTTGGTAGGTCAGTGATCGAACCTTCAAAAATTTCAGCTGCAAGGCCGATTGATTCGTTCAATGTTGGGTGAGCATGAATTGTAAGCGCTAAGTCTTCACCATCTGCACCCATTTCAATACCTAAACCGATTTCGCCAAGCATTTCGCCCGCGTTAATACCGATCATAGCACCACCGATTATACGGCCACTTTCTTTATCAAAGATAAGTTTAGTAGAACCTTCAGTACGAGCAGATGCAATTGCACGACCAGATGCTGCCCACGGGAATACCGCAGTTTCAACTTTTAAGCCTTGCTCTTTTGCTTCTTTCTCAGTAACACCTACCCAAGCGATTTCTGGGTCAGTATACGCTATTGAAGGAATACATTTAGGGTCGAAGAAATGCTTCTGACCAGAAATAACTTCTGCAGCAACATGACCTTCATGAACCGCTTTATGCGCAAGCATAGGCTGGCCAACTAAGTCACCAATTGCAAAAATATGGCTTACATTAGTACGTAATTGCTTATCAACATTAATAAAGCCACGCTCATCAACGTTTACGCCCGCTTTTTCAGCATCAAGTAAGTTACCGTTTGGAGTACGGCCAACTGCAACAAGTACTTTGTCGTAACGTACTGGTTCTGCTGGTGCGTTTTTACCTTCAAACGTTACGTATAAGCCGTCTTCTTTAGCTTCAACACCAACAACTTTAGTTGAAAGCATTACGTTGAATTTTTTGCTTACGTATTTTTGGTAAATTTTGATGATGTCTTTATCAGCTGCTGGTACTAATTGATCAGCAAATTCTACAACATCAATTGCAGAACCTAGCGCACGGTATACAGTACCCATTTCAAGGCCGATAATACCACCACCAAGTACAAGTAATTTTTCTGGTACGTCTTTAAGCTCTAGTGCACCAGTTGAATCAATTACACGGTCATCTTGTGGGATGAAAGGTAAGTTAACTGGTTTAGAGCCTGCTGCAATAATCGCGTTATCAAACGTGATAGTTGTAGCGCCGTCTGCGCCTTCAACTACTAAAGTATTGCTGCCAGTGAATTTGCCGTATCCAGATACAACTTTCACTTTACGCATTTTGGCCATGCCTTCTAGTCCACCAGTTAACTGGCCAACTACAGAATCTTTCCAAGTACGAACTTGGTCAAGATCGATTTTTGGTGCGCCAAAAGTAACACCGTGAGATGACATTTCAGCTGCGTCATCAATCACTTTAGCTACGTGTAAAAGTGCTTTAGAAGGAATACAACCAACATTAAGACATACGCCACCTAATGTTTCGCGAGATTCTACTAATGTAACTTCTAAGCCCAAGTCAGCAGCACGGAAAGCCGCAGAATAACCACCAGGACCACCGCCTAGTACAACAACTTGAGTTTTTAATTCGTTGCTCATGCTTTTACCTTAATTGTTTGAACGGGACACTGCCCTAAAATTTAACTGCCATGTTTCTGCAAGGCAGAAAGAGTGAGCAGCGCACAAAGTGATGCAATTCGTACAAAGATTGTATCATTGCAAATGGTAAAAATCCCAGCTAAAAACAACTGGCTGGGATTTGATTCTATTTATTTTATTGCGTATACCAATTTTTCTAAACTGGTTACATCACCAACTGGCGAATATCGCTCATGTAACTTGCAAGAGTCACAGTAAAGCGTGCAGCTAATGCTCCGTCAATAACCCTATGGTCGTATGACATAGAAAGTGGAACCATTAGTTTAGGTTCAAACTCTTTACCATTCCATTTAGGTTTCATTTCAGATTTAGATACACCTAAAATAGCAACTTCTGGCGCATTAACAATCGGCGTAAATGCCGTACCGCCAATACCGCCAAGGCTAGAGATAGTAAAACAGCCACCTTGCATATCAGACGATGTAAGCTTACCGTCACGGGCTTTAACAGATACTTCCATTAGTTCACGTGATAATTCAATAATGCCTTTTTTATCAACATCTTTAAACACTGGCACTACTAAACCATTTGGCGTATCAACAGCAACACCAATGTTAATGTACTTCTTAAGAATTAAACTTTCGCCATCGTTAGACAGTGAAGAGTTAAATGTTGGGAAGTCTGCAAGTGCTTTAGCCGCTGCTTTCATTACAAACACAAGTGGCGTGATTTTAACACCCAGCTTTTTCTTCTCGCTAAGTGCATTTTGCTCTTTACGAAATACTTCAAGACTGGTGATATCAGCTTCGTCAAACTGTGTAACGTGTGGGATTTGTACCCAGTTACGGTGTAAGTTTTTGCCTGATAGCTTTTGAATGCGAGATAGTTTTTTCTCTTCAATTTCACCAAACTTAGCAAAATCTACTTTAGGCCATGGAATTAGACCAAGCTCGCTGCCACCAGCATTACTACCTGCTGATAATTGACCAGATTCAACTTGCTTAACCAGTGTTTTAACATAGTTTTGCACGTCTTCTTTAACCACTCGGTTTTTACGACCAGTGCCTTTAACGTTAGCTAGGTTAATACCAAACTCACGCGCTAAACGGCGAACAACAGGTGATGCATGAGCATACGCACTGTTTTCTGTGAAGCTTTCATTACTTGCTTTTGCAGGTGCTGCTTGAGCGGGAGCCGATTCAGTTTTAGCCGCTGCTGCAGGTGCTGATTTTTCAACTGGTGCAGATGCTGCTACTGGCGCGCTGCCTGCAACTTCAAATACAAAAATTAATGAGCCAGTCGATACTTTATCGCCAGCGGCTACTTTAATTTCTTTAACCGTACCTGCAAATGGAGCGGGTACTTCCATTGCGGCTTTGTCGCCTTCAACGTTTAAGATTGATTGATCTTCTGAAACCTCATCGCCAACGGCAACCATAATTTCAGTTACTTCAACTTCATCGCCACCAATATCAGGTACATTAACTTCTTTAGTACTTGGTGCTGCGTTTGCTGTTGAGCTAGCTGCTGGCGCTTCTACAGGAGCCGACTCTTTAGCCGGTGCTGCAGATTCACTTCCTGCTACTTCAAAAACAAACACTAACGAGCCTGTTTTAACTGTATCGCCAGCGGCTACTTTAATTTCTTTAACCGTTCCAGCAAATGGTGCTGGCACTTCCATTGCAGCCTTGTCGCCTTCAACGTTTAAGATAGATTGCTCTTCTTCAACGGTGTCGCCAACAGCAACCATGATTTCAGTTACTTCAACTTCGTCATCGCCAATATCTGGTACGGTTACTTCTTTAATTGAAGAACCTGTAGAAGCAGCAGGTGCTGCCTCTTCAGATTTAGCTGGAGCAGCGGCTGATGCATTAGTCGAGCCAGTGCCTTCACTCTCGCCTTCAAACAAAAACACTAAAGAGCCCGTTGTAACGGTGTCGCCAACGTTTACTTTAATCTCTTTCACTGTACCCGCTTGCGAAGCAGGTATTTCCATTGATGCTTTGTCGCCTTCAACATTTAATAGTGATTGGTCCACATCTACTTTGTCGCCAACGCTTACTAATATTTCGGTTACTTCTACTTCGTCGTCACCAATATCAGGTACTTTAATTTCAATACTCATTGCAAACCTCTTATGCGTACAGTGGGTTAAGTTTGTTAGTGTCGATGTTGAACTTTTTAAGTGCTTCAACAACTACTGACTTCTCAACTTCACCGCGTTTAGCAAGTTCAGATAACGTAGCAACAACAACGTAGCCCGCGTTAACTTCAAAGTGACGACGTAGGTTTTCACGGCTATCAGAACGACCGTAACCATCTGTACCTAGCACTTTGTAGTTGCTGCTTGGAATAAATGAACGCGCTTGTTCAGCGTAGTTTTTCATGTAATCCGTTGCTGCAACAGTCACAGAGTCGTTTAATACGCTTGTGATATATGCTGTTTTTTGCTCGCTTTCAGGGTTAAGCATGTTGAAACGTTCAACATCTTGACCTTCACGCGTTAATTCGTTGAAAGACGTTACTGAGAACACGTCAGACGCAATGCCATACTCTTCGCTTAGAATCGTAGCGGCTTTACGTACTTCAGTCATAATAGTACCTGAGCTTAATAGCTGTACGTTGGCTTTTTTACCTGCGTAACTTTCAAGCTTATAAATACCTTTACGAATACCTTCTTCAGCGCCTTCTGGCATAGCTGGCTGATGGTAGTTTTCGTTCATAAGCGTTAGGTAGTAGTAAATATTTTCTTGGTCGTCACCGTACATACGACGAATACCGTCTTGTACAATAACTGCAACTTCAAACGCGTAAGTTGGGTCATAAGAAATACAGTTAGGAACCGTATTAGCAAGAATATGACTGTGACCATCTTCGTGTTGCAAGCCTTCACCATTTAGCGTTGTACGACCCGCTGTAGCACCTAATAAGAAACCACGTGCTTGTTGATCGCCCGCCATCCATGCCATGTCACCAACGCGTTGGAAACCAAACATAGAGTAGTAAATGTAGAATGGGATCATTGGCAAATCGTTAGTGCTGTATGAAGTTGCAGCAGCAACCCATGACGACATAGCACCTAACTCATTGATACCTTCTTGCAGTACTTGACCTGAAGTCGCTTCTTTATAGTAAGAAACAATATCGCGATCCTGCGGCGTATAGTTTTGACCATGTGGGTTGTAAATACCAATTTGACGGAATAAACCTTCCATACCAAATGTACGCGCTTCATCGGCAATAATTGGTACGATGTTTTTACCAATGCCCTTATCTTTTAATAAGATATTAAGTGCACGAACAAAGCCCATAGTGGTAGAGATATCACGTTTTTGCTCTTCAAGTAGCGGCTTGAATGCGTCTACTTCTGGCAACGTAAGTTTTTCACTAAAACGTGGAATACGCTTAGGTGTGTAACCTTTAAGCTCATCACGACGCGCATGTAAGTACTTGTACTCAGGTGAACCTTCTTCAAGCTCTAGGTATGGTAATTCTTTTAATTGATCTTCAGATACTAAGTCATCAAGGCCAAGGCGTGAACGTAAATGTGCAACATGCGACATGTCCATTTTTTTCACTTGGTGCGCAATGTTTTTACCTTCAGCTGCTTCCCCCATACCGTAACCTTTTACAGTTTTAGCAAGAATTACAGTTGGACGACCTTTTGTTTCTTCTGCTTTTTTAAATGCAGCAAATAGTTTTGACGATTCATGACCACCACGCTTAAGCGCGAAAATTTCGTCATCTGTCATGTCCGCAACAAGTGCAGCTGTTTCAGGGTAGCGACCAAAGAAGTTTTCACGTACGTACGCGCCATCTTTCGCTTTATATGTTTGGTAATCACCATCCACAGTTTCGTTCATTAACTGTAGTAATTTACCCGTTGTGTCTTTAGCTAGAAGAATATCCCAACCGCTGCCCCACACTAGTTTAATTACGTTCCAGCCAGCGCCTTTAAACAAGCCCTCTAGCTCTTGAATAATTTTACCGTTACCCATAACTGGGCCGTCTAAGCGCTGTAAGTTACAGTTAACTAAATAACAAAGGTTATCTAGTTTTTCACGTGCAGCAAAAGAAATAGCACCGCGTGACTCTGGCTCATCCATTTCACCGTCACCTAAAAACGCGTATACACGCTGATTTTTAGTGTCTTTTAAGCCACGACCATCTAAGTATTTTAAGAAGCGTGCTTGGTAAATTGATGAAATAGGACCTAAGCCCATTGATACCGTAGGGAACTGCCAAAACTCAGGCATTAACTTAGGATGAGGGTACGATGGTAAGCCTTCGCCATCAACTTCTTGACGGAAGTTATCTAGTTGCGCAGCCGATAAACGCCCTTCAACAAATGCACGTGCGTAAATACCCGGAGAAATATGACCTTGGTAATAAACTAAGTCACCACCGTCTACATCATTTGGTGCTTTAAAGAAGTGGTTAAAACACACTTCATAAAATGCAGCAGATGATTGGTAAGACGCCATATGGCCGCCTAAGTCGAGATCTTTTTTAGATGCACGTAGAACGATCATAATCGCGTTCCAACGGATAATTGAACGAATACGACGCTCAAGATTTACATCACCCGGGTAAGCAGGTTCTTGATCTACAGGAATAGTATTAACGTAGTTCGTGGTAATACCCGTTGGCATATCAACGCCGTCTAAACGGGCTTGCTCTAATACTTGCTCAAGTAAAAACTGAGCTCGTTCAACACCTTCTTCGCGCACAACTGATTCAAGAGCTTGTAACCACTCTTGTGTTTCTAGCGCGTCTACGTCAATTTTATTGACTTCAGACATATGGAGGTTTCCTTATGTTTAAAATACGAATATTGTTAATTTAATATCACAGCTACTTAATGTGTGTTCAAAGTAATTATGTACTAACTTAATTTTGTTTAGTGCGTCTTAAACTACGTTCAATTCGCGAATGTTCTTTGCCTGCTTCAAGCAATGCTTCTTCTATAAATGCTAAGTGCGCATTACTTGCTAAACGGGCTTGTTCTGGATTACCGTCAATTACGGCATCCATTAATAAACGCCTGTGTTGGGCTAATTGACTGCTAATATCTGACTTTTTTAATAGAACAGTTAAATTTTGCAGTACATTTTGCTCAAGCAGCGCTTTCATACCTCTAACTAAATGCAATAACACGACATTATGCGAAGCTTCAGCCACACTAAAGTGAAATGCATTAATTGCTTTTGCTTTTTGCTGTAAATCATCATTAACTAAGGCAATTTCATCAAAGCTTTGTTTTACTTTGCTAAAATCGTTGCTGGTCCCGCGCAGTGCTGCGTAATAAGCAGCAATCCCTTCTAATGCATGACGAAATTCAAGTAAATCAAACTGCGACTCAGGGTGTTTACTAATCAAATCAAAAAGTGGATCAGTAAGCCCTTCTTCGAGCTGATTTTTTACAAACGTGCCGCCACCTTGGCGACGCGTAACTAAACCTTTCGCTTCTAACTTTTGAATTGCCTCTCGTAGTGACGGGCGAGACACTTCAAATTGCTTTGCTAGTTCACGCTCTGGTGGCAACTTTTCACCTGGTGCTAACGAGCCTTCAAGAATCATGTTCTCAAGTTGCTGTAAAATAACATCAGATAATTTTGCTGCTTTAATCTTTAAAGACATGAATCAACGTCCGCGTTGTATAAATACCAATAGCCCACAAAACGGGGCTTTAAGTCGTATGATTTACCCAAAAGGTAAATTGGTCATACCAAAAATTTTCAATACGGTATCAAAAAGCCTAATAGCTGTCAATTTACAGTGTATTTATACGTTGGCAGTAGCGTAACGCATTTTGAACGAAGATTAAACAATGCGCAATTTACAAAAATTGTTATAACGCTAATAGGATGAAAACAATTGGTCTGACCAGATGGATTTAGAATATTAGCTCTATTTTATTGTGTTTAAAAATTGCAGGAAGAGATTAAAGCACCTTACATTGCATAAGGTACTTTATTAAAAAGGTATTAACTTAAGACAGCCCACCAAATAATGTAAGTAGTGCTATAAGTACTAAGTAAAATAATACATTGCGCTTAACAAGCTTAATCATACAAGTGGCTTCGTAGGTACAGCCGTAATAACGCTTTTCAACTTGCTCAGCAGCCAGTGCAGTACATGTTACGACTTCTCGGTTTGGAGATTTAAAGTTAAGTACGTAACGTAGCCAACAGCTCGTGCCTTTATTAAAGTTACCTATTACTAAATAACCAAAGCTGGTAATACGTGCAGGTAACCAGTCGAGCCAAAACAATAGTTTATGTATAAGCTTAAAACGCTTAGCAAATATTACCTTATGATCTTCTCGTACTAAATCAGCTAAAGTACGTACTAATGCATATAAAACAGCACCTGGCGCGCCTAAAACAACAAACCAAAAAATAACCGCGCAGTAAAATCTAAAATTTACCCACGCCAATGTTTGCCCAAAAGTTTCACCGTTTTCTTGCGCTTCAGTACGTTTTTGCCCTATTTGTAGTGCATATAAAGATGCTGCAGTACCATCGTCGCGCGTTAACGCATTTAAATACGATTTATATAAAGCACGCTGCTTAGCACAACCAAAGCACACTAAAAGTACCGCGATGTTAATACCCAACTGCCACAATACAAAATCTGACAAACAATAAACTAGCGCTATAGCTATAACAGGGAGTGCAAGCCAAACTAAAAATCCCAGTGTTGAGCTAAATAAGCCCTTATCACCAAGTAATTTATTAGAGCGATTTAAATAACCATTTGCGTAATAACTTATTTGCCAATAATTAGACCGAGCACCTAGACGCTCAAGTATTAGTGCAATTATTATAGAAACCAAAATCATTGTAGTTACTCTCTTAGCTTGATTGCTCAAGCATATTTAAAAACAATTGCCAATTAAAGCTACTACCTGGGTCGGTTTTTCGCCCTGGAGCAATATCGCAGTGCCCCACAATACGTGAAGGCGTTATTTTTGGATAGCGTTGCATTATTGATTTGCTCAAAACAGCTAACGCATTATATTGCATTAAAGTATAAGGAGTGGTGTCAGTTCCTTCAAGCTCAATACCAATGCTAAAATTGTTACACGCCGCATGCCCTTCAAATTCAGATAAGCCAGCGTGCCATGCGCGCTTATTAAATGGCACGTATTGTAAAACATTCCCGGTGCGCTTAATAAAGCAATGGGCAGATACACGTAAATTCTTTAAGTCACTAAAACTCGGATGAGCATTACAGTTAATGCTACCCATAAATAACTCATCAACGAAAGGTGTACCAAACTGCCCTGCTGGCAATGATATATTGTGAATCACCAATAAAGAAATATCAGCCTCATCAGGGCGCTCATCAAAATGCGAACAAGGCCGCTGCACTACCGTACTTAAAATACCACTTAAATCTATTTTCATGATACGTTTGCTATATAAATATCAAGATATACATATCGCTGATGCTAAAGGATTTATTAAAACAATGATAGTAACAAGCGAGGTGTAAAACCTCACCTACAACATACACCAAACCGTAGGTGCGAATTTACGTCTGCTCATGTAACGTAGCTTGGGTGTTTAAAAAGCAAGGTGTAAAACCTCACCTACAACATACACCAAACCGTAGGTGCGAATTTACGTCCGCTCATGTAACGCAGCTTGGGTGTTTAAAAAGCGAGGTGTAAAACCTCACCTACAACATACACCAAACCGTAGGTGCAAATTTACTTTGCGCTCATGTAACTTGGCTTGGGTGTTTAAAAAGCGAGGTGTGAAACCTCACCTACAACATTCATCAAACCGTAGGTGCGAATTTACGTCCGCTCATGTAACTTGGCTTGGGTGTTTAAAAAGCGAGGTATAAAACCTCACCTACAACATACACCAAACCGTAGGTGCGAATTTACGTCCGCTTATTTAACGTAGCTTGGGTGTTTAAAAAGCGAGGTGTAAAACCTCACCTACAACATACACCAAACCGTAGGTGCGAATTTACGTCCGCTCATGTAACGTAGCTTTTTAAATTAAAAGCGAGGTGTAAAACCTCACCTACAACATACACCAAACCGTAGGTGCAAATTTACTTCGCGCGCTTATCTTTATATCGGAACAAAGCCAATCGCTTCTCTTTCATCTACAAACATAGTAAAATTTTCTTAATTTATTAACGCTTATGAGCTTTGCTATGTCTATTTCGCACACCTTAATTAGTCAACTTGTTACTCTTGCACTCGACGAAGATTTAAATTACCAAACCGCGCAAGATGGCGATATTACCGCACAACTGATCCCACTAAACGAGCAAGCAAATGCCAAAGTAATAACGCGCGAAGACTGCGTTTTTTGCGGAAAAGACATCATCCTTGAAGTATTTAAACAAGTAGACCCGACTGTAAAAGTAGCCGTACTCGTAAATGATGGCGACGTAATTAAAGCAAACAGCACATTATTTACAGCCACTGGTTCAGCACGTTCAATATTAACTGCCGAGCGTACTGCACTTAACTTTGTGCAAACCTTATCAGGTACAGCGACTACTACAGCGCATTATGTAAAAGAGTTAAGCGGTACCACTACACAACTACTCGACACTCGCAAAACAATACCAGGGCTTCGCGCATTACAAAAATACGCAGTAAAATGTGGCGGTGGTGCAAATCATCGTATTGGCTTATTTGATGCGTTCTTAATTAAAGAAAACCATATAGCAGCCTGTGGCACAATTGATAAAGCAGTGGCTCAAGCAAAACTGAACCATCCTAATAAATCAGTTGAAGTCGAAGTTGAATCACTTCATGAGCTAAATCAAGCTATTCACGCTGGCGCTGATATTATAATGCTTGATAACTTTAGCATTGAGCAAATTAAGCAGGCAGTTACATTAACGCATAAACGCGCCAAACTTGAGGTCTCTGGTAATATGACGCTAGAAACACTCAAAACCTATTCTCAAGCGGGTGTTGACTTTATATCAAGTGGTGCGCTTACAAAAAATTTACAATCAATCGATTTATCAATGCGTTTTGAATAAAAAACACGCTAAAAAAGGTTTAAGCATAGCTAATTCATTGACATTTTAAATAATTGAGCATTTAATAGTAAAAAAGGACTACTCTTTAATATTTTGTTAAATAAAGTACCTTTAACATTAAATACGTATGCTAAATAACAATAAACAGTGCTAGACTCGCACTGTTGTATCAACTTATTTTATAAGTTCAGCCAAAATAGTTACTTGGCAATTTAGTTTAAAAACTAAATACACTAAATTATTTTATCAAGTGTCTAGTATTCATTGCTAACGTATAATTTGATTGATACAACGTAGTAGCACACAATGAATTTATAGCTTTTGTGGTCAACACTCAAAAGTTAACGTGAAATAACGTTTTTTAAGTAAAACTGTAAACTAAATCAGCTAAATTAAGTTAGGCAATTTTGCCGCTTTTATGATTTAACCTACAAAAATCTATCCTTTAGGAGAGGAAACATGAAAACAATGACTCAAAAACAACAGGGTTTCACCCTAATTGAATTAATGATTGTAGTAGCAATCATCGGTATTCTTGCTGCAATTGCATTGCCTCAATATCAAGATTATACCCAAAGAACTAAAGTTAGCTCGGCGCTAGCTGGAGTAGCTTCATTTAAAACTGCAGTAGCTCTTTGTAGCCAGATGAATGGCAGCTTAAGTGACTGTGATGGTGGCTCTGAAGACATCCCAGCAAACATTGCAGCTGACGATGGTGCAACAATCAACTTTGTTGATGCAGTTACTACTACTGATGGTGTTATTTTATTAACCACTACAGCTACAAATAGTGCCGGTGCAAATATGGTACTAACAATTACACCTACAGTTGGTAATGGTAGTCTAAAATGGGTTATGACGGGAACTGGTTGTTCTGCAACAACTCCTGGTCGTGGTATAAACTGTGATGTAAACTAACTTAAGCAAAATGGGTAGCTGTATATACTGCTACCCCTTAAGTGACTGAAGGCCTGAAAAGTGTCTAAAAAAAATAAAAACGATGATTTAAATACTTTCCAATGGATAGGAGTTAGTACTAGAGGAAAGCGCTTAGAAGGTGAAATCGCTGGTATCAGTATTGCCTTAGTAAAAGCTCAACTTCGTAAGCAAGGTATTACTCCCTCAAAAGTAAAACGTAAAGCAAAGCCTTTATTTGGCGTACACACTCAAAAAATAACACCTAAAGATATCGCCTTGGTTACTCGCCAAATTGCCACTATGTTAATGGCTGGCGTACCCTTAATTCAATCTATTGAGATGATAGCTTCTGGCTCAACAAATAAAAGCGTTACCAAGCTTATCTCAGCTGTAGGCGATGATGTAAAAGCTGGTCAGCCTTTGTCTTTATCACTTAGAAAATACCCACGTTATTTTGATGACTTATATTGTGATTTAGTTGAATCTGGCGAGCAGTCAGGAGCACTTGATAAAATATTTGATCGCATAGCTATTTATAAAGAAAAATCAGAAGCGCTTAAATCAAAAATTAAAAAAGCAATGTTTTACCCTATTGCTGTCTTAGTCATTGCCCTTATAGTGACCTCAATTTTGCTTATTTTCGTAGTGCCACAATTTCAGGACATTTTTGCAGGGTTTGGGGCTGAACTCCCTGCATTTACATTATTTGTAATTGGTATTTCAGATTTCATGCAAGAATCTTGGTGGATGATTCTGATTGCGATAGTGGTTTTTGGCTGGACTTTTAAAGAAGCTAAATTAAGAAGCCTAAAGCTCAGGGATGCAACCGACAGAGCCATACTTAAGCTCCCTGTTATTGGCATGATTTTAAACAAAGCAGCTGTGGCACGTTATGCGCGAACGCTTTCGACCACATTTGCTGCCGGTGTTCCATTAGTTGATGCACTTGATTCAGCAGCAGGTGCTTCGGGCAATGCAGTGTACCGTTATGCTATTTTAGATATTAAAGCAGAGGTTAGCTCAGGTAACCAAATGAACTGGGCAATGAGAAACTCAAAAATCTTCCCTGACATGGTAATCCAAATGGTTGCTATCGGTGAAGAATCTGGCTCGCTCGATGGTATGTTAGCTAAGGTCGCGACTATTTATGAGCAAGAAGTAGACGATGCTGTAGATGGCTTATCGAGCTTACTAGAGCCATTAATTATGGCTGTATTAGGTGTACTTGTTGGTGGTTTAATTGTTGCTATGTACCTCCCTATTTTCCAACTCGGTTCTGTTATTTAATTATTTGGTTTTTATATGCAAAGTATTGTAGAAGTAATGCAAAATGAGCTGTGGTTTTATCTCACCACCGTTGGCTTGGTTAGTTTATGCGTGGGCAGTTTTTTAAATGTAGTGATTTATCGCCTACCACTTATGATGCAAAAAGAATGGCAAAGTGAGTGTAGAATACTGTTAGAAGACGAGCTTAAAAATAGTAAAGCAATAAATAACGAGCAATTTAATTTAGTAAAGCCAAACTCAACCTGCCCAAAGTGCAAAACGGCTATTAAACCTTGGCAAAATATTCCTGTTATTAGCTGGTTATTTTTAAAAGGAAAATGTGCAAGTTGTAATAACCCTATATCAATACGCTATCCTGCAGTCGAAGCCATTACAGCAATATTAAGCTTATTTATTGCTTATACTATGGGCGCAAATGAACAAGCTTTACTGTATATATTGATTACTTGGGCATTAGTTGCACTAACCTTTATTGATATAGACCATATGCTATTACCCGATCAACTTACATTACCACTAGTATGGCTTGCTTTAATAGCGTCAATAATGGGCTATACCGTAGCGCCGAGCGATGCAATTATGGGTGCGGTTTTTGGTTATTTAAGCCTATGGAGTGTATTTTGGCTATTTAAGTTACTAACGGGTAAAGAAGGTATGGGCTATGGCGACTTTAAATTACTCGCTGTATTTGGTGCATTACTTGGTTGGCAATCACTACTTAGCATTATATTACTTTCAAGTATTGTTGGCGCTGTTATTGGCATTGTATTACTCAGTATTCAAGGAAAAGACAAAGCAACCCCGATTCCATTTGGTCCTTACCTTGCCATTGCAGGCTGGATCACTATGCTATGGAGCACTGAATTACAAAACATTTATTTTAATTTAATTGGTTATTAAAATGAGTGAGCAAACAATTAAACTCTCTAGCAATAAAAAAAACAATTGGGTTTTGGGTTTAACAGGTGGTATTGGCTGCGGAAAAACAGCAGTTAGTGACATGTTTGAGGAACTTGATATAACCATTGTTGATGCGGATATTATTGCTCGCCAAGTAGTTGAGCCCAAGAGTTGTGGTTTAAATGCAATAATAACGCACTTTGGCAATACGTTATTACTTAGCGATGGCACGCTAAACAGAAGTGCCTTACGAGAGCGCATTTTTACTAACGATGCTGATAAACAATGGCTAAATAACTTGCTGCATCCTCTTATTCGCAAAAAAATAGTCGCTGATTTAAATGCCGCTAATAGTGCTTACGTGGTTTTAGTTGCCCCGTTATTATTTGAAAATGGTCTCGATAAGTACTGTAACCGAACCCTACTCATTGACGTACCTAAAAATGTCCAAGTCGAGCGCACACTTAAGCGTGATAATGTGAGCCTTGAACAAGTAAATAGTATTATTGCAACACAAATGTCTCGCGAAAATAAACGTAAAAAAGCAGATGATATTTTAAATAATGATAGGGATTTAGCGTTAGTCAAATTATCACTTCGGTCTCTACATACTCGTTATATGCAATTAGCATTAAAAAATGCGAGTTAGATAACCCGAACTCTGGATAATAAATCTATCTTAAGCTGTTACTTTCAGCACTAACTGCGTTGAAATATCTAGCTAGAGAAAACTAAATTTAAATATTATTATGGTTCAATATGTTAATAAATCCCTTAATCAGAGTTCAGGTTAAGGAATTTAAAACAATAAGATAATTTATAAAACAATATTTAGTTAGCAAAATTAGTCCATCTGATGAAGAGTAATATAATCTCCTTGTTTTTTCTGATAAATTGCTAATCATTAACGAATTAAGCAGGTGCGCAATGAATATTAACTCACCGTTACTAAGAAAATTTATTACCCTTGGCCGTATTGATGCAGATACCGTTAAAGTAAAACAACGAGATTTTGCCTCAACCGCCGAGCTTATTGCCAAATGTGGAAACATCGATAGCAAAGATTTAGCTGAGCAATGTATTGATTTATTTCGCGTACCTTATTTCGATTTAAAAGACTTTGAACCTGCAAGGATCCCAGCAGAACTTGTAAAAGAAAAGTTGATCCGTAAACACCATATTTTACCCTTGGTGCAAAAAGGTAGAAAAGTATACATAGCCGCGTCTGATCCGACCGATTATGGTGCGTTTGAAAACTATGAATTTAGTACCGGCTTATCCTGTGAAATAGTAGTAGTTGACTACATTGAACTTGATAAAAAAATTGACCAATTGCTTGATGCAACTGGTAGCTTAAATTTAAGCGATGACGAATTTAAAGAATTTGCTGACTTAGATAGTGAAAACACTAAAGAAGCCACCCCACAAGATGATGAAAAAGATGATGCACCTATCATTGTTTACATCAATAAAATCCTAATGGATGCCATTAAAAAAGGGGCCTCTGATTTACACTTTGAACCTTATGAGCATAAGTACCGCATCCGTTTTCGTATTGATGGTATTTTACATGAGGTAGCCAGCCCACCTAATACCTTAGCAACAAAACTTTCTGCACGAATAAAAGTAATGTCACGCCTAGATATTGCCGAAAAACGTAAACCACAAGATGGCCGTATAAAGCTAAAAATTACTGAGCGTAAAAGTATCGATTTTCGTGTAAGTACAATGCCGACCCTGTGGGGGGAAAAAATAGTAATGCGTATTCTTGATTCATCAAGCGCAATGCTAGGTATTGATGTATTAGGCTACGAGCCGGAGCAGAAAAAACTCTATATGGATGCGCTTGCCCAGCCTCAAGGGATGATTTTAGTTACAGGACCAACGGGCTCGGGTAAAACTGTATCACTTTACACTGGTTTAAATATACTTAATCAACCAGAGCGTAATATTAGTACCGCAGAAGATCCTGTCGAAATTAATCTCGAAGGTATAAACCAAGTACAAATTAATATTAAAGCCGATATGACCTTTGCAAATGCATTACGTGCATTTTTACGCCAAGATCCTGATGTCGTCATGGTAGGTGAAATACGTGACTTAGAAACAGCTGAAATATCAATAAAAGCGGCGCAAACAGGTCACTTAGTACTATCAACTCTGCATACTAATTCAGCACCTGAAACGATAACTCGGTTATTAAATATGGGCGTACCAGCGTATAACGTAGCAAGTTCAATTAGTTTGATTATAGCCCAGCGCTTGGCTCGACGTTTATGCCCTAAATGTAAAACACCGGAAATATTACCAAACGAAGAGCTTACCCGCCAAGGTTTTAGCGAGCAACAAATTAGTGAAATGACCCTCTATGCACCTAAAGGATGTGATAATTGCACTGATGGTTATAAGGGTCGTGTCGGTATTTATGAAGTAATGCAAATAACACCAGAGATAGCACAAATTATAATGCGTGGCGGTAATTCATTAGAAATAGCAGAAGTATCACTTAAAGCAGGATTTAATAACTTGCGATTATCAGGTATTCGTAAAGCGGCTGATGGAATGACTTCGCTTGCTGAAATTAATCGAGTAACAAGTTTTTAAAGATCCATAGTTAAAAGCGACAAGGTTCTGAACACTAAATTCAGAGCCTTACTTATACCTAGAGACTCATATCTAAGTAATGTAAAATGCAAAAAAAAAGATTGTAAAGAGTAAATTATGCCTACTATTGTAAACTGCCCAACCTGTAAAGCTAAAGTTGAGTGGTCAGAACAGAGCCCACATCGGCCTTTTTGTTCTAAACGCTGCCAACTAATTGATCTTGGTGAGTGGTCGTTTGAAAATAATAAAATTTCAGCGCCAATTACATCAGCACAAGAGTTTAGCCAAGATATGATTGAAGATATTGAAGCTATGATGGCCAAAAATGAAGATGACTTTTTTAAATAATTTATCTCCATAATGCCCTAATACCAATCCGCAATAATACTTAATCAATTTGAGGGGTTAAATCAGACGTTAACTACGTTAAAAATTTCTGATATAGAACAACTAAATAACGAAATTTTTGCCTTGTTATCGACACGATTTTCTTCCCTCAAAATAGATCACTTAATTAAGCGAATTGGTATAAAAGCAAAAACCAGCATTACGCTGGTTTTTTAGTATTTACAAAAAAGTAAAATTAACTTTTTTGTTTACGGTGCTTTTTATTCATACGCTTTTGCATTTTAGCAAATTTCTCTTTTTGCTCAGCGTTAAGTACTTGCATTACTTGGTGCTGCGTTTTTAGTTTAATTAAACCAAATTGTTCACCTTTTTCATGGCGTTCATTTAATAACTCTTTAGCTGCATTTTCATCAAATGTTGCAGCCGAAAGTAACGCATCCATTTTTGCTTTATGCGCTTCTCGCATCGCTTTACGAGCTTCTTTATCGTCGCTACGTAATGCTTTCATTTGTGTTTTTTGCGCTGCAAAAATAGCTTTTAGCTTAGTTTGCTGCTCATCTGTTAGGCTTAATTTTTCAACGCCGCGCTCAGAAAGTAAAAAACGAGCTTGAGAATGGCCTTGTTTATGCCCGTCAGCTTTAGCCATAACACTACCGGCACCAAGTGTTGCTGTTGCCAGGCCAAAAACAAGTACTAATTTAGAAAGTGTATTTAATTTAGTCATAATCATTACCTTAATTATTTGGTTTAACTATTGGTTCAATTTGTGTGGTTGTGACTGCTTAATCAGCTAAGTTAACTATACCTAACTCAATGCAAAGTAACGCAAAGCAGTGTAAAGGTTGTGTAAAGATTCACTTTTGCACAATTTAGTGGGTAAAATAACGCCATAAGCAACTCTAAGGGTTTGTAAATGAAACTATTAATGATTGACGACGATACCGGCCTTTGTGAGCTATTAAGTGAATATTTAACTGCCCAAGGTTTTGAAATACAAAGCGTACATGACGGCGAACAAGGTCTTAAGCTAGCGCAAGTAAACGATTATGCGTTAATACTACTTGATGTGATGCTACCAACTCTAGATGGCTTTGAAGTACTTAAACAACTTAGACAAACAAAATTAACGCCGGTAATAATGCTTACAGCAAAAGGGGAAGATTTCGATCGTATTTTCGGATTAGAACTTGGCGCAGACGACTATATCCCTAAACCATTTAACCACCGTGAGTTACTTGCGCGTGTTAAAGCGATTACACGCCGTATAGAACATATTAATAGCTTTAACATTACTACCAGTAATAAGTTACAGGTTAATGGGATCACTGTTAACTTAGCCGCTCGAGAAGCGTCTGTTAATGATCATACACTTACATTAACAGGCACCGAATACGAAATACTAGCCCTTTTAAGCAAAAATGCAGGCGAAGTAGTCAGCAAAGAACTCATAAGTGAAGAGGTACTTGGCCGTCGCTTAGCTTCCTTCGATCGCTCTATTGATATGCATGTAAGCAATATCCGTAAAAAAATAGCTGAGCATATTTCAGGCGAGCGAATCAAAACAATGCGAGGAACAGGTTATGTCTTTATCCAAGGAGAATAAAGTAGGCTCTTTGTCTTGGCTTAAACATCCTGGGCATTACTTATTCTTTAAAATATTTATATGGTTTTGGCTAACTATAATAGGCACGATTACAGCACTGGTTTTCTTAAGCAACATTACGGCAATCAACGCCGTTAGTAACGAGCCATTACACGGTCCGATGGAAAAAAACTTACTCTATACAGCCAAAAGTATAGAACGCTCTGTTGTAAAACATAAGCGGACACTGAGTGATATGTTGTCTCACCCACGCTTATCTAAACGTAAGTTATTATATTTAAGTGCTGAGCAACAAGAAGACTCATTAACAAATAAAGAAGTCCCGAATGACGTTGATTTGAGCCTACTTAATTTTACTAAGACAATGTCACCGCAAATTATTTTTACTGAAAAGTATCAAGCATTTGGCCCTATTCAAATTACAGTACCCTCGGGCAACTTTTACTTGTATGAAATAGACATAAATCATCAGCCACCTTTGTTCCTTCGCTTAAAGCTTATGCCTGGATGGATGAAAATTTCTATCGCCATCATCGCTTCTCTAATTTTAAGCTTTTTATTTAGTCGTAACTTAATTGCCCCTATAAATAGCCTAAAAAAAGCAGCTGTTAAATTATCTGGTGGTGATTTAAGTGCTCGAGCGGCCATTTCAGTAAGCAGAAAAGATGAACTCGGTATACTCGGTCGTGATTTTAACAGCATGGCTAATCAATTAGAGCAATTAATTAGCTCGCAAAAACGCTTACTTGCAGATATATCACATGAGTTACGCTCACCTCTTACCCGCTTAAAAATGGCAACGGGCCTTGCTCAAATGCAAGCAAATGAAGCGAGTCAGTCCTATTTACTGCGCATAGAAAAAGAAGCGAATCAACTAGACAAAATGATTGCTGATGTACTGCAAGTGTCTCGTTTAGAGGCGAAAAGTCAGGCACTTTCACTTCAACAACAATCATTGCAAATTATAATTGACCATGTGCTTAACGACGCACAATTTGAAGCAAAACAAAACAACAAGCAATTACAGATTATGGGAAGTGCAGACATTAGTGCTAACTGTGATGAAACACTAATTGCCAGCGCACTTGAAAATTTACTACGCAATGCGATTAAATACGCCAATAGCACTATTAGCATTACTCTAAAGCATACTGATGCCATTTATATAGAAATATGTGATGATGGACCTGGAGTCCCTAATAACCAACTTAATAAGCTCTGTGAACCATTTTTTAGACAGTCAGATGCGCGAGACCGAGTTAGCGGCGGTACGGGGTTAGGCTTGGCAATTGCCAAAAATGCAATTACTGCACATGGTGGCAACTTAGTATTATCGAATAAAGAACAAGGCGGCTTATGTGCAAATATAACGTTGCCAATAATTAAAGAGTAAACAATGTTTTATAGTAGTGAGAACGAGCTTAAAAGTAACCAATCGGCCATTAGTAACTTTTATGATAATACACTGACAAAATCTTATTTAAATACACCTTATGGACAACTTTTTTACGCTTACGCTATCCCAAAAAATCCACACATTGCGATTGTTATTAGCTCAGGTCGTATAGAGGGCTTAGAAAAATATAAAGAGTTACTATGGGAACTTTATAATAATAATTATGCGGTGTTTATAATTGATCATCAAGGCCAAGGTCGTTCTTACAGGCATTTAAAAAACAAGCACAAAGGCTACGTAAAGCGCTTTGAAGATTATGCCGCCGACCTTCATTTATTTAATAAAGAAGTTGTAGATAATTATTGGCAAGGTAAAAAGGTATTAGTCAGTCACTCAATGGGGGGGGCTATTGCATTTGATTATCTTGCACATTTTGAACACACTTTTAGTGGCGCGTTTTTATCTGCGCCAATGCTCGACATTTACACCAAAGGCACACCAAAACCTTTAGCTAAATTAGTCGCAAGTACTGCAACATTACTTGGCTTTCAATACAGCTATGCGCTCGGGCAAACAGATTATACGCCTGATGAGTTTGCTATAAATACCTTAACTAGTAGCCCAATACGTTACGAACTATTTAGGAAAGCCTATAAACAAGAGCCTAAATTACAACTTGGTGGTGTGACTTATGGTTGGCTACACACTACTTTTGTATTTATTTCATCCGTGAATAAATTAACGGTTAATATTCCACTTTATATTGCCAGTGCTCAAAATGATGAAATAGTTGATAACAGTGCGCAATATAAACTGGCAAACAGGCACGAAAATACAATACTTGAGAGCTTTGCCGACGCTAAACACGAACTATTTTTTGAGCGCGATGAAATACGCCAACCACTGCTTAAAAGCTTATATCAGTTTTGTGAATCGGTGACGATTTAATAGCTAATTGTGTTAAATTTTATTGTAATAGTGCAATTTAATTCGTTAAATTGCTCAAAGATTTATACAGGTTGGCATTACAAATCAATATGCTAAAAATCGCTTAATCCGAGTTTAAGTTAAGCACCGACAATGGATCGAGGTGGATCAGAATATCGACCTCAGATTCAAACTCTTTGGTTATCAATACTTCTACTTCATCAGCCACGTTATGCGCACGAATCAAACTTAAATTGTCATCAAGCTCTAAATGCATTTGGATAAATTTTATCTTACCGCCTTGGCGAGTACGAATGCCATGTACGCCATGTACATCAGCATGCGCTTTAGCTATTTCAAATATGCTTTGTTTTTCGTCATCTGGCAGCTCTTTATCCATTAAGTGATCGGCACTATCTCTGGCTATTTCCCAGCTGTTATAAAGTAAGTAACCCGCTACGCCAATAGCAAAAACAGGATCGGCATACAATACGCCATAGTATGCTAATAAAATAGCGAGTAACACGGCGGCATTTAAAATCAAGTCGCCTTTGTAATGTACTGAATCAGCTTTTATTGCGATTGAATCGGTGTACTTAATCACTTTATTTTGTACAAATACAATAACCAAGGTACACGCAATAGCAAAAATGCTAACCCACACGCCTAATAAAGAATGACTGAGCTGTATTGGGTTAAATAATCGCTCAATACCATGAAATGCCAGTAAACAGCCTGAACCTGCAATAAAAGCGGCTTGCCCAAGCCCTGCTATAGCTTCAGCTTTTCCATGACCAAATCGGTGGTCATCATCAGCTGGGCGCAGCGCATAACCTAAAACTAAAAAGCTCATTGCAGTAGCCGTTATATCCATTAACGAATCTGTTAGTGAGCCAAGCATTGATGCTGAACCCGATGCAAGCCACGCCCACGTTTTTGCAGTAATCATTAAACTAACCATTATCATGGTAACAATACTAGAAGTTTTAACCCAAAATTCGTAACTGCGGTTGTGCACGTTTTTATCCGTTAATAGGTGTATTCAATACAGTGAGTATATCATTTTTTTAAAAGGTTTCGTGTATACTGAAAATCGTTAAACTACTGATCATTTAAAAGGCTTATTATGCTGGATATCGTTTTATACCAACCTGAAATTCCTCCTAACACTGGTAATATTATTCGTCTGTGCGCAAACACAGGCTATTCACTGCATTTAATTGAGCCCTTGGGTTTTGAATGGGATGATAAACGTGTAAAACGTGCAGGCCTTGATTACCATGAATTCAGCCATGTTCAACGTCACGCTTCATTTGAGGCATACCTAGAAAAATGTAAGCCTAAAAAAGTATATGCATGTACTACTAAAGGTAGCCAGTTTCATCATCAAGCAAGTTACGAAGCTGGCGATTGCCTTGTATTTGGCCCAGAAACCCGTGGCCTTCCTGATGATATGATCCAAGCCCTACCAAATGAACAACGTGTTCGTATTCCTATGCAAGCTAATAGTCGTAGTATGAACTTGTCAAACGCCGTGGCTGTATTTGTTTATGAATCTTGGCGTCAATTGGGTTTCCCTAACGCACAATAACTAATGCACTTACTAATATTGTAAGCCAAGATATGGCTCTTAGTTTAAATGAGCTCTAAATCAAAGCCCTTGGCTACACTATTAGCTAATGTATGCAGTTATCAGAAAATACATACAAACTTAAAATGTTGGACTACAAAATTACAGCCCAGGAATAAAAGCAACAACCTATCTTCGGCTGCGTATCATCTAACCTGAATTTACTTACAATAGGCCCATTATTGGCGTGTAAATTCACCTTGCTTTCACTGCAAATCCCTTGCTAGAGAAAAATAAATTAAAATATCATTATTGTTCAATATATTAGTAAATCCCTTAACCGGAATTCAGGTTATCTGTATGCATCTCATTTAAACCGCCCCAAAGTAAAGACTATCCTGTATCAAATTAACATTCATTTTTTACTATACAGTTCTCATAATCATAATTATTGAACTAAGCTCAATGTCATACAATTATTTAATTACATTGAAACTCTATGAAAAAAATATTTCTTTGCTCACTTATTTTATGCTCTACATCGAGTATTGCTGCTACATCAGCGACAGTTACCTTAGCATCTGATTACTTATTCAATGGTGTAAGTCAAACTCAAGAAGACCCGGCTTTACAAGCAAGTTTTGATTGGGCCGGAAACTCGGGGTTGTATGCCGGAATTTGGGGCTCTAATGTCGACTTTGGTGAAGGCACTGATATAGAAGCCGATGGCTACATTGGCTATTACACAAGCTTAACAGACTCGATTAATCTAGATATTGGTATTGCGCAATATACTTACCATGGTGAAGATTTTAGCTCCGATTATAACTACGCTGAAACTTACGCCAAATTCAATTATGGCAACACGAACCTTAACTTTTGGTACGCATGGGATTACTTTGCTACAGGGGCTGGGCATAGCATCATTATGCTGACGCACAACGTTCCGATTAATGACGTTTTTTCAATTGATATAGGCGCCGATTACTCTATGAGTTTCGACGATGACAAGTGGGAATGGGAGCCTGGTGATGATAATTATATGCATTGGCGTATAACTGCAAACTATACTTGGAATGAGTGGAATTTTACTGCTGGTTATGAAGACACAGATTTAGAAACGTACGGTGATGCAACTTTACTAGCAACCGTTTCAAGAACATTTAACTTCTAAGGGTTTATAAATGAAAACCACATTATTCTTTCTTTTACTTACTTTTTCTAATTTTATAGCTGCTGAAACAGTTTATTTAACATCCTTGGCTTGGCCTCCTTATTCAGATAAATCATTAGAACAACAAGGAGCATCAGTCGCAGTCGCAAAAGCAGCATTTAAGGCCGAAGGACATGAGCTTATCGTAGATTTTTATCCTTGGTCACGTGCCGTTAACTCTGCTTCACAAGCAAATTCTAAGTATGTCGGCTACTTTCCAGAATATATGCATGAAACATCGGATTTTGTTTTTTCTGATGCAACAGGGACTGGACCTCTGGGGCTGCTACAAAATAACGCTAAACCAATTGCCTATTCATCGGTGGGAGACCTTAAAGGTAAACGTATTGGTGTTGTACAAGACTATGTTAATACAAAAGAACTTGATGACATGATTGCCTCTGGCACAATTAAAGGAGACGCAGCTCCTTCTGATGTATTAAATATTAAAAAAGTAGCTGCGGGGCGAATTGATGCTGCAGTAATAGACGCAAACGTACTTAAGTATTTACTGGATACCGATAAATCGCTATCAGCACTAAAAAATAAGGTAGCAATGAACACAACATTATTAGAAGATAAAAAACTATACATTGCCTTTAGAAATGATACTGAAGGGCAAAAATGGCAGAAAATCTATAATCAGGGGCTTACAAAAATAGATGTAAACACCATTATGGCAAATTATCTTAAGTAATTTGGACTTTGAATAGTAAATATATCCCAAGCAACTATTTTCAACATTAACCTCGTTGAATTTAGTTGCAACGAGCCAGCTATTAACGCGTAAATTCGCTTTGCTCTCCTAAAATACCTGGACAGAAAAATAAATGAACTATCGTTCAAAACGTTATCAACAACTTTAACCAGAGTTCCGATTAAGTAAGGAGATATTTTGACTCGTTCAATTCTATTTAGGCTGGTTATTACTACATTAAGCGCTATGGTTTTTGTTTTACTTTGCTTTGGTGTTTATGATTACACCGCACAAAGCAATCAATTAAAGCTAAAGCTTGATACTGAAATCAATCTTGCAAAAGAGCGTATTGGACTGTCACTACCCAATGCGATGTGGAACTTCCAAGATGAATTAGCCAAAAAGCTAATAAATGCCGAAGTTGCATCCCAAAATATATCCAAAATAGTAGTATACGATACGAATGGAGAGGTATTCGTTGAAACAGATGGTGCAGAAACACCATCAATGACACAAACTGAGTTATTCTACGATGATGCAGGAACGCAAAATAAAGTAGGCAAAATTAATCTTTATATTGAGTTTAGTCATATTGAGGCTGTGCTACTTGAACTGGCTATTTTTTCGGTTATAGAAATATTACTACTCGTCACTATTTTAGCTGGAGTTTTAATCTATATTTTCAAAAAATTAGTTGCTCAACCATTATCTGAAGTGGCTGAAAAAATGGCAACCATTGCCAATGGCGATGGTGATTTAACACAAGAGATAATTGTTCGTCGCAACGACGAAATAGGCCAACTCGCGGCTTCATTCAACCAATTTGAACACAAAATTGCTGAGCTTATTAACGGTGTGAAACTATCAGTAGAGGATTCCTTTAACGTTGCTGGGAGTATTTCTAATGTTAGCAGCGAAGGTGTTCACTATTTAACAGAACAACAATCAGAAACAGACCAGATAGCAACTGCAATTACGCAAATGGCATCGTCTGCGGTAGAAATTGAAAATAATGCCAAATTAACGCTAAGCTCCGCCGAAACAGCAAATATAGATGCAAAAAAAGTTCATGATGCATTCCTAAGCTCTATAAATTCAATAGAGAACTTGGTGGGACAATTAGATGAAGCATCAACAGTAATTGCTAGTCTTGAAAATAGCGTGCAAGATATTGTATCTATGCTGGATGTTATTCAAGCGATAGCTGAACAAACCAATTTGCTAGCATTAAATGCCGCTATTGAAGCAGCCAGAGCTGGTGAGCAAGGCCGTGGATTTGCTGTTGTTGCTGATGAAGTACGCTCTTTAGCAAGTAGAACACAAACGAGTACAGCTGAAATTCATGAAACAATTAACAAATTACAACAAGGCTCACAATCTGCTGTTAATGTTATGGGCTTAAGTAAAAGTATGAGTCAAGAAAGCATGAGTGCTGCAAATGCAGCCAGTGAATTAATAGAAAATATATCTGAAGTAATAGAATCTATTACACATATGTCGAGTCACATCTCTAGTGCTGTATCAGAGCAGAGCACTGTTGCTGAAGATCTAAGTAAAAATATCAATGAAGTTGTCAGTGCTGGTCAAAACAGCATGGGGAAAATTGAACAAGTTCAAACATATTCAGAAGATATGAAAACACTCGCTCTTAAACTGAAAAAATCAGTAACTGTTTTTAAAACGTAAAGAAAATAAGCCTTTCAGATATTAGCTAAAAGGCTTATTTTTTATTCCGACTTTTGCTCTCGGCCTAATAGCGCCATAGCTGCATCTTTCATGTCTTTATTTTCATAAAGAACTTTATAAATTTGTTCAGTAATTGGCATTTCTACACCAGTTCGCTGCGCTAACAAATACACTTCTTTAGTATTTCTAAAGCCTTCAACAACTTGGCCGATTGACTTAATAGCAGCATCTACACTTTCGCCTTTACCCAGCGCTAGACCAAACCGACGATTACGTGATTGGTTATCTGTACAGGTTAGTATTAAATCACCAAGGCCTGCCATTCCCATAAAGGTTTCTGGCTTGGCGCCAAGAGCACAACCTAGACGAGTAAGTTCGGCAAGTCCCCTCGTTATGAGCGCGGTACGCGCATTAGCACCAAAACCTACACCGTCCGAAATACCGGCGCCAATTGCAATTACATTTTTAACCGCACCACCAAGCTGTATACCAATAAAGTCATCATTGTTATACACACGGAATGAGCGACCACAATGAAGTAAATCCGCAAGCTGCTGGGCAAATTCAGGCGACGTAGAAGACACAGAAATAGCCGTAGGTGAACCCATCGCCATTTCTTTTGCAAACGTGGGACCCGAAAGCACCGCAAGTGGAATGTCATCACCCAATTCTTGCAAAGCAACTTCTTGTAACAAACGTCCAGTATTAGGCTCAAGCCCTTTAGTTGCCCACGCTACTTTTGCGCCTTTTTGTAATGCTGGTTTGATTTGCTGAAGTGTATCGCCAAAAGCATGGCTTGGCACAACAACAAGTACAATAGCGCTGCTAGCAACGGCACGTTGTAAGTTGGCTTCAAGAGTAAGGGTGTCAGGAAAAGGGGCATCTGGTAAGTAACGTTGATTTTTCCGCTCAGCTGCAAGCGTGGCAACGTCGTCGCTATTTCTTCCCCAAAGTGTCACGTTGTGACCATTTCGGGCTAAACAAATAGCAAGGGCGGTGCCGTAAGACCCCGCCCCTAATACAGTAACAGCTGTAGTTGCTGTACTCATAAGTTATGCGTCTGCTGTAACCTGGTCAGCTGGCGCAGTACGTTGTTGCATGTACTGTGCAAATAACGCATCAAAATTTACTGGCGCAAGATTAAGCTGTGGGAATGTACCACGGTTAACAAGGTTTGATACAGCCTCACGTGCATATGGAAATAACACGTTAGGGCAAAATGAACCTAGCATATGTGCAAGTTGCACTTCTTCAACATCAGCAATAGTAAAAATACCCGCTTGTTGAATTTCACATAAAAACGCAGTTTCTTCACCAAGCGAAGCTGTTACTGTCAATGCCAAAACAACTTCAAATACACCCTCATCTAACTTGTTAGAACGTGTATCTAAATCTAACTTAACTTCTGGCGTCCATTCCTTTTGAAAAATAGCCGGAGAGTTTGGTGTTTCAAACGACACATCTTTAGTGTAAATACGCTGAATAGTAAATTGTGCGCCGGCTTCTGCAGCTGCTACGTTTTGAGTTTCTTCGTTCATTGTTATTCCTAACTTGTTCGTTATTATAATTAAATTAAGCGTTTAGCTTGGCGTCAAGTTTACCTTGCGCTTCAATAGCCATCATGTCGTCGCAGCCACCGATATGTTCATCATTAATAAAAATTTGCGGTACTGTGCTTGCACCACCTGCTTTGGCAATCATTTCATCGCGTAGCTCAGGCTGTACACCAATATCATAATTTGTGTATTCAACGCCTTTGCTGTTTAAAAGCGAAAGAGCACGCTGACAAAATGGACAATACGCCTTGGTGTATAAAACAACATTACTCATAATAAATCCTCTATAGGCCTAGCTAAACTGATTAGCGACCTGTTGTAGTTGGTAAGCTAGCAGATTGCCACGCACCCATGCCACCGGCTAATAAGTAAACTCGTTCAAAACCAGCTTTACTCATAGCGGCTGCAGTACCTTGGGCAGTCATACCTGTAGTACATACAACTATAATGGGTTTAGTCTTGTACTTTTCAAGGCTTGAAAAGTCAGATTTTTTCGCATTCTCTGGGCTTAAGTGCTCAGCACCAGAAATACGCCCTGCATTAAACTCTTTTTGCGCACGTATATCGATTACTTGACCGTCATCACGGTTAATAAGTAACGTAAGCTGCTGAGGATTTATTTGACGAACAGCTGAAAACTTACTTTTTATCCAGCCACTAACAATAAGAAATACAATACCCACCCAAGCAAGGCTTAAAATTGGGTGATTGGTGATAAATTCAATATATTGATCCATTCGACTTCCACTATAAATTACATCCTAAAACGTAGTGTTTTAGATATTTTAGACTTTAGCCACGCAAGTATACCCAAACCAACTTAAAATGCGAGTTTAGACGTTGTTTAAAAGTACATAAAACGCCCCATATATACCTTATCTAAGTGTGTGTTTACGTTTTTCAGCAGAGTGAAAAAAATTAATATGCGGCTTTGCATGCTGACCCTAGTTACAAAACACGGTATGCTAAAGCCAAACAGGTGCTAACTTTCAGGAGTGACTATGACAGAACATAAAAAACCACTGGTATTAATGATTTTAGACGGTTGGGGGTATCGCGAAGATGAGCAAAGTAATGCTATTTTGGCGGCAAACACGCCAGTACTAGACAACTTATGGGCTACACGCCCTCATACATTAATTTCAGCTTCGGGCTTTGATGTTGGTCTTCCTGATGGGCAAATGGGCAACTCTGAAGTTGGCCATGTAAACTTAGGGGCTGGACGAGTAGTTTATCAAGACTTTACTCGTATCACCAAAGCCATTAATGATGGCGAATTTGATTCAACACCTGCACTTGTTGAAAATATAGATAAAGCTGTGAAAGCAGGTAAAGCCGTTCATATTATGGGCCTATTGAGCCCCGGCGGTGTGCACAGCCACGAAGATCATATCGTTGCAAGTATTGAACTTGCTGCTAAACGTGGTGCTAAAGAAGTCTATTTTCACGCGTTTTTAGATGGCCGTGACACACCACCACGTAGCGCTAAAGCGTCTATTGAACGTATTGAAGCATTATTTAGCGAGCTTAAATGCGGTCGTTTGGCTTCATTAATTGGCCGTTACTACGCCATGGACCGAGATAATCGCTGGAATCGTGTAGAGAAAGCCTATAACGTAATGACTCTTGCCGAGGGCGATTTTAATTACGATAACGGCGTAATAGCACTTGAAGCTGCATATGAGCGCGACGAAAACGACGAATTTGTAGCTGCCACCACAATTACCCCTGCAGGCGCGACACCAGCAACAATAAATGATGGCGATACTATTATATTTGCTAATTTTAGAGCAGATAGAGCCCGCGAAATTACACGTGCATTTGTTGAACCTGATTTTGATGGGTTTACTAAAAAAAGAACGCCTGAACTTAGTGCTTTTGTAATGATGACAGAATACGCAGCCGACATTAACGCACCAGTGGCATTTGGTCCTACGCCTTTAGTTAATGTTTTAGGTGAATGGTTTGAAAAAAATGGTAAAACTCAACTACGTATTTCTGAAACCGAAAAGTACGCACACGTTACGTTTTTCTTTAGTGGCGGGCGCGAAAGTGAATTTGAAGGCGAAACACGCGAACTAATTCCTTCGCCGCAAGTAGCAACGTACGATTTACAACCAGAAATGAATTCAGAAATGTTAACCGACAAGCTTGTAGCTGCAATAAAAAGCGGTAAATACGATGCTATTATTTGCAACTACCCTAACGGCGATATGGTTGGTCATTCTGGTGTATTTGAGGCTGCTGTTAAAGCCTGTGAAGCTGTAGATAGCTGCATTGGACGTGTTATTGATGCGCTAGAAGAGTTTGGTGGTGAAGCGTTAATAACAGCTGACCATGGTAATGCTGAGCAAATGGCTGATCTCAAAACAGGCCAAGCACATACCGCCCACACTAGCGAACCGGTGCATTTTATTTATGTTGGTCGCGATGCAGAGCCAATGCAAGGTAAAGCCTTAAGTGATGTAGCCCCAACAATGCTTCACTTAATGGGTATGGAGCAACCAAGAGAAATGACTGGTACGCCTATCATGATGTTGAAATAAAATGAATAAACGTATTAACCGGTTAATTAAGTGCGGCTTAATACTTACTTCGTTAGCGGCTGCACCTGCAGTCGCTAACGAAGACCGCACTAAAAAAGATTTATCCGAAGTACAAAACGCGCTTGAACAAAATCAAGCGCAATATAATGAACAACGAAAAAAAATAGCAAAACTACAAAAAAATCTCAAAAGTCATGAGCTCAACATAGCAAAAAATGCTAAAGCGCTTAATATGGCTGAGCAATCGGTTAAAAAAAACCAACAGCAGCAAAAACTGCAACAACAAAAAGCAGAACAACTTGATCAAAAACACGCCCTATTTCAGCGCATTTTAGCCGCGCAATTAAAAAGTGCCTATATGGCTGGCGGCGATGACTACTCTAAAATGATTTTGAACCAAGAAGACACAGCAAAATTTGAGCGCACTCTCAGTTATTACAATTACTTAAATAAAGCCAGGATAGAGCAAATTGAAGACCTAAAAGCCCTTCAAGAGGAAATAGCTTCTAATCAGATAGAGCTGGCTAAAACAAAACAAAGGTTAATAGCTTTACATGACGAGCAAAAAAGGCGTCAAACTGCTTTGCTTAACGCTCAAAGTGAACGCCAAGCAAATCTTAAAAACTTACAAGCTCAGCTCACAAGTACCAAAAGCTCTATTAATTACCTTAAAGAAAACCAACAAACTTTAATTACAACCATTGAAGAGCTTGAAAAAGAAAAAACGCAAAAGATCGAATTACTCGGCCTAAATAAAAGCAAGGGGAAACTAAATTGGCCGACCAGAGGTAAGTTAGAACACACCTTTGGCCAGCGTAAGCATGGCGGTATTGATTGGAAAGGCGTGTTAATTGGTGCAAAAGAAGGCGTGAATGTTAATAGCGTGCACAATGGCCAAGTTGTATTTGCCGATTGGCTAAAAGGTTATGGCTGGGTGATCGTTGTTGATCATGGTGAAGGCTTTATGAGTTTATACGGCCATGCGCAGACACTCCTCAGAGATGTTGGCGATATGGTTAGAGAAGGTGAAACTTTAGCTTTAGTTGGCCAAAGCGGCGGACAAGCAAGTTCTGGTCTATACTTTGAAATACGCCACAAAGGACGCGCAGTAAATCCTGTAAAATGGTGCAGACGCATTTAATTGAATAAACCGCTGCACCGCTCTGGAGCAGCTGATGAAAAACAAAACCCCAACGACATTCTACGAAAAAAAACAAAACACAGGTTTCATTTTAAGCCTGTGTTTACTTGTCTTTATTTTCTTTATCAATAGCGCCTCTGCCAGCTCAGTAAAACAATTGAAGAGGCAACAAATAGACGAAATTTTATTTAATATTCATGCTTATTATGTTGATGACTTAGAATTACAAAATAGCATGCATATAAAATACAACAATCATCAATTTGAACGCTTATATTCAAAGCTCGATCCTTATTCTAAATACCTCGACGAGCATGAACTCACTGCGTTATTTGACAACACAAACGGTCGTTACACAGGCCTTGGTATTGAAGTTAAAAATATTGACGAGCAAATGACTATTATCGATGTTGTTAATAACTCTCCGGCCAAAAATGCAGGGATTTTACCTAACGATATTATAATTAGTATCAATAACCATACTATTGCAACACTTACAATTGACCAAGTAGCTGCTTTAATAAGGGACAGTAAGTTTGCAAGCATTCACTTAACAGTGCAACGTAATACAAATAAAACCCATATACCTTTTGATGTTACCCGTACCCAAATAGATTTAGAAAGTGTAACCAGTCAGCTTTTAGATACCGGCACTGGCTATTTAGCTATCAATAGCTTTTCCAATCACACACTACATGAGGTAGCAATACAAGTTGCAGCCATGCAAAGTCACTATGGTTACCCACTCAAAGGACTGGTCATCGATTTACGCGACAATCCTGGTGGCACCTTAAAAAGTGCTGTGGCAGTATCAGACCTGTTTTTACAAAGCGGCACTATTGTAACCACTAAGGGGCGTTTTTTTGATGCAAATCAAGCCTTTTACGCCAAGCACGGTGATGTGTTAAAAGGTGCACCAATTGTGGTACTCATAAATGAAAACTCGGCTTCAGCAGCTGAAATTTTAGCGGCTGCTTTAAAAGATAATAATCGTGCAAAGATTGTAGGAAGCCAGTCATTCGGTAAAGGCTCTGTTCAATCTCTCATCCCATTAGGTGACGGTAATACAGCCTTAAAACTGACTACAGCAAAATACTTTACGCCTTCAGGTAAATCAATTGATGGTGTAGGAATAACGCCCGATGTGGCGATTAATCAAACAAACCTTTCACAAAACAATAAAGCCGTTATAATAAAAAACGAACAGACTAAAGGTACTCAGCAATTACTTTCAAGTAATTTGGCTGATTTACAATTAGTTAAAGCAAAACAGTTGCTCAGTATGCAATAACATTCGCTTTATTTAGAGCAACTTACCGAGCTTAATAAGATAATAAAAATTATAAATTTGAAAAATATTAACGCAAGCATTATAACGTGGCTTTTATTAGTCACTTGCTTTGTCTCTTTTGATGTTAAAGCGAAGCAAATAGCAATCGTAATTGACGATATAGGCTACCATCAAAGAGATTTAGAGTTCTTAACCTTACCAGGGCAATTGTCATATTCAATTTTGCCTCATACCCCCTATTCGCAAGCTTTTGCTTCGCTAGCGAGTCAGTCAAATAAAGAGCTATTACTTCATGTACCCATGCAGGCGCTAAATGGGAAAAAACTAGGCCCCGGCGCGCTTACATTAAGTATGAGTAAAGAGCAGCTCCAGCAAACTCTAGGCACTGCCTTAGCTAGTCTGCCACAAGTTAAGGGCGTTAATAATCATATGGGCTCAGCACTAACACAACAAAGCCAAGCTATGAAATGGACAATGGAAGTGCTTAAAAAACGCCATTTATACTTTTTAGATAGTCGTACCACAGATTTAAGCCAAGCTCAAAATGCGGCAAACTTTTTAGGTGTTGCTAATATTAGCCGCCAAGTATTTTTAGACAACATTATCACCCCCGAGCAATTGCAGTTAAGGTTTGATGAATTAAAACAACAAGCAACCGATCACAATTTTGCCATTGCTATCGCCCACCCTTATCCTGAAACTATTGATTTTTTACGTGAAGCGTTACCACAGTTAATAGATCAAGGCTTTGAACTTGTGCCGGTTTCGCAGCTGGTTGAGCGTAAATACATTCAGTTGGCGCAGGCTGAGGGTAAAGGGGTTAGTGCTCGATGATATGTACTTTAATAAGGAAATTATATGTATAGCAAACATGAAAAATAACTAATTTTTTTCCTTGCTGATTATTTTCTGAATCATGGTAAAGAAATACAAACAATTAAACTCCATAGCCAAAGCTTTTACTCAGAAGCTTCAATTAACAAGCTACGTAATTTTCATTTAATAAAATTTATTGTTGCTGAAGTTATAGAGATTTCACCTATCATGATTTCTGAAAGAGAAAAATTAAAAGCCCCACCCAACTATTTTCAAACTTCAAAAGTATGGTGGTTTAGTAAACCTTGGGCTGTCGCGTTAACTACATTAATTATAATTTTACCAGCCATAAAAACATATATAGATATTCTCAGTTACTTATTTAAAGTAGAGCCGGTTATCAATTTTAGCACTAGGCAGGTGAAAGCTTACGGCCGTAAACAAAAAAGCCCCGCATTTTCATGCAGGGCTTTTTAAATTTTGCTGCTTGAGCTGTGTTTAGCTCATAGCGCTTTGTAACTTTTTCATCGCTGTTTTTTCAAGCTGACGAACACGTTCGGCTGATACACTGTACTTTTGTGCCAGCTCTTGAAGAGTCGCCTTATCATCAGACAACCAACGTGCGCTAACAATATCTTGCGAGCGTTCATCAAGTGTTTTAAGTGCGCTAAATAAACGCGTATGCGCCTGCTCTTTCCACTGTTGTTGTTCAACGTCGTCAGCCAGATCAGCTGCACCATCCGTTAAATATTGTACTGGAGAGTAAGTACTTGTTGGTGCGTTATCATCGTCGTCACCTGTCAAGTCGAAGCCCATGTCTTGGCCGCTCATACGCGATTCCATTTCACGAACTTCCTTTTCACTCACACCTAACTCGCTCGCAACCGTGCTAACTTCAGCCTGGTTAAACCAACCTAAACGCTTTTTATTTTTGCGAAGATTAAAAAACAATTTACGTTGTGCTTTAGTTGTCGCAACTTTAACTATGCGCCAATTTTTAAGCACAAACTCATGAATTTCTGCTTTAATCCAATGAACTGCAAACGATACTAAACGAACTCCCACTGTAGGGTCGAAACGCTTTACCGCTTTCATCAGGCCTATATTGCCCTCTTGGATTAAGTCTGCTTGTGGTAAACCATAGCCCGAGTAGCTTTTAGCAATATGTGCTACAAAGCGTAAATGCGACATAATGAGTTGCTTTGCAGCACTAAGATCGCCTTCTTCCTGAAGCCTTTTAGCAAGCTCTTGTTCTTGTTCAACCTTAAGCATAGGAATAGTGCTTACCGCTTGAAGGTAACCGTCCATGCTTGCGCTTTGTTGTCCGACTGTAAGTGCCATTGCGTATAAATCTTTACTCATTTTTCACCTCGGTGATAAACATTTGAAACCATCTTAGCACTCTTTAACCAAGAGTGCTAACCCCAATTTAAAACTTTTTTTAATCATAAATCAAGAGGTTTTTTTGCGTTATTTAAGTCTACTATAAGCGGCTGAATAAGTGATGAATTAAAGGGATGCAAGAGGTTCACCTCATCGCAGCACCTCATTTATAACTTATTACCTTGAGGAGAATAGTACACAAACATGACAGTTTTAATAAAGGAGGTACTACCCAACCCGATAGCATACGCATACCGAGCAGGGTTAGTTCACTTATATGGTACATAAGCATCGAACGACTAATAGATTCGAATTATACTTTATCGGGTTCTATTTCTTTAATGTATCGATTTACAGAAAGATACGAACCAATAAAGCCCAAGCTTGTTGCAAGTAAAACTAACAGGCCAAACTCTTTTAATGTTAAACCAATTAACGAAAAACTTGTTTGGTAAACACCCGCTACACTACTGACAGCAGAAGATAGCCACCACATCATTAAAGCAACCGATATGAAGGCAAATAGCCCACCGATAACACCATACCAAATACCCGTCCATAAAAATGGTGCATGAATAAATGTATTAGTAGCCCCAACTAATTTCATTACTTGTATTTCTTCTTTTTTATCCATAATAGATAAACGAATAGTATTACCAATAATAAGCGTGACTGAAGTAAGTAACAGTAGCGTGATCGTTATTACACTCTCTTTTAACAAACTCAACAATGCATTTAAACGCTCTAACCATGCTATATCGAGCTTACCAAAATCAACCTCACGCTCAGCTTCCAGCTTAGTTAAAAGAGCTCTAGCTGCATTAGGCTGACGATCACGCTTAGTTGGTGTGACCAACACAACATCAGGAAGTGGGTTACTATCTAAGTACTCTAATGCTTGCCCAAACCCCGAGACACTTTTAAACTCTGTAAGTGCTTGCTGCTTTGAAATAAATGCCACACTCTCAACTTCGGGATACAGTGCTAAACGTTTCACCAAAGTTTGTGTTTGTTGCTCGCTCATCGTCTCTTTTACAAACAAAGATATTTCGCTTGCTTCTTCAAACCCGCTACTGACTTGTTGAACATTTTTAACCACTAAATAAAGTGTTGCTGGTAGCGTTAAACTCAAACCTAGTACAGCAATTGTCATCATCGAAGCTAAAGGCGTACGCCACATTTCACCAAGGCTGTGTATTCCTTGACGAAAAATATTAATAATAAAAAAATAACCGCCAGCTAATATAGATTTTTTTTGCTTTTCGTTTTTATTTTGGCGCCCCTTAAATAGTAAGCTCATAAAACCTCCTGCGCTAAGGGGTCTTGAAGCATTCGCCCGTCTTTTAAAGTTAAGCTTCTATATTTCATACGCGCAACCAAGCCTAAATCATGAGTGGCAATAAGCACGGTTGTACCGTGTTTATTAAAATCTTCAAATAATCGTAAAATTTCCATCGAAAGTTCAGGGTCAAGGTTACCTGTTGGCTCATCGGCCAATAAAATTGGTGGCGAGTTAACTATCGCGCGAGCAATACCTACGCGCTGTTGTTCGCCGCCAGAAAGCATAGACGGGTGGCATTTCACTTTATCAATTAAGCCCACTTTATCGAGCGCCCCATGAACCCGCTTTGCAATTTGATTATGATGAGTACCCTCAATAATTAATGGCAATGCCACATTATCAAATACAGTATGGCGCTCTAATAAGCGATGATTCTGAAAAATAATACCAATGTCACGACGGGCATAGGGAATTTGACGCGAGTTAACCTTATTTAAATCAACACCGTTGATAAACACGTTACCCGCAGATGGGCGCTCCATTAAGCTAATTAACTTTAATAACGTACTTTTACCTGCACCACTGTGACCAGTTAAAAATGCAAGTTCGCCCGGCTTAATATGAAAATTAACTTTTTCAAGGGCCCGATGCCCTCCTGGGTAGGTTTTACTTACTTGCTGAAAATTTATCATTTTTTATTATGCCAACCTCATCATAAACACGAATGCAATTGGTATTCCTCGCAATTAAAAAGGGAGCAAGCTCCCTCTTAGTAAATTAAACGTCGTCCTCATCTTGGCTAAATAACGCATCAATAAAGTCATCACTCTTAAAAGTACGTAAATCATCGATACTTTCGCCAACACCAATATAACGAATTGGAATATTAAACTTATCAGCCACCGCAAAAATAACACCACCTTTTGCAGTTCCATCAAGTTTTGAAAGGGTAATACCAGTTAAGCCTACACACTGATTAAACAAATTCACTTGGCTAATCGCATTTTGCCCTGTGCCTGCGTCAATCGTTAACATCACTTCATGCGGCGCATCAGGGTCAATTTTTTTCATTACACGCGCTATTTTTTCAAGCTCTTGCATTAAATTATCTTTATTTTGCAAGCGCCCAGCTGTATCGGCGATTAATACATCCACTTTACGAGCTTTCGCGGCTTGAAATGCGTCAAAAACAACTGAAGCACTATCAGCGCCAGTGTGTTGTGCAATAACAGGAATACTATTGCGCTCACCCCATACTTGAAGTTGCTCAACAGCAGCCGCTCTAAACGTATCACCAGCAGCCAACATAACCGACTTACCTTCGTTTTGAAATTGCTTAGCCAGTTTACCAATAGTCGTGGTTTTACCTACACCATTCACACCCACCATCAGTATTACGAATGGTTTTTTATCAGTTGGTATCACTAAAGGCTGCTCTGCAGTTTTAAGCATAGTGGCCATTTCTTGTTTCATTAGCTCGTAAAGTGCATCGCCATCTTTTAACTGTTTACGATTAGCCCCATCTGTTAATCGATCGATTAACTTCATGGTTGTATCAACGCCCAAATCGGCAGTTAATAGCTGGGTTTCCAGCTCTTCAAATAAATCGTCATCAATTTTTTTGCCGCTAAATATAGACGCAAATCCAGATCCAATATTAACGCGAGTTTTTAATAAGCCTTTTTTAAGGCGAGAAAAAAAACCTTCTTTTTTGGGTTTATCTTCTTTGTCCGCTTTAAGTTTTTCAGCCTCAATACTCGCTTGCTCTAAACGCTCACTTTCAACTTTTTCAGCCGCAACTCGCGCTTGCTCTAAACGCTCGATTTCAACTTTTTCAGCCTCAACACGCGCCAGCTCTAAACGCTCGGTTTCAACTTTTTCAGCTACAACACGCGCCTGCTCTAAACGCTCGGTTTCAACTTTTTCAGCTGCAACACGCGCTTGCTCTAAACGATCGCTTTCAGCTTTTTCAGCTGCAACACGCGCTAGCTCTAAACGCTCGTTTTCAACTTTTTCAGCCTCAATACGCGCTTGCTCTAAACGATCGCTTTCAGCTTTTTCAGCCTCAATACGTGCTTGCTCTAAACGATCGTCTTCAGCTTTTTCAGCCTCAATACGCGCTTGCTCTAAACGATCGCTTTCAACTTTTTCAGCCTCAATACGCGCTTGTTCTAGACGATCGCTTTCAGCTTGTTCAGCTGCAACTCGTGCTTGCTCTAAACGCTCGGTTTCAGCTTTTTCAGCCTCAATACGTGCTCGCTCTAAACGCTCGGTTTCAACTTTTTCAGCCTCAATACGTGCTTGCTCTAAACGCTCGGCTTCAGCTTTTTCAGCCGCAATTCGCTCTTGCTCAAGGCGCATTTGCATTTCTTGTTCGGCTAAACGCTGTTGCAGCTCTAATTGTTTTGCATGGGCATCAGCTTGTTCTTTTGCCAATAATTCAGCATTTGCTTGTTCAACCGCTAACTTTTCAGCTTGCTCTGTATCGTGCTTCTCTGTTTCAGCGCGCTCTTGCTCTATACGCTCAGCTTCTTGTTGTTCGGCCAACGCTTGTTGGTTATTAGTTTCTTTTACTTGCTCTGCTTGTTTTTCATCTGACTTACCAAAACCAAACCAAGACAGGAATTTACTTTTTTTTGCCATACTTGCTAATAACCACTTATAAAAATCTGATAAACTAAAATTTGAAAATAGCTTTATTGTGCTCGGCAATATCTGCCAGCAAAAAAACAGTTCAAAACATTAAGAGCTAAATAGTAACACTTTTAATGCAGTTGAAAAATGAAGCTATACGTAATCTACTGCAATATTATCTGAGCTAGATCCCAGATACCATTTTTTAGTGAGCTAAATGAGAAATAAAACGGCGCAAAATAAAGTAATTAATAAATCAAGTGATGGCTTTATTAGAATTATAAGCGGTCAATTTCGTGGCAGAAAGCTACCAGTAAAGGATGTGCAAGGTCTGCGTCCAACCACCGATCGCATAAAAGAAACAGTATTTAACTGGTTAATGCAAGATACGCGAGATACAAACGTACTTGATTGCTTTGCCGGCTCTGGTGGTTTAGGGTTTGAAGCATTATCTCGTTTTGCTAAAAGCGCTACTTTTATTGAGCTTGATTTATTAGCAGCAACGCAATTAGAACACAATATAACAACTTTAAAATTGCAAAACGCGCACGTAAAAAATATAAATACATTATCGTTTTTAGAACAAAAAAACCTAAATGAACCTTTTGACCTCGTTTTCGTTGATCCCCCTTTTCGTAAAAACCTAGCCCAAATTAGCTGCGATTTTTTAGAAAAGAATCAATGGCTCAGCTCAGAAGCTTTAATTTACGTTGAAGTTGAAAGTGATTTAAACTCATTCACAAAACCAGATAACTGGCTGTTAATTAAAGAAAAAAAAGCTGGCCAAGTGTTTTCTAGGTTGTACCAACGCCAATCAAATTAATACTGTTTTACATGATGTGTTTCTGTTAATATTGTCCTTTACATGTGGTGTTGCTTCGGATTACAATACCGCACCATTTTTGAACCACTTGATCAATGTTTGATCAACTTGAGCAACGCTCATAATTTAGGTAGGTGAATTTTTAATGCCAGTAATTAAAGTAAGAGAGAACGAACCGTTTGACGTAGCACTTCGTCGCTTCAAGCGTTCATGTGAAAAAGCAGGAATCCTTTCAGAAGTTCGTCGTCGCGAGCACTATGAAAAACCAACAGCTGAACGTAAACGTAAAAAAGCTGCTGCAGTTAAACGTCACATGAAAAAACTTTCTCGTGATAACGCTCGTCGCGTTAAATTATACTAATATATTAGGTCTTGTATAAATGAGCCTTTTAATAACGCTAAAAGATGCGCAAAAAGATGCGATGAGAGCCAAAGACAAGCAACGTCTTAACCCTATTCGTATGGTACTTGCTGCAATCAAGCAACGTGAAATTGACGAGCAAATAACGCTAGACGACGCAGGTATTACCTCCGTTATAGTGAAGCTTGTTAAACAACGTCGTGACTCTTACACTCAGTACAAAGATGCTGGGCGTGATGATTTAGCTGATATTGAAGCCAATGAAATAGTAGCGCTTGAAACTTTTTTACCTCAACAATTGAGTGAAGAAGAAATCATTGCTCTCATTGACGCGGCTATTGCTGATACTAATGCAGCAGGTATGCAAGACATGGGTAAAGTAATGGGTATAATCAAAAGCAAGGCTGAGGGTCGCGCCGATATGGGCAAGATCTCTGGTTTAATTAAGCAACGATTAACTGCCTAATACTCCCACATACATTAAAGTATGATTGAAGTAAACCGAGCCTTGTGCTCGGTTTCTTTGTTTTTAACTTTAATAAAAGTGCTTCAATGTGGTTATTTAAAGATAAAATTATTTATAGCTACTCTGTTTATTTAGCTTTCGTTTTGGTAAGTTAAAGCACGTTATACTCTGCGCCAAGCGAGTATAAGAAGTAAATTTCACATTCGTTATTTTTATCATTATCTCAGGACTGCATTTTACTAATGGCTGGAAAGATCCCACGTAACTTTATAGACGATTTACTTGCCAGAACCGATATTGTCGACCTGATAGACTCAAAAGTAGGTCTAAAAAAAGCAGGTAAAGATTATCAAGCTTGCTGCCCTTTTCATAATGAAAAGTCCCCTTCGTTCACGGTATCTCAAGATAAGCAGTTTTATCATTGTTTTGGCTGTGGCGCTAACGGGAATGCGATTTCATTTATAATGGAATACGAAAAGCTCGAGTTTGTTGATGCTATTGAAGAAATAGCCAGCATGCTTAATTTAGAAGTACCTCGAGAACAAGGCACAAGTTCAGCACCAGAACGCACCGCAGCACAAAAGCGCTCTGATTACGATTTAATGCTCCACACAGCACGCTTTTATCAACACCAATTAAAACACCACAGCAATTCAACGGCTGTAATAGACTACGTTAAGGGCCGAGGTTTAAGTGGTGAAATAGTTAAAAAATTTATGATTGGTTACGCTCCAAGTGAATGGGATGGTTTATGCCTACAGCTTGGCCGCAACAAAGAACAAAAAGAGCAATTAGTTGAGCTAAAGCTCGCTTCAGAAAAAACACCCGGTAGACAATTTGATTTTTTCCGCGACCGCTTAATATTTCCTATTCGCGATAAACGCGGACGTGTTATCGCCTTTGGTGGGCGTGTAATGCAAGCCGACCAAGGTCCTAAATATTTAAACTCTCCAGAAACCAGAATTTTTCATAAAGGTTTTGAGTTATATGGTTTATATGAGGCAAAACAAGCTCATAAAAAGTTAGACCATGTACTTATTGTTGAAGGTTATATGGATGTGGTGGCGCTTGCTGAACAAGGTATTGAATATGCTGTTGCTGCACTTGGTACTGCAACTACGAGCGAACACATGCACACCCTTTTTAGAACAACAGATAAAGTTATTTGTTGTTACGATGGGGATCGCGCAGGGCGAGATGCAGCGTGGCGGGCACTTGAAAATGCTCTTCCTTATTTGAATGACGGAAAAGCCTTAAATTTTGTTTTTTTACCCGATGGTGAAGACCCTGACTCTCTAGTACAAAAAGAAGGTAAAGAGCTGTTTGAACAACGCTTGAGTGAAGCCGATGACTTTACTAAAGTATTATTCAATAAATTAAGCCTAGAAATAGATTTAACACTCGATTCTGGCAAGGCAAAATTACTTAGTGCTGCACTGCCATTAATAGAAAAAATACCCAGTGAGTTTTATCAAGAAAACATTCTTGAACAACTCGGTCGTTTAATTGGTCGAACACGTGAGCAGCTTAATAGTCGCTTAAAAACACCTAAGCAACAGCACTCTATTGAGCGAAAATTTAAAATAACACCTATGCGACAGGCCATTGGTATTTTAATTCAGCACCCACAATTGGCTAAAAGTATTCCTTATTTGCCCGATTTAGCGCAAATGAGCATAGCCGGTATTGGATTATTACTGCGCCTACAAGAACAAGCATTAGAAAAAGAGAATGTTACCACCGCGCAATTACTCGAATTTTTTAGAGGAACTGAAGATTACGAGCCATTAATAAAGCTTGCAACGTGGCAACACGAAATAAATGAAGAGCGTTTAGAGACTGTTTTTCAAAATACTTTTAAATTTATTGAAGATCAGTGTTTAAATTATCGACTAGAGACCTTATTAATAAAGGACAAGACACAAGGTCTCAATAGCGATGAAAGACTTGAATGTCATTTGTTAATGACAGCGTTAAAAGCGACTAACAGCTAGTCAGATCTAATTTTGGCTGTTATACTGTGCTATTCACTGCGTCACATTATTCTAGTTGGCTTAAATGCAAACTACATGATGGCGCCTGTTGTATCAACTTATCAGAGTGGAAGAAAAAATCTCTATGGATCCAACTCCTCAGTCACAATTAAAACTTCTGATTCAGAAAGGTAAAGAGCAAGGCTACTTAACTTTTGCAGAAGTAAATGATCACCTTCCACAAGACATTATAGACTCAGATCAAGTAGAAGATATCATAAGCATGATTAATGATATGGGTATCAAGGTTAGCGAAAATGCGCCTGATGCTGATGAATTAATGATGCAAGAAACAACGACAGACGAAGACGCAGCAGAAGCTGCCGCTGCAGCCCTTGCGACTGTAGAAAAAGAAATCGGCCGTACAACTGATCCGGTACGCATGTACATGCGTGAAATGGGTACTGTTGAACTTCTGACACGTGAAGGCGAAATTGTAATCGCTAAACGTATTGAAGAAGGCATTAACCAAGTTCAGATTTCTGTTGCAGAGTACCCTGAAGCAATCACTTACCTACTTGAACAGTGGGATAAGTTTGAAGCTGAAGAAATGCGTTTAAGCGATATCATCGTTGGATTTATCGATCCGAATGAAGATACAGCGCCAATTTCAGCAACTAATATTGGTTCAGAATTAAGTGCTAAGCAACTTGACGACGATGATAAAGACGACAAAGACGATGCTGATAGCGACGATGAAGATGAAGAAGAGATAGACACAGGACCAGATCCTGAAGAAGCTCGCATTCATTTTGAAAATCTACGTGATTTATACAACAAAGCACGTGATACGTTTGAAGCTAAAGGTCGTTCGCATCCTGAATCACAAGCAGCCATTTTTGAAATTGGCGAGCTTTTCAGAACCTTTAAATTAATACCTAAACAGTTTGACCGCATGGTAAATAACATGCGTGAAATGATGGACAGAGTTCGTATTCAAGAACGTCTAATCATGAAACAAGCTGTACAAATTGCTAAATTACCGAAGAAAACATTCGTTAAGCACTTTGCTAACAACGAAACTGATGCTTCTTGGGTTGATTTAGAAATTTCAGGTAACGAAAAGTATTCAGCTAAACTTGAAGAAGTTAAGCCAGAAATCATTCGTAGCATTAATAAATTATCTGTTATTGAACAAACAACAGGTTTAAGCATTGAGCGTATTAAAGATATTAACCGTCGAATGAGCATTGGTGAAGCGAAAGCACGCCGTGCGAAAAAAGAAATGGTTGAAGCTAACTTACGTCTTGTAATCTCAATTGCTAAAAAATACACAAACCGTGGCTTACAATTCTTGGATTTAATTCAAGAAGGTAACATTGGTCTGATGAAAGCGGTTGATAAATTTGAATATCGCCGTGGTTATAAGTTCTCTACTTATGCTACGTGGTGGATACGTCAAGCAATCACTCGCTCTATTGCTGACCAAGCAAGAACAATCCGTATTCCAGTACATATGATTGAAACGATTAATAAACTTAACCGTATTTCTCGTCAAATGTTACAAGAAATGGGTCGTGAGCCAAATCCAGAAGAATTAGCAGAACGCATGATGATGCCTGAGGATAAAATCCGTAAGGTACTTAAGATTGCTAAAGAGCCAATTTCAATGGAAACACCAATCGGTGATGATGAAGACTCTCACTTAGGTGACTTTATCGAAGATACAACCATTGATTCGCCAATCGATTCGGCAACAATGGAGTCTCTTCGAGGCGCAACTAACGATGTACTTGCAGGCCTAACAGCTCGTGAAGCTAAAGTACTACGTATGCGTTTTGGTATTGATATGAATACCGACCACACCTTAGAAGAAGTAGGTAAACAGTTTGACGTAACACGTGAACGTATTCGTCAAATAGAAGCGAAAGCGCTGCGTAAATTACGCCACCCTTCTCGCTCAGATTTACTGAAAAGCTTTTTAGACGCTAAATAATTTAGCGCTACTATATAAACTAAAAAGGCCGCTATAGCGGCCTTTTTTCTATTTTAAGGAAATAACCATGGCTTGGATCCAAATTCGTATTAATGCCAATGCTGCAACAGCTGATGCCGTAAGCGACCTATTAATGGAAGCCGGTAGCGCTTCAGTAACCTTTATTGACGCAAAAGATACCCCTATTTACGAGCCTAAAATTGGCACTGTTGTGTTCTGGGCTGATACCACAGTCATTGGCTTGTTCGAAGCTAATCACGATATGAACGCAGTTGTTGCGTTATTGAAGCGCCATGATGAGCTAAAAGACAATTTAGTATACAAAATCGAGCAACTTGAAGATAAAGACTGGGAACGTGAATGGATGGATAACTTCCACCCTATTCAATTTGGCGAAAAACTATGGATTTGCCCAAGCTGGCGCGACATTCCAGACCCTGATGCAGTAAATGTATTGCTAGACCCAGGCCTTGCTTTTGGCACGGGCACACATGCAACAACGGCCTTATGTCTTAAGTGGTTAGAAAGCCAAGATCTGACGGGTAAAACGGTTGTTGATTTTGGTTGTGGCTCAGGCATTTTAGGTATTGCAGCTATAAAACTAGGTGCAGAGCGTATGATTGGGATAGATATTGACCCTCAAGCGCTTGAGGCAAGCCTTGATAACGCTAACCGAAATGGTGTTGCAGACAAACTCGAAGTATACCTTCCAGAAAACCAACCTGAGTTTAGTGCTGATATTGTGGTGGCTAATATTTTGGCGCAACCGCTGCGTGAACTTCACAGTGTAATTTTGGGATTACTCAAGCCAGGTGGAAAAATTGCTATGTCGGGCATATTAGAAGAGCAAGCCCAATCGGTTGCCGATATTTACGCGCCGTTTATTGAGCTAGATAACATTGCCGTTGAAGGTGATTGGACTCGAGTGAGTGGCACTAAAAAAGCGTAATAAACTGCACAATCAAATTTAGAGCATTAACTCAAAACATGCATGTAAAGCCTGTATTTAACAGGCTTTACTATTTTTTTACATAATAAAAAATAAACTTATTTTGTTGCAAAAACAAAATACGCTCAAATTTCACACAAATAAAGCCATTCCTCATACGGTTATCAAATGTCAATACGAAAAGGGCAAAAAAAAGTCACTTTTGTTCAATTTATAGCCTTTGATTTTTGCTAAAAAAACCGTAAACTTAGCGCCCCTTGAAAAGAGGCCTATTGAATATAGTGCGTATCGGTAAATACCAACTTGAGAATAATGTAATTGTCGCGCCAATGGCAGGCATTACAGACAGACCATTTAGACAACTTTGTCGTCGCTTAGGCGCGGGGCTTGCTGTGTCTGAAATGCTATCGTCTAATCCTAAGGTTTGGAAAACAGAAAAGTCGATGAACCGTATGGATCACAGCGGTGAATCGGGTATACGTGCTGTGCAAATTGCAGGAGCAGATCCTGAGCTTATGGCGCAGGCCGCACAATTCAATGTTGCTAACGGTGCACAGATCATAGATATCAATATGGGGTGCCCAGCAAAAAAAGTGAACAAGAAACTCGCAGGCTCTGCCTTATTACAGTTTCCTGAACTTGTGGAAGAGATTATTGATGCAGTCGTTAACGCTGTAGATATACCTGTAACACTTAAAATCCGTACAGGATGGGATCCGGATAACCGTAATGGTGTAGAGATTGCGAGAATAGCTGAACGTTATGGCATTGCATCACTTGCTGTACATGGGCGTACGCGCGCATGTATGTACAAAGGTGATGCTGAGTACGCCACGATTAGGGATATAAAACGTTCAGTGTCGATTCCTGTTGTTGCCAATGGTGATATTACATCACCAGAAAAAGCAAAACAGGTTTTAGACTATACGGGTGCAGATGCCATTATGATTGGCCGAGCCGCCCAAGGTCGCCCTTGGATATTTAGGGAGATAGACCACTATTTGCGAACTGGGGAACACTTACAGCCGCCTGCTATTGCAGAGGTGCGCAGTATATTAATGGAGCATTTAACAAACCTCCATTTGTTTTACGGTGAGCCAATGGGAGCGCGAATTGCTCGCAAACATGTATCTTGGTATTTGCAAACCCATGACAGTGATGGTCAGTTTAGGCGAGTATTTAATGCGCTCGACAACCCACAGGCACAGGTCGTCGCATTAGAGCAATACTTTAAAACACTAGCAGCTAACTAAGAAAGAAAGAGACTTAATAATGTTCGAACAAAACGTGACTTCTCCATTTATCACTAACCCTCATGTTCAGTCACACGAGAAACCGCAGCCATTGCGTGATGCAGTAAAAAAAGCTGTTCACCACTATTTAAAGCAGCTTAACGGTCAAGATGTGCAAGACGTTTACGACCTTGTTCTTTCAGAGCTAGAAGCGCCATTACTTGAAGAAGTGATGACATATACACGTGGTAACCAAACTCGTGCAGCAATTTTACTAGGTATCAACCGTGGTACTTTACGTAAAAAGCTTAAAAAATACGGCATGAACTAATACCAATTATATTGAAAACGTAAGTATTCTAACGAGTTAAACAAGCCCATAACGTCGTTAATAATTTTTTATGTAGAATAACTACACAGCAAAATTTTTGCCTTGTTATAGACTTGTTTTTCTATCGTTATAACTACTTACTAATCCAATACAACTGGTATTATGCAAAAAAAGCACCCTCGGGTGCTTTTTTTATGCCTACAACTTATTAACCAAATTGCAAAATGCTCACCCTCATCGGCGCTTTATAAGTCGTTTTTTGAGTTGTAATCAGTTAAAATGCCCGCTTCTAAGCTAGCTCATTAACTGAGGAAATCAAACTACAATGGATACTCATCGTCCCATTCGTCGCGCACTATTAAGTGTGTCTGATAAAACCGGTATTGTTGAATTTGCCCGCGCACTAGAAGCGCAAGGCGTTGATATTTTATCAACTGGCGGCACATGTAAACTACTTGCTGATAACGCCATAAAAGTGACTGAAGTATCAGATCACACAGGCCACCCTGAAATCATGGATGGCCGCGTAAAAACTCTTCACCCAAAAATTCACGGCGGCATATTAGCCCGTCGCGGACAAGATGAAAGCGTAATGGCAGATAACAGCATTTCTGCTATCGACATAGTTGTAGTTAACTTATACCCCTTTGCGAATACAGTCGCTCAAGAAAACTGCAGCCTTGAAGATGCTATTGAAAATATTGATATTGGCGGCCCTACAATGGTTCGTGCAGCCGCTAAAAACCACAAAGACGTAACAATCGTGGTAAACGCGAGCGACTACGACCGTGTTATTGGCGAAATACAAAACAACAATGGCTCTACGACGTATAAAACACGTTTTGACTTAGCGATTGCTGCTTACGAGCACACTGCCGCATACGATGGCATGATTGCTAACTACTTCGGTAAAATGGTGCCTGATTACACCGAGGAAGCTGCTGTAGAGACTAAATTCCCACGTACTATCAATATGCAGTTCACTAAAAAGCAAGATATGCGCTACGGTGAAAACTCACATCAAGATGCTGCTTTTTATGTTGAAAATGACATTGCTGAAGCATCAGTTGCAACAGCAACTCAATTGCAAGGTAAAGCCCTTTCGTTTAACAATATTGCCGATACCGACGCAGCGCTTGAATGCGTTAAAGAATTTGATGTACCTGCGTGCGTAATTGTAAAACATGCTAACCCGTGTGGTGTTTCAATTGGCGACAACATTCTACAAGCATACGAGCGCGCTTTTAAAACAGACCCTACATCAGCATTTGGTGGCATTATTGCCTTTAACCGAGAGCTAGATGCAGCAACTGCACAAGCCATTGTTGAGCGTCAGTTTGTTGAAGTAATTATTGCACCGAGTATTTCGAGCGACGCTGCAAAAATTGTTGAAGCTAAAAAGAACGTTCGTTTATTAGAATGTGGACAGTGGACAGGCAAAGCCGCTGGCCAAGATATTAAACGCGTTAACGGCGGTATTTTAGTTCAAGACCGCGATTTAGGCATGGTAACGCAAGGCGACTTAAAAGTTGTTTCTAAACGCCAACCTACAGAGCAAGAACTTAAAGATTTACTGTTTTGCTGGAAAGTAGCTAAGTTTGTTAAATCAAACGCAATTGTTTATGCCCGTGACGGTATGACTATTGGCGTAGGCGCAGGCCAAATGAGCCGCGTATACTCAGCTAAAATTGCAGGCATAAAAGCTGCAGACGAAAACCTTGAAGTTAAAGGTTCAGTTATGGCGTCTGATGCGTTCTTCCCATTCCGTGATGGCATTGACGCAGCCGCAGCCGCTGGCATTACTGCGGTAATTCAGCCTGGTGGCTCAATGCGTGATGAAGAAGTGATTGCAGCTGCTGATGAAGCTGGCATGGCAATGGTACTAACTGGTATGCGCCATTTCCGCCACTAATCACACAAAGGGTTAAACGTTGGTTTAACCCTTTTTGTTTGCTATAAATTCACGTATTCTGATTATTCAATAACCTATTTAAAATTATAATGTGAAGGAACAAACAATGAAATTTGCGCTAAAATCGCTACTTGTAGCCACACTAACGATGACATCGACTATGGCGCTTAGCCATAACCACGAATCGAGCCTTGAACATGCACTTCAATCAAGCGAACGCAGCGCTAAAAACAGCGTTCGTGACGAATATCGTCACCCGGCTCAAACACTGGCATTTTTTGGCTTTAAACCAACTATGACAGTTGTTGAAATTGCGCCCGGCGGTGGTTGGTATAGTGAAATTTTAGCGCCAGCACTAAAAGAGCAAGGCACTTATTATGCCGCGCACTTTCCTGCTGATTCATCAGTTGGCTACTACCAACGCTCTCTTGCGGGCTTTAAACAAAAAGTAGCTGAAGATAAGCGTTTTAGTAGCGTTAAAATTACTGAGTTTGCACCTGTAACACATTTAGATATTGCGCCAGCTGGCAGTGCCGATATGGTTTTAACATTTCGTAATGTACATAACTGGTACATGGGCAAAGATAAAAGCGGTGCATTAAGTGCATTCCAAGCTTTTTATAAAGCCCTTAAACCAGGTGGTACATTAGGTTTAGTTGAACACCGTTTAGCTGAAGAACGTGCTGACGAAGATCAAAAAACATCAGGTTATATGAAGCAGAGCTACGTAGTAGACCTTGCTAAACAAGCAGGGTTTGAATTAGTAGCAAGCAGTGAAATAAATGCAAATCCAAAAGATACAGCCGATCACCCTAAAGGTGTATGGACGCTACCACCAAGCTTAAGACTCGGCGAACAAGATGCTGATAAATATAAAGCCATTGGTGAAAGCGACCGCATGACGCTGAAATTTAAGAAACCGCTTTAAATAGGAATTTTCGCCATGAATGTTTTAGTCATTGGCAGCGGCGGCCGCGAACACGCACTTGCGTTTAAAGCCGCTCAAAACACCAAAGTAAATACTGTATTTGTAGCCCCTGGTAATGCAGGTACTGCACTTGAACCAAAACTTGAAAACGTAGCAATAAACGTTGACGACTTAGATGGTTTACTTAATTTTGCACAGCAAAATAAGGTAGAGCTTACTATTGTAGGTCCTGAAATACCGTTAGTACTGGGTGTTGTTGATAAGTTTCGTGAACATAACATGGCTATTTTTGGACCAACGGCGGGCGCAGCTCAGCTTGAAGGTTCTAAATCGTTTACTAAAGACTTTTTAGCACGTCATAAAATCCCAACGGGCGACTACCAAACGTTTGAACAGATTGAGCCTGCCCTTGCTTATTTAAAAGAGAAAGGCGCGCCAATTGTTGTAAAAGCAGATGGTTTAGCTGCGGGTAAAGGCGTAATTGTAGCCATGACGCAAGCCGATGCCGAAGAAGCTATTCGCGATATGCTTGCGGGTAATGCTTTTGGCGATGCGGGAAGTCGTGTTGTTATTGAAGAGTTTTTAGACGGTGAAGAAGCGTCTTTCATCGTAATGGTTGATGGTAAAAACGTATTACCATTTGCGACCAGTCAGGACCATAAACGCGCTTACAATGGCGATGCGGGTCCTAATACGGGTGGCATGGGTGCATACTCACCTGCGCCAGTTGTTACTGATGAAATCCACCAGCGTATTATGAACGAAGTGATCTACCCTACGGTAGAAGGCATGGCAAGCGAAGGCCATCCATACACAGGCTTTTTATACGCAGGTTTAATGATTGACGAAACAGGCACCCCTAAAGTCATTGAGTACAACTGTCGCTTTGGCGACCCTGAAACTCAACCAATGATGCTACGTTTGCAATCAGACCTAGTTGAATTGATTGAAGCCGCTAATCGTGTAGAACTTGATAAAACAACAATTAAGTTTGACCCACGTGCAGCTGTTGGTGTTGTACTTGCCGCTAAAGGTTACCCTGGCGATTACCCTAAAGGCGATGCTATTTCGGGGCTAAAAGTTGATTACCCTGCAGATGAAAAAGTGTTTCATGCGGGTACTAAGCAAGATGGCAATGACGTTGTAACCGCAGGCGGTCGCGTATTATGCGCAACAGCACTTGGTAACACTGTTACGCAAGCGCAGCAACGCGCCTATGAGCTTGTTAAACAAATTAGCTGGAATGGTATGGAATATCGTACAGATATTGCTTATCGTGCTATTGCCCGCGAGCAATAGGCTTATAATACCAGTTTATTGGTATAACCAGTTAATTTAACTACAAAAGCGCAGTCTCTCTGCGCTTTTTTAGTGCTACACTAATTAAAAGTTTTTTTAAAAGTACGCAAACGTTGGAACTAAGAACTTTACGTTATCATGCAATTGCTGTTGCCATACTAGTACTTATATTTTTTATTATAAGTACACTGGCATCAAACCTCGTCGTGCCTACACGATATACAATTGATAAAACCGCGCCCGTATATCTTGATTACGCGTACTATATTGATGAAACTAAGAGCCTTACTTTTAACGATGTTATAACCCAGCCGCAGTTACTCACTCATCAAAAATTTTCGGAAATACCGTGGAGTTTTACTCAACAAAATTATTGGCTGTTTCTCGATTTAGAAAATAAGAGCTTCAAAAAAGAAAACGTTGTTGCCCATTTTGATAACCCCATGGTTGATCACCTAACTATTTTTCGACTCAATAAAAACAACCAATTAATGGATACTTATAAGCTCGGAGATAAAGAACAAGCACTTACTTTATTTCAATACAGTGTGCCGCATATCCGCTTTTCGCTCGAAAGTAAGTCCTCACAACGACTCGTAATGAAAATAGATACGATAGGTATAAGTAAAACACCTGTAAATTTATATCGTGATAAAGAGTTTATTGACTTAGTGCGTTCGCAAACAGGGATTTGGGGGATTTTTGTTGGCGTATTGCTAATGGCTGCACTGTACAATCTTGTTCTTTATTTTGGTATAAAAGACCGAGTTTACTTAATTTATATTGGCTACATTATTAGCGCTATTATACTAATGGGAGCGGTATTAGGTTTTGGCTTTTATTTATGGCCAATGGAATGGCAATTATTTATTCACGAAAAAATAGTACTTGGTAATTACGGCGTTGCTTTTTTTACACTCTCCTTCTGTATTATGTTTTTACGTTACCACAAAGAAAAATGCTGGCGCTATAAAATGAGTACAGCGCTACTTAAGCTTATGTTTGTTCTTGCTGTAAGCAGCCTTTTTATCCCTGAAAATATAGCAGCACCTATTTTTTTTGGAGTGATGAGCCTACTTTATATAGCGTGTATTATTTTAATTTATAACAAATTACGTAGTGGTTTTAGATGGGCTAAATTTTATGTTTTTTCATGGGTGCCACTAATTTTTGGCGCGGCGATTCAACCTATGGAACTGACTGGCCTTTTACCTTATAGCTTTACCACACGCCACGCCTTTTTAATGGCTATACTATGCGAAGTAATATTAATGGCAATGGCATTAGCAGACCGAGTTAGGTATCAGCGTGAACGTGCTTTATATCACGCTACGCACACTCAACAAACAAAGCTTCTTAATAGTGCTAAGCTCAAGCAAACCTTTATGGAGTTACAAGCAAAAAACCGCTCAACAACTTTGTGTTTGATTAAAATACGCCACTTTAACTCTCTTAATACTATAATTACCCCTTCTCAAGGCTATGCACTTATAAAACATATAGCGAGAGAATTAGAGTTAGAATTGAGCCACGAGCGCGAATTTATAAATCTTGATACTAACTTAAACACCATCCCTCGATTAGCCGATCTCAATAGCGGCGTATTTGCCTGTATTTCGACTAAAACACAAAACCAAGAAATGCTAGAAGCACTTCTCACCAAAGTAATTAGCAACTTACCAAAACAATACGAAATAAAAGGGCTAAACCTGCAACTTAATTACAGTATTGGCATTAGCTGTGCGGGTAAAACTAACGACTTTGAGTATTGGTTAAAACGTGGATATTTAGCACTTAAAAAAGCAAAAAGTAGTGTTAATCAAGTAGGGTTATCATCAAACGTGAATAACCAAATGATGGACGTTTCCTTAGCTGCAAAGCTACAAAAAGCCATAAAAACAAATCAACTTGCACTCTATTACCAGCCACAAATAAATTTATTAAATAACCAAGTAATTGGCGCAGAAGCTTTACTACGCTGGCCCGATCCAACCTTTAATAATTTACCGATTGAAGAGTTAGTAATTCTTGCTGAACATACAGGTATTATTAACGAACTAACACTGTGGGTCATTGAACAAGCGTGTAAAGATATTGCCGAACTAACAAAAAATGGTTACATCAATCATACTATTAGCGTCAACCTCAGCGCTAAAAACTTGACCATAAATAACTTAGCTGAAAAAGTAGAAAATATACTCATTAAATACCAAGTACCGGCTCGTTTACTTAAGTTTGAACTAACCGAATCAGCTTTTGTAGAGAGTCAAGATGCACTCATTAAATTAGTTGATGAATTATCGGCATTAGACATTAACGTTGTTTTAGACGACTTTGGTACAGGTTACGCATCACTTAACTACTTAGTTAACTACCATTTTAGTGAACTAAAAATAGATAAGTCGTTTGTTTTTGATTTACCTAATAACCCCACTCATCAAGTTATTGTACAAACAGCCATTGATATGGCGCACAACCTTAATTTATCAATAACAATTGAGGGGGTAGAAACTCAGGAGATTCATCACTTACTTAAAGACATGAATGCTGATTCTGCCCAAGGTTATTTATACGCAAAAGCACTGCCTTACACCGACTATTTACACTTCTTAAAAAGCCAATATAGCTTAAAAATGTTAGACTCCTCTTTTTAACATCTTTAGGGGCCAAGTAAAGATGCAAGGCACACTGCGTAAACTAAAATCGAGTTTAACCGAACCAGTACAATATCACTTACCTGTAGGTGAGCACTTAGTAGACTTAAATGCATTTATAGGTAAGGAGCTTACGCTCACCTTTAGTGGCACTATTTTATGTTCTAACTGCGGTAAAAAAACCAAAAAAAGCTATTCTCAAGGTCACTGTTTTGTATGCATGCGCAAGCTCGCTAGTTGCGACATGTGTATTATGAAACCAGAAACTTGCCACTACGATCAAGGCACTTGCCGAGAGCCACAGTGGGGCGAAGAAAATTGCATGATCCCACACTATGTGTATCTCGCTAACACCTCTGGATTAAAAGTAGGTATTACCCGCCATACACAAATACCGACTCGTTGGGTGGATCAAGGCGCTACTCAGGCATTACCTATTTTTAAAGTGCAAACTCGCCTGCAATCGGGTTTAGTGGAAGTTGCTTTGGCTGAATTTATTGCCGATAAAACCAATTGGCGCAATATGTTAAAAGGCCAAAACGACGCACTTGATTTAAAAGCAGCCGCGGCTGAGTTAATTCCACAAATTAGCGAAAAACTAAACGAGCTAAGTGAGTTATTTGGCGCAACAGCAATAGAGCAATTAGATGAAGATGTTGTTGATTTAGATTTTCCAGTAACCGAATACCCAACAAAAATCAGCTCATTTAACTTTGATAAAGACCCTGTTGTAAGTGGTGTTTTACAAGGTATTAAAGGTCAGTACCTAATCTTTGAAAAAGGCGTTATTAATATTCGTAAATTTACATCTTATGAAGTAACGGTAGGCTAACAGGCTATGTTAAACAGCTACCCACAGTTATTGGTTATTTATAATGAGCTTGAGATAGCTCACACACCACAAGACCGTGAGGAGCACTTGCACAGTGTTGCAACAAGCGACTTAACTGATGTGGTCATACTTAATAAGCGTGGTGAATACTGCACTTTAAAAAACACACCTTGTGAGCCGTTAAGCGCAGAGCAACTTGCTGTACTCGTAACAAGTTACTTATTAAATGAAGGGCATTGTTGTTTAAGTAAAATAACAACCCTCACCGTTGAGCAGGCATTTAACTTACTTGAGCTATAAAACGCAGCACAATTAAACCTCAGTAAGCACTTTTATATGCGCTACAGCACTACGACCTAACGCTGATAGCGCATAGCCACCTTCTAAATACGAAATAACCCCTTTGCAACCGCCCTCCTTTGCCACACTGCATAGCTGCTCGGTGAGCCAAATGTAGTCACTTTCAACAAACTTTAAGCTCGCCATATCATCTTCTAGGTGTGCATCAAACCCTGCGCTTATAAAAAGCAATTCAGGCTTAAACACTTTTAATTTTGGTAACCATTGCCCAGTAAACACGTCTTTTAGGTCGTCGCCATTACTAGCAATTGGCAGAGGGGAATTAACTATATGGCTATTATTTTTAACTGCTGTATTTGGGTAAAACGGATACTGAAATAACGAACAAAGCAGTACATTTTCGTCATCAATAAAAATGTCTTGTGTGCCATTACCATGGTGTACATCAAAATCCGCAATAGCAATGCGTTTAACCCCTTTGCTTTGTGCGTATTTAACGGCAATAGCTAAGTTATTAAACACACAAAACCCAGATGATGAATCTTTATTAGCATGATGTCCTGGCGGGCGTACTGAGCAAAAAGCAGCATCGAGTTTATCGGCAAGTATTTCATCAACAGCTAACAACCCCGCACCTACTGCCCGCTCAATCGCTTTAAACGAATCGGGGCACAGCCACGTATCGCCATCTAAATTAGCGAGCCCTTCTGTTGGTAGCGTATTTTCTACGTGTTTAACTAAAGCTTCATCGTGAGCAAGTAAATAATGCTCACGATCGGCTTTAGGTGCTTGTAGGTGTGTTAAGCCAACATCTACACCGCTGGCTAATAATCTGTCGGTAATTGCATCTAAGCGCTCTGGGCACTCAGGATGGTCGTCTATCATTTTATGCTTACGGCAATGAGGATGAGAAATAACAGCGGTACGCATAAAAAGTCCCTTACAAGGTGTAAAAACTTAATATAACAAAGCCACCGGCTGGTGGCTTTGCGACTTTGGTTTATATCAACACTTTAAATATCAAAACTATTAACTACTTTGCTTTTAAATGCAGGTTTCTAAAATCAAAGCTAAAGTCGGTCACTTGTGTTGATACTGCACGCATTTTAGCGCTGTTTACACGATTACTAACATCCATATCAAAGGTAATAAACGCATCTGCTTCAAGTAGCTTTTCATTCCACTTAACGATAAATGTATTGCCAGTATAGTGCTCAAGAGTGCCTTTTAAACGTTTAGTATGCGTAAAATCAATGCGTAATTTACCATCGAGCTGCTCAATAATCACATCACCATACCAATTGTCGTGCAATGTACCGGTGTAATTAATATTTGGTAATTGTGGCTGGTAGTCTGCAGGTGCTTCTGGTTTTGCATTAGCGTACGCTTTTTGTTTTCTTTCAAAATGGCTTTTAGCTAAATCTTCTACCCAGTCTTTATCTTCAAGTTCAAGCGCATCTTCAAGTACTTCATGGGTTACTGCCGAAAGCGCACCAAAAGCTTGTTGGTTAGATAAAATAACAATACCGAGTTTTTTCTCAGGCAATAAAGTAACTTGCGATACCATACCTAAAATACCACCGCCGTGACCTAACTTTTTAAAGCCGTGGTAGTCTTCAATGCTCCAACCTAGCCCATACCCTCTAAATTGCTGATGGTACGACTCAAACGCGCTTTTAGATGCCATAGACGTAATATGTGGGTGCCACATTTGCGCTTGTTGCTTTTCGCTAAACAGCTGCTCGCCATTAGGCATTTTACCGCCCGCTAATTGCGTACGAAGCCATTGACTCATATCGCTTACACTTGAAGCAATGGCGCCTGCGCCTCTAAAGTCTTCCAGGTAGTTCACAAAAAAGGGATGAAGAGAGCCATCCATAGGAATATGACCTGTAGCCCAGTTTTTATTGCCTTTTGGGATGCGTGAAAAACCTGCGCGTGAGTTGTCCATGTGTAGCGGCTGTAATATATTTTTTTCGATGTAATCGTTCCAGCTCATACCCGACACACGTGCAACCACTTCGCCAGCGGTAACAAACATCAAGTTGTTATAAGCGTACTTACTACGAAAGCTGCTCGCTGGTTTTAAATACTGTAATCCCGCTAAAATTTCATCAACGGGCTTATCCGTGCTTGGCCAAATCATTAAATCGCCTTGCCCAAGCCCTAGCCCACTGCGGTGACTTAATAAATCACGAATACGCATTTCGCGTGTTACGTACGAGTCGTACAATCTAAACTCTGGTAAATGATCAATTACGCGGTCATCCCAGCTCAACTTCCCTTCATCAACCAACTTGGCAAGTGCCGCTGTTGTAAACGCTTTGGTGTTTGAAGCAATACCAAACAAGGTGTCTTTGTTTACTTTTTTGTTGGTATCGAGATTAGTTACACCAAAGCCTTTAGCAAATATCACTTTATCGTTTTCAACAATGGCGACTGCCATACCTGGTACGTCAAAACGTGCCATTGACGCTTTAATAACGTCGTCAATTTTGTTGGTATCGACTTGTGCCCAGCTACTAAACGTAGTGCTTGCTAGTAATGCAATTGCGGCTAATTTGGTTAATTTCATATCAATCCTATTTTATTATTTTTGATGAACTGCAAATTCAATTTCGGCACGCTCTTTATTGGTATCGCTTTTGTGCGGCCTATTGAGTATTGCATCACTGTATTCTTTTGGTACGCCTGCTTCAAGTGCGCCGCGATGAACGTGTTTTATGTACCAATCGTATGGGAGTACATCGCTGTCATGGGTATTAGCTATATAACAATGTGCGGCTACAGTCTCACCCGTTAAAAGCGTTGGGGTTATATCTACGCAGTCGTAACCTGCGCCCTCAATACTGTCTAAAATGGTTTTTTCTTCTTCATTAAGCTCATAAATAACGCCGTAAACCAACGCACCTTCTTTATTGCTTGGGCAGATACTGCATTTACCGGAGCCATCTTTAAATAACATATCAAAAGTAAGCTCGTAACCTTTAAGTACCGCTGTTCCTACACGCTTTACATTCGGTAAACGCGCCAACAAACGGTTAGATGACATATTAGAGCCAAACGAAAAATTATATAACGGCATTTTATCTCCTGCGCTTTTTAAATAAGTTAAATAACAACACGTACTGCAAGGGCAATTAAAATAACGCCAATTCCACGGTCAAACCAATAACCACGCTGCTGGAAAAAGCCCCTCACATTATCTCTAGAAAGCATTATTGAAAGCATTGAAAACCACACCCAAGTAGCCAGTGCCATGTACACGCCATAAACGATCTGCACGCTAGTAGGTGTTGTTGGACTAATCACGAGTGTAAATAACGACATAAAAAATAACGTGGCTTTTGGGTTTAATGCATTGGTGAAAAAGCCGCGCCTAAAAGCCACCCAAACGGGTTCCTCTTGAACGGTTTTGTTTTCAACATCTTTTACAGCCTCGCCCTCATTACTTGCAGGCGGTTTTGCAGCTCTAAGAGCTTGTACGCCTAAGTAAGCTAAATATGCACCAGCAAGGTACTTAAGTGCCATAAATAAACTAGGCGATTGCGTTAAAATAAGCGCTACACCTAACACGCAATAGGCAACGTGCAGTAAAATAGCAGCGCCAACACCGGCGCTTGTCCACAATGCATTGCGCCTACCTTGTTGCACACTTTGCTTGAGCACAACGGCAAAGTCAGGCCCAGGGCTTGCTACTGCAAAAAAATGAGCAATAACAATCAGTAAAAATTCATCTAAGTATTCCACGCAAGTCCTTGCTAGTTTGGCGAATAAGCTAATAACAGCGGGTTGGCCGAGTTATTTACCAATGCTTTAATTTCTTTTTGTGCTTTTTTAAACTGACCACGGAGATGCGGTTTTAAGTGTTTTTTAGAGACTTTATCGTTTTTAAAGTAACTAATAAGGGCATGCATAAATACCGTATGTGTTTCACTTAGCTTAGCTTCACGGTTAGCGTATGGGTTATAGCAAGAGCCACAACCGCCCTTAAACTGATACACCGTGTTGCTCATCATCACACCAAACCCTAAAAAACAGGCAAGCGCATCGGCAGCTTGTGGTAAATACTCCCTACCACCTGGCGGTAGCACCCCAACGTGATGAATAAGTATAGTGGCCAGAGTACCCGCATAACTTGCTACTAAATCTTGTGGCTGATTAATCTGATTAGGATTAAAAGAAATGCTGACCTTATGGCTTGGCGGCACAATTAAATGGCAGCCTTCTCCACGTATTTCATTGCTAAATTCAAAGTGTGGAAAAACCTGAGGCTGCAATTGCTGAGGCGCAACTAACTGAATAGGCCACGCGCTCATACCTGCATAATTAGTAACGCGGGTAAAAACGTTAGTCGCCATTTCTTCAATACTTGATACCGAATCAGGAAAAAACGCTGCTGTCGGCAATACTATTTTTGTTTGCTTAGTAAAGTACTCCGCATCAAAATTCTCTACCGCCCAAATAAACGTATCAATAAGCCATTGCTGTTCTTGATCTTCCAATAATGGTGCCGATTTAAATAAAGCTAACATAAGGTGCTCTTATAAGTTTTAGGTGCTAGTTTAGTTTTTTTGTGTAAGCGCCCATTCCCACGCTTGAGTATTGTATAGCGGCACTGTTGATAGCGCATGGTGGTGGCTACCACTGGATTCTTTCGTTGAGTACGATAAATACAATAAGGTGCGGTTTTCAGCATCGTAAATACGACGCACCTTTAAAGATTTAAATAAAATACTTTTAGATGATTTAAATACCACCTCGCCCGACTTACTTCGGTCAATTTCTTGTAGCTGCTGCGCTGTAATAGGCCCCGTTTGACGACACGCAATAGACATATCAGACGGATCAGAAAAGTCTAAATCAGCTTCAATATGGCTAATGTGGCACGTAACACCTTTAATAATCGGATCTTGCTGCGAATTTACCACAACATCCTTAGTTGTAAATAACCCAAGGCTTACCGACGCAACATCATCAGAGCAAGCACTCAACGTAACTACCGCACCTGCAAGTAAAGCTAAACGTTTAAATTTTTGTGGTAATTTCATACTTATCCTTATCTATAATAGGTAACTTAGCATCTACGTCACTAAGCAAAGGTTCACCTGTTTGTTTTATACTAACATCAAAAATAAATACGACTAAATTAGTTTAAAGTAAAGATTTTAGATAGCCCTAGGTTTAGCGAACCCTGTTGTATTTGATACAATTAACCCTCGCTAATGCAGTAACTCATAATAGGAAACGCCTAAATGCCGCATATTATTATTGAACACTCAGAAGACCTCCCTGTTTTACCACAAGTACTAGTAGAGAAAATTCATAACAGTACTTTTGAAAGCGGACTTTTTGATTTAGAAACAATTAAAACACGCGCAATCGCATACCAACAATACCAACTAGGTATAGGTAAAGAAGGGTTTATTCATATTCAAGTGCATATAATGGCAGGGCGAACGGTAGAACAAAAACAAATGTTAAGTGAGCACCTACTCGCATGTTTAAAAACCTACTGCAGAGACTCTGATAGCTTAAGCGTCAATATTTACGATATGGATCATGATGTATATCGAAAAAATTAGTTAACTCTTGTCGTTTTGAGTAATAAAAGTACACAATAGTAAGTAAAAGCCCCAATAGGGGCTTTTGAATATTAAATACTTGCTCACTGCTGTTTATAAAAAACTTCTGATGAGTTACGAACACCAGTAGATAACATTACTAATAAACAAGAAGATTGCGCAGAGCACACGGTGAAAGGACAAAGGCGCTTAGAGCAACCTATGACAGTGCCTGGTAGGGGAATTAACTATTTGCAACGCTATAATACTGGCAGAGTCCATAAATGTTCACTTTCAAAAGCATCTAATCGCGATCTGCTCTTTTTGCTAGCAGCACCAATGGATTTATATAGTTACGCATAAGGGAGGATGACTGAGCTAAAAAATTATGACTTAGCAGATCGCTAGCTCTTAGAGTTTTACCAAAAGAGCTAGACTACTTTAGAGCTGAAATTACTGAAACCTATTTAAAGTAATTACCAATATCAAATTACTTTTGAGATAACTCTATTTATCTACCGGATCTCTCTGATACTAATTTTTGTAACCAATAGCCATCATGCTTTTCAAAAATATTAAGCCCTTCTTTGGTCTTGACTAAAACATTATTACCAACAGTAGTATAATAGAGTGGGTTTGGATCAATCGATATTAATGCATGTACTCTGCCTATCATGTCATCTGAAAGGTGCTCTTCTAAAACGCTAACATCTTTAATACTAAGAGTGATGTAATCATATAGCTGTTTCGCAGTTATCTCAGATTTTAATTTTTGTACTGAGGCGTCTGCGACCCCCACACAGTTTGAATAAAAATCTATTCCAAGCATAGTTTGTTTGTTTTCACATAACGACAAGTCTGAAAACTGTGCAAAACATGTACTTGGGAATAATAAAATTAATAACTTTTTCATCGGGCCACCTGATAACGCTCTTCAATATTCCAACTTCTCCAGTCGGCAAATAATTTTTCAAACTGTTTCGGGCTTTGCGCAAAGCCATCTTCGATCGCTTGAATATCCCACATAGTTTTAATCTGAATACCAGCACTTAATGCATTTAAAACAGCAGCTGTTTTAAATGCTGGTATACCTGTCTTCACCTCAAGAGCCTCACCAGCAGCGTCTGCAGTAGCTTCGGCCATGAAAGCAGTTTTAGATAAATCTGAGGTTGGATCTGCAGCAGATAATAATTTAGGTATAGCCTTCAATACCATTAACTTTGTCAAATCTTGTGTCAGTGATTACTTCATTAAAAAGCATTGTTGGCGGTTATTAACTATGAAGCTATATTGCCGTTTAGATAACTTTGCACCTGATAGCATATCAGCACTCGTCGCAATCGCAACACACCCCATGACAGTCGTTGTGTCTGCGTTTCTAATTTTTTCGCGCAGAACACCGATATTTCGTTCGATCATAATTTTATTTGACATAACATTCCCTCGTTCAATAAAAATAAAAGGGTACATCAATTTTTTATTACTTTCCACATTTGAAATATTTTATCGATTAGATACTGATAATAGCTTTTTATTTTTTTCTATTTAAAAAAAGAGTACAGGGTAATTTAGGTTAGTAGGTATTTACTTGGGAAGTTTTTAAAAGTGGTGGCCCCTCCCAGACTCGAACTGGGGACCTAACGATTATGAGTTGCAAAACAAGGACTTACTACGAGTTACTTTTTGATATAACTATTTACTAATTTTCATAGCTATATCATAGGGTTATTGAATAAACCCTATCTCTGATGCATAAATCATTATGTATTTCAGAACGTTAAATTTTACGTTCAAAGTAGCACAGAGGTAGCACCATATGTCAGACACAAAATTTCGCTTCACAGAATTGTCGCTTGAAAAGATAGAATCAAACGGTAAACGCACTCGCTATTATGACAATCTATTGTCAGGACTCATTTTAGATGTGAGCGTAGCAGGTAAGAAGTCATTTAGAGTTTATAAAAAGATACCAGGGAGAGACACCCCTATTAATGTCACCCTTGGGTACTTTCCATCAATTTCACTTGATGATGCAAGGCGAATGGCTCGTAAAGTAATGGCAGATATTGCTGAGGGTATAAACCCGAACGATCTTAAGCGCCAATTTAGAGCAGCTTCAATTACCCTTAAAGAAGCCTTTGATTCATACATCGAATCTAGAGATCTAAAGCCTATAACTGAAAGGGGGTATCAACAAAAAATAGATTGCTACCTACCAGATTGGCATAACAAACGTCTAGCCGATATTAATCAAACAATGATTTTGAAGCGCCAACGAGAAATAACCTCTAGAAGCCCTGCTCAGGCAAATTATACCATGCGCCTAATGCGTGCTTTATTTAACTTTGCTAAAGCTGAATACAAGTCTTCGGAAGGTCGCTCATTATTTCCAGAAAATCCTGTAGATGCACTTTCTGAAAAACGAAGCTGGAATAATGTAAAGCGTAAAACAACACGTCTGCGCCGTTCACAGCTAAAACCTTTTGTTGATGCATTATATGAAGTTAGAAATGAAGCTGCCAAATATCGTCAAAATAGTCGTGTCGGTTTTTGTGATTATCTGGAGTTTTTAACCTTTTCAGGCCTGAGAAGGTCTGAGCTACTGCAACTACCATGGTCGCAAGTACACCTTCAAGATAGAATATTCATTTTAGAAGATACAAAAAATGGCTTAGACGTCGAGTTCCCTATTACAGATCGATTAGCTGAGATATTTAATCGACGAAAAGAATATAAGGTATCTGACTATGTATTTGGGACAAATAGTAAAAAGGGCTATCTAACGGATCCAAAGAAAACATTAAAACATGTATGTAAAATTGCTAGAGTAAAAATCACTTCCCATGATTTGCGCCGAACATTTACATCAATGGCTGAGAGTAGCGGAGTTTCAGGTTACCTGCTGAAACGCCTTCTAAACCATATTACAGATAAAAGCGACGTAACTGCTGGCTATTTAATTTTAACTGCTGAGGAACTCAAAGAGCCAGCGGAAAAGGTAACCGAAACAATTGCCAAATATGCAGGCTTGATTGAGCAAGAGCCAGAAAATAAAATGACCAAAATGAAAAGTTTATTAGCAAACCTAACTAAGGAACAAAAGATTGAGTTGATGAGTTCGTTATTAAACTAACCTTAAAATTTTTGAAGCTGTTAGTTAATCCAAACTAACAGCTTCAAATAGCTCAAAGGCAAGAATTACTACAACTTGAACTGATTAATGCCTTACATCTACTCAAAATAAATCACTCAACCTTTGATTCAAGCCTACTTAACCACTCATTAAATAATGGACATCGTTGGCGCATTTTTTCTACACCAATTTGCTCAGCAATACTTATACCTTCAGTAGTTTTTCTGAATTTACCTCGTCTTTTTAGCTGGTCTAGCCTTTTAGATGGTGCTGTTTCACGGCTATTGTTGATTTTTTCCGGCTCATCGCAAACATCAATAATTGCTTTTACTTCTTCAACTTTTATTTCGAGTGCATTCGCCAAAATCTTTTCATCACTAAACAGCAGAGCTTCAAACTCATGCATTGCCATATAAGGAATAAATCGCCTTCGAGCTTGGTATTCATCATAATTTTCCGCTATGTATTCAAAAGCAGCATCATTTAACCGTTTAGCAATTTCGGTATGGTTATGAGCAGCTACAGTGTCTAAGGTAGGCCACTGCTTTAAACCATAGTAATCAAAAAATTGAGTTACATATATATCAGGTCGCTGTTTCAAAAAACGGCCTATATCTTTTTCAGCTCGACTAAATTTAACGTCACCACCTTTTTGACCCGGCTTAGATATTTGAGTAGCAGTAATAAATATATTTTTCTCACCGAGGTAGGGAGCGAGCACTCGCTCTACAAATACTTGCTCGGTTCTGCCTTCAACAATTGCCACAACGTTCATTAAATCACTCATTTACTGGACCTCCAGTAATGACATTTTTATTCCAAAGCTCTCCTAGGGAATAATATTCAAGCCATTCTTCGTAATCTTCTTCTTTCAAACGGTTAAAGGTTGATGCACCATTTTTACGATTAGCCACTATGATATCTTCAACAGAAAAGTAATTAATCAATTCAGGTGACTGAGTCGCAACGACTACTTGGGTTCGCTCTGAAGCGGCTTTAATTAACTCTGCCAATATTGCTATCGCAGCAGGGTGCAGCCCTAGTTCTGGTTCGTCAATAATAATAGTAGCTGGCGGATTGGGCTGCAATAGTGCTGTTGCTAGACAAATGAACCTAATTGAACCGTCCGAAAGATGGTAAGGCTGCATTGGATAGTCTGAGCCCTTCTGTAACCAAGTTAAATTAACCAGCTCTTTTTCACCTCGATTGAATGGCTCAAGTAAAAAATCATCGAAGAAAGGTGTGACTAGTTTAATCGAGTTTACGATACCTCTATATTCACTTGGGAAGTCATTTTTTAGCTTTAATAAAAAAGCACCAATATTCGATGCATCCCTACGTAATACTTTATTGTCTTGAATTATTTCTTCTCCCCGCATAGGGGCTGTCGAGCTAGTATCATGAAAGTGGTAAATTTTCCAAGAGGAAATTGCATCGTAAACAGGTCTTGAATTCCTGGCATCTGACGAATTACTTTTTACCTCAGATACCATTTTCGATATACCCTCAGAGCTATCACCTAGATTCCACCAACCTGTTGAACCTTGACTATAATAACGGGCCTCATCTTCTATAGCTGCATTATTACTTGGTGTTGCGACCAGGTTAAAACGAAAACCACGAACGCCAAAATTTGTAGAAAACTCGATTTTTTTTGTTACTTTTGGGCCACCAAAAAGTAAATCGCTAGCACCACCATTGTCACGAACAAATCGGTTCAAATTACCATCGATTAAAGCACTTAATAACTTAAAAAAGGTAATAAAATTACTTTTACCAGCACCATTGGCGCCAACAATAATGTTCAAAGCATTTAGCTCAAAGTCTTCTAAGAGCTGTATAGACTTAAAGCCTTTAATTGTTACTGTATCTAAAGAGCTTCCCATTGTATTTCTCCCATAAGTAACTCCTTAAATTAATTTTAAATCAGAGACTAAAATTTAATTTTGTATGTTTAATCCGATTTTAGCAGAGACGTTTCAATTTATTCAATGATTGAATACTTATAATGCGAATAGAAGAAGTATTTGAAAAATTATAGGCATATAAATGAAGGCATTTGACTTACTGTGCCTTGTTTAACTCATCATAACCTTTAGCTTAATAGGAAATCTCAAAGACTTCATTTAAATCAGATTTTTTATATTCACTATTTCTAATTGAAGCTGCTTAGTAATAGTTGCTTCGACAGCCCAACTATGAACCTATTTATTGCACTAGATTATGAACAAAGTCTAATAACTTTGAATTTTGTTGTGGCTTAGGCCAGGGCAAGATCACGAACTTTACCTTGACTTAAAAGTATGATCTTATACTCCTTTTTTAAGGAGCATCCCCATGTCTAACATTCAGCTATTTAAATATTTCGAATCAATCGACGACCCTCGCCAACAAGGTAAAGTTGTTCATAAACTATTTGATATCATATTCTTAGCTGTTAGCGCTGTTGTTTCAGGCTGTCAGGGCTGGGAAGAGATTGAAGATTTTGGTCATGATAGACTAGATTGGCTCAGAAAATATGTTCTTCTTGAACAAGGGATCCCTCGCCATGACACAATTGCTCGTGTAATGAGCCGTATTGACATGACGCAATTCCAAGATTCCTTTTCTTCTTGGATGAAAG
>NZ_JANJGQ010000050.1:0-2564 GCF_030847595.1 Pseudoalteromonas sp. 20-92
AAGGGATCACCGCTGTTAAAATTTGCGGTGGAAAGTGAGCTTTAGCGCTTGCTGTCCACCTCAGGGCGTGTTGTTATATTTATTTTTTTGGGTGCATTGCTACACCGAGAAAATATGTACAAACTGTCGCTATTAAATACAACCAGTTTTGTGTAAAAAGCGTGATAGCTAGAACTGAAGAACCGAAATTAAATAATACGCCAGAACATTCAGAAAGAGCTATATCCATGAATTTAGAACCACGCTCTTTCTCAGCCTCTTTATCACTTTTATGTGTTGCAAACGAAAAAATAGTAAAAAGAATGATTGAAGAGAAAACTAAAATACCAAAAGAATACCAGTTAAGCAGCCCATAAACCTCTTCTAGCGGTACGTTTTGAGTAGGTTCTAAACCATGTTTAAAAATATACAAACCAAGAAAAACTATCATAAATATCGTCCACAACATTATGTTGGCTAATAGTTTATTTCCAACTGGACCATATTTATTTCTGAAATCTGTCATTAGTACTCCTATAAATATAACGCCCCATTCAGAGGCAAAAATTAGTTGGCTAAAATGTTGAGGAACGAAAACAGCCAACTGTATTTTTGTCCTTTGCAATGACTTGTTAGTTGCCGAGTTTACTCACAATATGAGTAAACCTTTGTAGGCCAATCTTTGAATTTTTTATTATATTTTTTCATTAACTTATTAAAGTGCGGATAATGAACCGCAATAATTGATTTTTCGCCGTCACCAAACCACCTATATGTTGTATTCATTAGTTGGCCTAACCTTGAATAGATAAATCTAATATCAATAGTGCCTTTTAGTGCATCATAAGCGATGAGATCTAATTGTTGAACAATTCTATCGTTTGCCCCTTTATCATCGGGACCTTCTCTAAATAATGAGTCGAATGGGATTTGTTGGTTGTATGATGAATGGAAGTGACCTTGTTTTGCACCTGATGGTTCAGAGCTGCCCATAAATATTCTTTTCCATTCGATCAAATCATTATCTTCAAGATTATCAAAGAAAATATCCAATAATTTTAGAGAGTTGTCTAAGCGCTTTTGTCTTTGGCTTACGATATAAGTTCTGAGTGCTAAGCAACCACCAATAATGAGAACAAAAAACTTAATCCATTCTCTAATTTCTTCAGACGACATTCACAAAACTTCCATTGTTTGAGGCTACTAGACATAATGACTCCCACACGGTGTTAGCCTCCGCTTTTCGTGGGTTAGCTTAATTCAAAGCCAGAGCCATAATTAGTTTGTCAATTAACTAAACAGCAGAGGCTAACATGAACAAACATAGCATACTTTTTGTCGGACTTGATACACATAAAGAATTCAATGAAGTCGCCTATATTGAAGAACATAGAGGCTCTCAACCTGTTCACCTTGGTCGATTTTCTTCTTCCAAAGCGGCCGTTCAAAAGCTTGTTCGTCAGTTTGAATCTAAATACCCTGACGCAACACTTCATTTTGTTTATGAAGCTGGCCCATGTGGTTATTGGATTTACAGATTAATCACAAGCCTTGGCCATTGCTGTTATGTGGTTGCCCCGTCTCTTATTCCTAAAAAACCAGGCGAGAAGATTAAAACCGATAAACGTGATGCCCTTAAGCTCGCTAAATTACTTAAATCTGAAGATTTAACACCTATCTATGTTCCCGAGCCTGAAGATGAAGCCGTACGCGATTTATCTCGTGCACGCGAAATAGCCATGAAAGATTTAAAAGATGCTAAATATCAATTAAAAGCGTTGCTGCTTCGCAATAATATTAATTACAAAGGCACCGCAAATTGGTCACAAAAACATTTACGTTGGCTCACTGAGCTTGTGCTGCCACATCCCGCGCAGCACATTGTCTTACAAGAGTTTTTACAAACAATTACCGAGCGAATAAGCCGACTTGAAAGACTAGACAATGAACTAACACACCATGTTCACCAGTGGCGTTATTATCCTGTAGTAAAAGCAATACAAGCTATGCGTGGCGTTCGTTTGTTGGTCGCCACCGGCGTTGTTGCTGAGCTTGGCGATTTATCGCGCTTCGACCACCCCCGCAAATTAATGAGTTATCTTGGTCTTGTACCTAGTGAGCACTCGAGTGGTGGCAAACGCCATATTGGCGCCATCACAAAATGCGGAAACGGCCGAGCGAGGCGCCTTCTCGTTGAAGGCGCACACACTTATCGGTATGCGGCAAATATATCGACAGATATGCAAAAACGACAAGAAGGTTTACCAAAGGACATTATTGATATTGCGTGGAAAGCACAACTTAGGCTCTGCAAGCGCTATAAAAAAATGATAGCCAAAGGGAAACATTACAACCTGGTTGTCACCGCCATTGCTCGAGAAATGATTGCATACATATGGGCAATTGCAAAAGAAGTGGTGCTAACGCCAGTAAATACAAAACTTAGATTGGCAAGAGTACCTGCATGATAAACGAATTAGAGTTAATGCATAGGATCAAGCATCGGGAGTGGCACAACCACCGACGGCGTTAGGATGGCAATGTAGCTAACGCTTCATTGAACCACGAACATAGACTGAAGACAG
>NZ_JANJGQ010000051.1:0-2439 GCF_030847595.1 Pseudoalteromonas sp. 20-92
ACACCCATACAAAAACTGGAAAAGTTAAACAACGGAAATTCTACAGATAGCCTCCATTAAAAATGGGGGGATTACCGGATATTAACAAAGGCTATAACTTTCTGTGGTCATAGGTTGGGTGAGTAGTTCACAGCATAAGCCAGCAATCCCACAAGTTGTTGTTAAATACACCTTAAGAAAGGGTGACGTGGGTATGTAAATATATACTACTATAAAATGCTTTTTAGATAGTTTGAAGTATAACTTTGAGAGTTTAGTAAATAAGCCAACCAGATTTTATTAAAATATTCAGCCACTTATACAAAGTAAAACTAATTAGAACAAGTACATTTAGCAAATAAAAGTTTATCAGTGGAGAGGGAACTTCTTAACTAAAAAGTCCAGACTAGTCGACCTAAATAAGCTTAAATGGTTACGGTGAACGCTTACTCTCTTGAAAACCAAATAGTATCTGCAAAACTAATTGCAGCTGTAAAAAGCTTCATTAACCCCCTTATTTTTCATGTCTGAATTCTCATCTAAAAACTTAATTGAGACTAAAACAGATAAATTTTCTACCTTTACCACCTTAAAACGAAAGTCATATGCGTCTGAACATAAATAGCTCCCTCGCTTTATAGAGGTAATGCTATCTAAGTCTTTATCACTAAGGGAAAGTACACCGTAAAATTCTTCGTTTTTAATTTTAAAAAGTAGCTCCCCCTTATAAAAAAAATCACCTTTTTCTAACCTTGACCCATATATGACATTGCCCTTTAAGGTAGAGTAAACATACTTTTTTGACTCATAATTATCATACGCCATTAATAGGTCCTTTTTATTAACGAGATCCCCGTTTTTGACATAAACTTCACTAATATTCCCTGACTCTCTGGAATATAAATACTCCTGAAGCTCGGGAGTATTTATATTAAAAATAGCGGAAAATGAAATTGCAGTATATAGATTGACTATTAACAAACCCCCCCCTTACTTTATTAAATCAGATAAACGAGAAACAGAAGATAACATATCAACAGGAGAATCAGTCATAGTCGGTCTTACAATCGTTATCCCTGTTGCACCGTTTATCATCTTAGTTTGATCTAATGCTATAAGATTTCCTGCATTCAACTCTTTTGATTTTAGTACTTTTAAGTTTTTTTTCTTTAATACAATTTTCATAAATATTAATCCTATTATTAGTATTTGTTATCGTTTTTCGTGAACACGAATTAATTTATCCTAAAAATATAAAAAAATGTAATTATTAATTATTATTTAACAGCATAACAATTAGACTTAAGCTGTTGAAATTAATTAAATTATAAACATTAGCAAGTGAAAAGGTTGGCATAAGATAAAACTTGTTTTATTTTTAAATGAGCGATAGTATTTAGTTTCCTTATTGCATTTGCATTTCTCGCACGTGTAGCCCAAAGTACCGCCATACTTTGGGCATATCCCTTTAAATTTATATAGCTTCCGAATTACTCTAATAACCTTACTACTCATGCTTAAACGCTGAAAAAAAACTAATCGTTGATGATACTTGCCAAGAAAAAATAAGAATTATCATGCGTTACAAGCAGTTTTTTGAGGGATACCGAATAGTTCCCTACTTACGCTAGGGTTTCAGTCATAGAGAAGTTAGAAAGTGCTTGAAAGTCATTCAAAGCACTATAAATATTGAGGCCCGCCGTAATAATATTATCTGTACGCGGTTGCGCATTCTCAAAGCAAATATTTACTTCGACAACCTTTATCATCATGAGAACAAAGTTTGAGTCTAAAGCTTAATGGGTTGCTCCGGCAGTACATTAGCAGAGGTATAAAATTAAGCACAGTAATGGACAAATAGATTATGCAAGAGCAACGTGACAGAACTAGAGTCTAGGGAAATAACTTTATTACAAACAACTGAAGTTATCTGAAATACACTTAGAGTGTGTGACTTAATTTAGCTAGTTGTACATTATAGACTTGAATTCGCAGTTACCAAAACGCAGTAAACTTACATCCTAAGTAATGCCACATTTTCTAGCATTAAAACCTCAAATTAAATGCAAAAAATACTGCGTTAAGTTTGAATAGAATTTTTCGGGCTTTAGTCTAATATTAAAACCTTAACTTTTTGCAATTAAAAGAAATTAGATTAGCGAGTAACTCAAAAGTTAAAGATATTAAATAAAATTGATTTTATCCAGAAATAAACAGCAAAATTAAATTAAGCACCAATCTGTTCAGTCAACTTTTGTGTTTTAAATAACAAGTATGTGTTCTATAGAAAACGCACAAAGTCACAGCCAATTAAGTTATTACATATAAAGATACAAAGGAGTTTTCTTTGGAAAAACCAATCAAATTTAAGTCGTACTAATTTCAGGGCAAGATCACGAACTTTACCTTGACTTAAAAGTATGATCTTATACTCCTTTTTTAAGGAGCATCCCCATGTCT
>NZ_JANJGQ010000052.1:0-2267 GCF_030847595.1 Pseudoalteromonas sp. 20-92
CTATCCTCATAACTGAAAAGCAATTGCTAATCCCACACTCCGCCAAAGGCGCAACACTCGATACAGGAGGTTAGTTAAACCTTGCCCGACAGGGACTTGCACCCTGCAAGATGGATCAAGCTTAGCTTGACGCACCAACGCCGCTATAAGCGGCTAAGTACACTTTGCTAAACTGCGCGAAGCGCGAGCAAACTGTACGTGTCCGTTTGATGGACTTGTAAAAGCGCTACTCTTTATTGCCAAAATATAACGGGGAGCTGCCCCCAGAAAACCAATACTAAAACTAATTGTACCGATATCAAAATTGCCGCAACATCCAATTTAATTAGTTTACTTTGTAATTTTACTCTTAGAGAAATCCATAAAGAAAATAACAGTGTTAGTGGCAAAATTCCTGAAAGAAAAGCCAAGGAAACACTTGCCGCTGTAATATCACCAAATTGTAGAAAGGATTGCTGAACATAGAGGTATACAGGAAAGCTGAACAATAGTAGGTTTATAAATCCCCATTTTATTCGAACGAAGCTTTCTTTGTCTCGTTTAATGACCCTAATTAATCCGACTAAAAATATATAAAACAGTCCTATTAGACCAAAGCTTAAGCTTAACCAATAAAGTACCAATGCTATAATTGAAACTTGCTTAAACGTTTTAAGACCATCACTAACAAACAATCTCCTCTCACTATCCCAATAGAAAACATGGGAAGCTTGTGTCCTGTTAACATCTCTAAATAAGTGATCGCCGACTTGAATTAAGCGCCTATCGGCATTTTGCAATGACTTCATTAGAAGGTGCTCGTTTGATTGTTCTAACCAAATAAAATTGAAAAGCATATCAATGAATTCAAATTCGGCCATGTTATTTGGGGATGGTAGATAAATGCCCTCCAACTTTGACAACCCAGTTCCCTTTCCCGTGCTCTCTGCAATAGACGCTGACACCACGCTTAGTTTATTGATAAATAATTTATTAAACTTTTCATAGTCGGCAGTTTCGTTATCCGTGTTAGCGGCGTAAAAAAATCCCTTTTTTTCATCTGGTAAAAGGCAAATATAGGCTCTAAATCCAAATGTTGTACCCGGATGACACATGCCAAGCACGTTATGCCGATCTCTATTAGCAAACGCAAGGCCATGCCCAATATTCAGGCCTTCTATATGTGCTTTAGTGTTGAAAGGATTAGTAAGCATTTTCATATGCTCAGGTTTTACAAAATTTTGACCATTTACTTTGCCTTCATTCAAAATAAAATTCATAAACTTAGCCATGTCAGGGGCGGTAGTTGTGAATTGTCCCGCAGGTCTAAGATAGCTAGACACAGCAATTTGAGTAACATTATTTTCATGATAGCCCATCGCTAATAAAGGATCGGCGTACTGACCTTGTTGGCTGATAAACTCAAAGCTACTGTCATACATTTCTAAAGGTGCTAAAAGGTTGTCATCGAGGAACTCTTCATAACGCTGGTTGGTTACAGCTTCTATAACCATTGCAAGTAATGTATATCCCATATTGGAATATGAGTATTGCGTTCCTGGTTCAGTTCTAATCTTTAATAAGTTTTGTCTGCTTGATTCAAAAGCTTTTCCAAGTGGCGTATTTGGCAAAGGTTTAGTGCTTAGTAACTGCCACATCCTGATATTGTCTAATCCAGCAGTATGATCGAGTAAGTTTTTGACCTTGATAGGTGAACGATGATGCCAAACATTGTCGAAGTTCAATCCTGGCAATAGTGCTTCAATATTGCTATCTAATGAGAGTCTTCCTTCAAATATTAAATGGAGAACGCCCATTGCCAGAACCGATTTGGTAACTGAGCCTACATGCATTTTTTGTGCAGGCATCATATGTTCAAGTTTTGAAATATTTGCATATCCAACACTACCAACCTCAACATGCCCCTTTGAAATTGTTGACCAAGATAATCCTACAATATCTTCAGTGTCGATAGTATTTTGGATTTCGGTTTCAATATGAGTATCGCTTTCGGCATAAGCAATATTTAATGAAAACAAAACTAAAAATAATGATAAGAACTTTGGGTGCATCAACTTCTCAGTATACGACTAGCGCTTTAACGCCAAAATAACAGGCTAAGTAATGGTTGGCTAAAATTGTGTAGCGAAGCGAAACGTAGCCAACTGTTACGTGTCCTTGTTGATTTTCTTGTATGGATAATAAACCCACAAATTAATTAATACTTTAACCAAGTTCGGGTAATGTGAGGCCCAAGCTTTGGCTGCAACCAAAGCCTTTTATACAGT
>NZ_JANJGQ010000053.1:0-2146 GCF_030847595.1 Pseudoalteromonas sp. 20-92
CCTACGATGAATCAACTTACTTAACCGCATTGAAAAGTAAGGGTTCACCGCTGTTAAAATTTGCGGTGGAAAGTGAGCTTTAGCGCTTGCTGTCCACCTCAGGGCGTGTTGTTAGCTTTTTTACCACGGGTGCTTTATTGGAACATCTATATCATTGTCCATGATGAATGAAACCAATTCTCGATAACTTGCCAGTAAGCTTCCACGATTGCCCCAGTTATTTTGTTCATCAGACACATTTGGATTAATAAACGTAGCATTAGGGGAAATATAATAGTTTAAATATTCAGGGTCTAGCGATTGAATAGTATGATCCCAATCAGCATCAAAAACCAAATAAAACATACTTAAAAAACTTGAGATTAAAGAATTAAAATGTTGAGATTTATCATCATTAAGCTTCAACTTGTCTGCTTTTAGAATATTACGAGATAAACCAAGTATTTCTTCTAATAACTCACGCTCACTTCGAGAATGTGATTCACTATTCGAAGTATCACTAGCTAGAAGTTCAATCACACGTGTTTCAAGCTTTGGCCAAAAAGCTTCAAATACATCACGAAGTACGTCATCAGCAAGTACATTATCAGTATTTGAATTATTAATTGTAGTAACAAGAGCATACATGTCTGACTTATTAAAAAGCGTTGTTTGAAATTGAGTCAGTGGCCCTGATATATCTGCATTACCTAAGCCAAAGAGAATTGGGCATACTAGAGATGCATCAACTTTTTTTGATATAGCTCCTGCCTCAAACATTATCCAAGGGCTATTTAAATTCTCTTGTGTTATACAAAAAATACCAACCGAAGAATTGTCTAACTCATCTGCGATATCAGATGACCAGCGGTTTCCCTTATCTATATCGCTAGGAGTAAAATATGGTTTTACCGTTTGTAATACACTTGGTAACCAAGCTCGTATAGCTTGTGCTATATCTTTACTTTGGTCTCCTGACCAACTAATAAATACTTTCAAAACAACTCCATATTTGAGAAAAAGCTAACGAGCCTGTAGATTAACTCGTTTTTTTATTTATTTTTATTGATAAACAAACCATAGCTGAGTTCCTATTTTGGTTCAATTGATTACTGTATTTTTACGCAGAATATAGAAGTGTTTGATATTGTTTTAATTGGCGTTTTGGAAGGGATTACGGGTGTTTGAGTGGCTTTTATTTAGAGTAAGAGGGCTTACCCTTCTTAATGCATCGTGTTTTGCAGCTTTTCTATATTATGAACAAGACAATACAGTTGCCATTGCGCATTCACTTTCGTTTGACCCCGTAAGGTCAATTTATTCATGCCTTTATTCACTGTAATGTTCCCGAACACTAGCTCAATACACCCGAGTCGTTTGCTATATTGTCGTCGACCTATGGGGCTGTCTATTTTTACTTTCATCTTATCAACATAGCTCAGCTTTTTGTGCGATTCATTATTTATAAACTGTACTTGTCGCCCCGTTTTAATGGGTGGCTTTCGCATGCATTGCTGCTGTAGCGGGCACGTTTTACAGTCTTTTAAATAACCGCAGAATCGCGTGTATTGCTGGTTGTGGCTTTTTACATTGATACCACTTCGCCACATGGCATTGCCTGCGGGGCAGCGGCAAGTTTGGGTTGCTTCATTATAATGAAAATCATCTGAGGTAAATAATCGTGGCTTGCCTTTGCTGCGTTTTAGTCGGCGCTTTTCTTGCTCCGTTTCGTATGTTTCGCTGGCTTTAAACAGCGGATTTCGTTTTCTAAAATCGTAATGGAAGGGACACGGTGAAGGCCTGAACATCTTAACCAGAGGAGATACTACAAATGAACTTGAATTCACATAGATCACCGTGTTGTGATAGTGATGAACAGCGTTCGACTGTGAATAATACCTCGAATGAATATAACCAAACAAATCATGACCTGATGGCAAGGGTACTGAGCAACCATAATATTGGCACTGCATGGCAACATGTTAAGCGCAATAAGGGGGCTGCGGGTATTGATGATATGAGTATTGAGGAATTTAATCACTTCGCTAAGTTACATTGGCTGGGTATTAAACAACAATTACTTAACGGCACTTATCAACCCTTGCCAGTCAAACGCGTGATAATACCCAAACCTGATGGCGGTGAGCGAATGCTTGGGATCCCCTCT
>NZ_JANJGQ010000054.1:0-2120 GCF_030847595.1 Pseudoalteromonas sp. 20-92
CGAACGCCTAGCGAGTATCAGCTGGTTTATGCGGCTATTAAATGAAGACATTGCGCGCAGAGCAAATAAAGAAGATAACTGCACAGGGCGATTCTGGGAGGGTAGATTCAAATCGCAAGCATTACTAGATGAAGCAGCACTTGCAGCGTGTATGGCCTATGTCGATTTAAATCCCATTAGGGCTAAAATGGCTAACACACCAGAAGAGTCAGACCATACCAGTGTACAAAAGCGCTTAACATGCGCGAAAGAAGGTAAACAACCTAAACAGTTACTACGTTTTTCAGGTATGCCACGTCAGATTATGCCTAAAGGGCTGCCGTTTGAGCTTAAATCGTACCTTGAACTCGTTGAGCTAACAGGGCGAATAATACGAGAGGATAAGCGCGGGAATATTGATAATATGAACCTTCCTTTGCTAGAAAGGCTTAATATATCCCCCGAAAACTGGTTAAAACTTACTACGCAATTTACGCGCGTATTTCATGGTGCAGTAGGCAGACCCACTTCACAAACAAGTTACTGTGAAAATTTAAAGCGTAAACGGCGATCAAATATTAGCAATTGCGAAAAGCTACTCGCATAATACTTAAGCTACTCAGTAAAAACATTCTGTAAAAGTTAAAACTGCAATTTTGCAGTTATATTTATGCGGATAATTTAGGTTTAAGCATGCTAATAACTTATTTAATGGATGAAATAAAAGTTACCCAGTAATCCAAGATAAATTTTGAACCTGATTGGCAAATTTAGTGGAACAGTTTTGTTTGTTCGATTAAGGTGGCTGTCAGGTTTGTATTTTTACGGAGCCAAGTGAAAGTGAACGCCCAATGGCAACTGTATTGCCTTGTTCATAATATAGAAAAGCTGCAAAACACGATGCATTAAGAAGGGGAAGCCCTTTTAACCTAATTATAAGCCACTGAAACACCAGTAAATCCTTCCAAAACGCCAATTAAAACAATATCAAACACTTCAATATTCTGCGTAAAAATACAGTAATCAATTGAACCAAAATAGGAACTCAGCTATGGTTGATTCATCAATAAAAATAAATAAAAAACGAGTTAATCTAAAGGCTCGTTAGCTGTATAAATATAAGTATGTATAAATGAAAATTTTAGAAGCAAAAATTGAAGATGCACCTATTATTCTTAAAATTCAAAAGGAAGCGTATATTTCAGAAGCTGAATTACATAATGATTTTAATATACCCCCGCTAACCCAGAGCTTAGCTGAACTTGAGTCTGAATTTAATAATAAATGTATTTTAAAAATTGTTTTGAACGATCAGATTATTGCAAGTGGACAAGTTAAATTAAATGGTTCAACTTCCTGTATAGGACGTATGGCTGTAAAAAGTGACTTTAAAGGTAAGGGTATTGGCTCCAAGCTACTTAGTGCATTAGAGCAGTTTTATCCTGAAGCACACCAGGTAGAATTGTTTACTGGTATTAATAGTAAAGCCAACCTTGGCATGTATGAGCGCCGTGGGTATAGGCGTATTAAAGAAGAGGTTTTGGGCAAAACCACAGTAGTATTCTTAGGTAAGTCGTTAAATACAGCTAACAAGGCCTTAAAGTCGGATTCGTAACAGTTTGCTCGGTTCCACTTCGTTTCAGATTTAAGCAAACTGTTACTCACCGCATAAGGCGGGGTTATATGCCATGGAGGTTGCAATGTTCAAAGTAGTAATCGGATTTTCTATCGTACTTTCTTTTCTTTGTATGTTGCTAGCAGCCGCACCTTTTACTCCAGCGATAGGTGTGTCATTTATTATGTTATTGTTTGCGGGCTTTATTGGTTACAAGGGCTTCCTCCAATCAAGTATAGTGTTGCTGTTAATCAATACTCTCGCTGTTATTGGAAGTCCAGGTATGGATATCTCTAATACCGATACATTAATTTTCGTACTAATACTCTTTCCAATTTCATATGGCGGTGTTTTAATTGGTGTAAGAAAATTAGTTGTGAGAACCAGCACCTAATCGGGTAGCCGGAGGTCTCTAACCTCCAGCCCCCACACCACCCATCATGCGGGTTCGCAATGGGCGGTTCATCTCCCGTAATGAATACCGATCCAAATATCTCTCAATGACACTAAACCTTGTGACGCTAAA
>NZ_JANJGQ010000055.1:0-1926 GCF_030847595.1 Pseudoalteromonas sp. 20-92
AGAAAAAAGCTATGCGCAGTACAGCCTACCTTGAAAAGGTACTGAACGCATAGACTTTTTTCATGCTCTTGCCCTGTCAGGGTTAACCGCTAAGTAGTTAGAGAACGTTCCCTCGTTATTCATATATTTATAAATGAATTTTGATTCAACATGTAGCAGTATTAATTTTAATAGGTAGTTTTTTTGTGAGGCGTTAATTTCATTTGATTCAGCAAGGGTCGATGCATAATTAGGCCATTGCTGGATAGCAATTGTATAAACCGCTCAACAGAGCGTGTAGCATCAATGAAGGCAAGTAAAAAGTCCCACAAGCTTTCAATATTATTACTAATATTTTCAAGTAAGAGGTTTAGTTTATATTGATGAGTTTTCTCGTGTTCTACCAAATAGTCTAGTAATGAAATATTGAAAATATACTTTTCTCTGAAGTCATCTTCTCTTAATCTATTCTTAATTATTTCTTCAATATAAGTAAGTTGGAGAGTTAAATTTGAGGATCTGAAGTCTCTTACAGCTTTAATAAAATTCATATCATTATGAGATAAACGCCCATTATAAAAGTGCGATATATGATCTTGGTAATACTCATCTATATGTCCATTACGCAGTAAATATCGGAGTAAATTATAAGAGCTATCATCAGCATACTCATCTTTTGAAAACAATGAGAAATCACTACCTTTTTGTAATAATTTATATTGCGATAATTTAGCTGTTTCAGATTTTTGTTTGATTAAGTTAGCTTTTTCTTCTTCTAGTTTTTCCTGTTGAGTGGTTACATTACCAAGTATCAGATTTTTTCGATCAAGATAGCTAAACTTAGAGTTAACGTTATTTTCAATATCATTAAAAGATATATTTAAGGAGCGTTCAATCCACCTATTACTCTGTATATATCTAACCTTTATATTTTCAATAGTCTGCAATGAGCTGAAATGTTCTTCCTCTTTTAGTCTTGAAAGCTCAACAAATGCATTGTTAATTTTAATAGAGTACTGATCTCCATTTGCTTGTTCTAAAATTGCGTGTATGTAAATACTCTTTAAATCTGATACAGACATAGATTGCTGTAACTTCATTTGATTGGATATTAACTGTAATTCATCATTAATAGCTTTAATATTGCTTAGTAAAGTTGTTGTGTGAAACTCAATTAATTTATTTCTGTTATTACAGCACTCATAAACCAGACCTCTATTTTCATGTAATTTAGAAAAATCTTCAGGATAAACATTCTTATATATAATGAGAGCCAGTAATTTGCTGGGCTTAATGTGGTCACTAAACAAGACGCTATAATACAAGTTCATTTCATTGACTATATTGTTAAGCAAACGCATATCATCAATATAGATAGAAACTTCTTTCAGGAAGTCTTGGTCCAACCTCCCAATATTCATATCTGAATATTGGGCACCTGGTAGTCTTTCTTGTAATTTCTCGTAGGAGTTAGAGCAATTGATTATGGGGATAACGGGAATAATGAAATCAAAGAACTTAGCTCTTTCTTTGTGAGCAAACATTTCGTCTTTGATCGCATATAAAAACACAACACGTCGATTAATATCTTTCGACTTATTTATTAATGTGTTGATCTCTCTTAATTTTACAAATATTTCAGATGAGCCAAATCGATCTAAGTCCTCAAAAACGACAACATCAAAAGTATTACACTGAAAAAAGTATAAAATTTCATCTAGATAACGATTTAAAATGGAGCTTTCGTTTTGCTCTCCGAGTTCAATTTCACCACTTTTAACATTGATTTTTTTAAAGGACTTACGGTTAATATGTCGGTAAGCGTCGATAGAATAAAGTATGAGACCAGATAAACTAAAAGTCGTAATACCCCAGGGCAAGATCACGAACTTTACCTTGACTTAAAAGTATGATCTTATACTCCTTTTTTAAGGAGCATCCCCATGT
>NZ_JANJGQ010000056.1:0-1738 GCF_030847595.1 Pseudoalteromonas sp. 20-92
ATACAAAATACTTTAGCTAATTCAAGTAGTTTATCTTCAACCCAGCCTCTACGATGCTCGTAAGACTTCCCAGTAAAATGGTCTTCACCACACAAAAATGCACGACGAACACACCGTGAAATACAATGGTAGTATTTTGTATCAACCAAACTTACTTGACGCTTTCTTGCGATTGCCATAAGACACCCTGCTTATTTTTTGCACTAATCAAAACGTAGTCTTTTATTTTGAAAAGAGCAAAATTTAGGATGGGTGTCATTGTTAATTTTGTGCCCTGTATGTATTTTTGCGTAAGCACAGTACCTTTACAGAGCTTATGCAAGCGGATAATAATCGCTTTATCATTTAATCGATTCGCTTTTTTATCATCAACATACAGCACTAAATGAGTGTGGTTACTCATAACGGCATAAGCACATACATCAATACAAAATACTTTAGCTAATTCAAGCAGCTTATTTTCAACCCAGCCTCGTCGATGCTCGTAAGATTGACCAGTAAAACTGTCTTCTCCACATAAAAATGCACGACGAACACAGCGTGAAATACAGTGATAGTATTTTGTATCAACCAAACTTACTTGACGCTTTCTTGCAATTGCCATAAGACACCCTGCTCGTTTTTTGCACTAACTAAAACGTAGTCCTAAATTTTGAAAAGAGCAAAATTTAGGATGGGTGTCATTGTTAATCTACGTACAGACTTGTTAGGTTTACTCTGCGACGTAAGCTACATCGATAACCGCTGATCTATTTAAATTACACTGTATTGTTTTGTTATTAGTGCGATTTATAAATATTATTTCTACTTTATCCGGTTGATTACTAAAACTGTGCCTTGTGCCTTTTAAGTTAACATCCTCACTAGAGCTTATTAACTTGTCCAGTTTCATAATATTTAAACAGTGAAGTTCCCCGCAATACAAAATTGCAGCTTGGCTTTCTGGTGAAGAACATTCAGACGCAGAAACATAGCCGCCATTATTAGAATACGAAAAATCTCCCATATAATTTACAAATACTGTAATTGCAGCATAAGCAACTACTAAAAATACGACAATATATTTGACAAACTTCATGTAAAACTAACGCCGCACTAAGCGGACTAAAATAGTGGGTTAAAATGTGGAGCGAAGCGAAACGTAACCCACTGTTTTTGTTCCGTTTAAGTGCCTTGTGTACGCCCGACATGGCATTGACTTATGAGGTGAAAGTCCTCTGTAGGAAGATCACCGTTTAAATAACATACTGTTATTAAACAATAGACACTCGCAAATGGCAAGGGCTAAATCGCGAGGGATAGTCTGGAGGAAGCCGCTAGCAAATCTGTGAGCTGATGAACAAAAACATCATATGAGGCGTAGGCTGGAGACGAGCTAGCACAAGATAGCGAAGTCATGTGATCTAACGGCCACCGTAAATGATGCAGTTGTGCAGAGAAAGTCGATGCACCTTATTCGGGGAGATCTGATAAACACGCATCCGCGCTAACGCTTGGAGATTACCAGTTAGGGGCTGGTCTTTCAACCCTTGGCGCTCTGGTTGCTGCGACCTACAGCGAGCGAAATAGCAGTAAACAAGCGTTAGTTTAGACGCGCTTTATCGAGTAATCGCTAGAGTGATTTATCAGAAGTCAGCAGACGGCATAGTAGCCAAACGCCCATCGTAATGGAAGGGACACGGTGAAGGCCTGAACATCTTAACCAGAGGAGATACTACAAATGAACTTGAATTCACAT
>NZ_JANJGQ010000057.1:0-1649 GCF_030847595.1 Pseudoalteromonas sp. 20-92
CCCCAGCCACGTGAATACTGCGTGAGTTTATGAATTTGTAGGGTCATTGAGATCCCCCAGTTGCGGTTAGTGAGTTCCCTTACATTTGCTTTAAATTTCTTTAGCGCCTGTTCGTGGAACTGTGGAAGATTAGGATGGCAGCCATCCTAATTATTACGAAAAAAGCCAACAAAAACAGCATGAAGAGTGCATTATTATAAATAAGGAATCACGCAAAAAGCTGAACTATGTTAATAAGGTGAAAATGAAAATAGATAGCCCAATCGGACGACGACAGCTGTTTATTAAAGAATGGCAAACGATTCGGCTTTATTGAACCTGCTTTCCTTTAAATAAAAAGCGGAATATTACAGTGAATAAAGGCATGAATAAATTGACCTTACACAGCCAAGCGAAAGTGAACGCCCAATGGCAACTGTATTGCCTTGTTCATAATATAGAAAAGCTGCAAAACACGATGCATTAAGAGAGGCAACCCCTTTTAAGCCAAAATAAAGCCACTGAAACACCCGTAACTCCTTCCAAAACGCCAGTTAAAACAATACCAAACCAGCTTTTATATTCTATGAAAAATACAGTAATCAATTGAATCAAAATAGGAACTCAGCTATGGTTGATTCATCAATAAAAACAAATAAAAAACGAGTTAATCTACAGGCTCGTTAGTTGGCTTTGAGCCTAATGTTTCAAATGTAAATTAAAGGATTAATATTATGAATGTTAAAAAAGACATAAAGAAAATTGAGAAAAAATTTATTCCTCATGAAGTATCTCTTGAAAGAGTAAAAAATAGCTTTGAGCGATCAAAGAAAAAACAGAAAGAGGATGGATTTAATAGTTTTGTAGAAGTTAAATAAAAGGATTTTCACTTGAATACACCAAAAAAGATAACATTATTTGTTCAAACATCATTAAATGCAGAGAGGCAGCACAATAAAGATCTTGATGCGTTAATTAGTGATTTTAAGAAATACAAATCAGGTGGGCGTGTTGATTATTTAGGAAAAGATGTTCCTTATCATAGGCCTCAACCGATGGCTGAAAATGCAGGTTTAATGCATGTACATGTTTTAGATAAAATTAAATCAGTTAAGTTTAGGACTAGCGATAGCGTTATTGTTTATACTGAAGGAGCGACTAGTATTAATACTTTTTATATTATTGATTTTATCGCTGACGGAGCTCATGAAAAAGGTAGAAATAAAGACTATATGAATTGGGTTATTAAAAAAGCTGAAGAGTTTAGGAAGGTAAAGTAATGAGTAAGTTTAAAATACCTGTAAAGTGGATTGAGAATCAACTCCCTGTTCAACCAGGTTTATATTTTGTAGCTTCTAGATATAAAACAGGCTTTGGTTCATATGATTATATGGATTGGGATGGCGAACAGTGGCTTAAAGATGAGTCAATAACTGTTGTTGGTTGGGTTGCTTTATGTGACTTCTTAAAATTAATTGATGCAGGTTGGCCTTTAGGTGACGATGAAGATAAAGAATTTGATGAGTCTTTTCTAAAATATAAAAGTGAGGATGATGGCGGTTTTGTAGAAGTAAAGTAAAGCGTAATTGCCAACTAACAAGTGACTATGGTGTCAATTCCTAATTTTAAACCATTTTAGGATCCCACATGACACCATCTCTCACCATAGA
>NZ_JANJGQ010000058.1:0-1626 GCF_030847595.1 Pseudoalteromonas sp. 20-92
GTCCGGATTTACCTAAACAAACGCCCTACTCACTTTCACATAGACTACCAACGCTATGCTTGCTTAGCCTGCTCCGTCCCCCCATCGCAATTATATCGAGTACAGAAATATTAATCTGTTTCCCATCGACTACGCCTTTCGGCCTCGCCTTAGGGGTCGACTTACCCTACCCTGATTAACATGGGATAGGAACCCTTGGTCTTCCGGCGTGGGAGTTTTTCACTCCCATTATCGTTACTCATGTCAGCATTCGCACTTCTGATACGTCCAGCATACCTCCCGGTACACCTTCAACCGCTTACAGAACGCTCCCCTACCACTCAGAATAAATTCTGAATCCGCAGCTTCGGTGCATAGTTTAGCCCCGTTACATCTTCCGCGCAGACCGACTCGACCAGTGAGCTATTACGCTTTCTTTAAAGGATGGCTGCTTCTAAGCCAACCTCCTGGCTGTCTGGGCCTTTCCACATCGTTTCCCACTTAACTATGACTTTGGGACCTTAGCTGGCGGTCTGGGTTGTTTCCCTCTTCACGACGGACGTTAGCACCCGCCGTGTGTCTCCCGGATATTACTTTACGGTATTCGGAGTTTGCAAAGGGTTGGTAAGTCGGGATGACCCCCTAGCCTTAACAGTGCTCTACCCCCGTAAGTATTCGTCCGAGGCTCTACCTAAATAGATTTCGGGGAGAACCAGCTATCTCCCGGTTTGATTAGCCTTTCACTCCTAGCCACAGGTCATCCCCTAACTTTTCAACGTTAGTGGGTTCGGTCCTCCAGTTGATGTTACTCAACCTTCAACCTGCCCATGGCTAGATCACCGGGTTTCGGGTCTATACCTTGCAACTATTCGCCCAGTTAAGACTCGGTTTCCCTACGGCTACCCTATTCGGTTAACCTCGCTACAAAATATAAGTCGCTGACCCATTATACAAAAGGTACGCAGTCACCCAACAAGTGGGCTCCTACTGCTTGTACGTACACGGTTTCAGGTTCTATTTCACTCCCCTCACAGGGGTTCTTTTCGCCTTTCCCTCACGGTACTGGTTCACTATCGGTCAGTTGGGAGTATTTAGCCTTAGATGATGGTCCACCTATATTCAGTCAAAGTTTCACGTGCTCCGACCTACTCGATTTCACTTAAAATGTCTTTTCATGTACGGGACTATCACCCTGTATCGTGGCGCTTTCCAGCAGCCTTCCATTAACACATAATAAGCTTAAGGGCTGTTCCGATTTCGCTCGCCGCTACTTTCGGAATCTCGGTTGATTTCTTTTCCTACGGGTACTTAGATGTTTCAGTTCTCCGCGTTCGCCTCGTTAACCTATGTATTCAGTTAACGATACCTGCAAGCAGGTGGGTTTCCCCATTCGGAAATCCTAGTCTCAAGCGCTTTTTACTAGCTTGACTAGGCTTATCGCAAGTTAATACGTCCTTCATCGCCTCCAACTGCCAAGGCATCCACCGTGTACGCTTAGTCACTTAACCATACAACCCAAACGGGTCTTTGTTTTGTGACAGTTTAACTTCGCCAGAAGTCAATATTGAATACTAAAGTAGATACCAATCAATCAACTCATAAGAGTTAACTAAATGGCACTCAATGGTACTGCTACCATTGTTTTTT
>NZ_JANJGQ010000059.1:0-1577 GCF_030847595.1 Pseudoalteromonas sp. 20-92
CTATCCTCATAACTGAAAAGCAATTGCTAATCCCACACTCCGCCAAAGGCGCAACACTCGATACAGGAGGTTAGTTAGACCTTGCCCGACAGGGACTTGCACCCTGCAAGATGGATCAAGCTTAGCTTGACGCACCAACGCCGCAGTAAACGGCGAGCAATAGCGAGTCCGGGGGAGCGCAGCGGACGTATTTGACCGCATTGTTAGCATTATTCGTAATCCCACAAGTCTTCACAGTCAGCCTCCAATGCCTTTAAATCCTGACGAAGCCTAGAATAATAGCAATCTGTAGATGTTTTTTTGAAACAAAGAACAGGCGGTGTCTTTCTCGCTTTTGAATAGAAGTATGGGGTGACAACCGCCCTGTGCTCACTTAAAAATGTAGATTGGGGGTTAAAGTAGTGGTGTCCAACTATTCTAATGTGATCACCTTTTGTAGAAATCTCTTGAATCATTTTTATTGATTCTCTGATTTTAATTCTAAAGCTACTTTCATCACTTCCGACTTTCTTACAGATAATCTCAACCATATTTGAGTCCGGGTGTTGAAGAAATATTGTTGTTTTCTTCTTCTCATCTTTAAATCGCTCCTCTAAATGCCGGAGATTATTGGAAATCCAAGTTCTACCATCATTCAAAACAACCCGCAGAACTTCTGAGTTTTTTATTATATCTCCGTAATCGTATGCACCCGACGATCCGAAAGAATGCGTTAATCCAATCTCTTCCTCATGGTCTATAGCTGATAGTCTATTTAATATTTTATCGGAGTTCTTTTCCAAAACTTTTATGAACTCCTGCCGGAGTATCAACTCGTATATTCCACCCCAAACACCTCCAATTAAAAATACCGAAGATAATTGAGATAGTACCGATGCTTCTATTGATGATTTATTGTCGGAGAAGGCATACAAAACCAAGAGCCCAAGACCCAATATTAAAAGCACTAAAGTGGCAAATAGAGCACCACTTCTATATTTAAATTTTTCTAAAGTTCCATCAGTCATACTCAATTCCCAATTTAAAATGTGACAATGCTAACGAGCCTGTAGATTAACTCGTTTTTTATTTATTTTTATTGATGAATCAACCATAGCTGAGTTCCTATTTTGGTTCAATTGATTACTGTATTTTTACGCAGAATATTGAAGTGTTTGATATTGTTTTAATTGGCGTTTTGGAAGGGATTACGGGTGTTTGAGTGGCTTTTATTTAGAGTAAAAGGGCTCCCCCTTCTTAATGCATCGTGTTTTGCAGCTTTTCTATATTATGAACAAGGCAATACAGTTGCCGCAGCATAAACTAAAGGCATTCACTTTCGCTTGACCCCTTAAGGTCAATTTATTCATGCCTTTGTTCACTGTAATATTCCGCTAAAGAAATTTAAAGCAAGTGTAAGAGAACTCACTAACCGCAACTGGGGGATCTCAATGACCCTACAAATTCATAAACTCACGCAGTATTCACGTGGCTGGGGACACTATTACCTAATAGCCAACGCTTATCAGTTAACGGTGGATTTAGATCATTGGATCCGCCGTAGGATAAAAATGTGCTACTGGCGGCAATGGCGTAAA